>CAZWJR010000268.1:0-3920 GCA_964634655.1 uncultured Isosphaeraceae bacterium | reverse complement strand
ACCCCGATGTGATCATGGTGGGCGAGATGCGAGACGAAGAGACAGCGCGCGTGGGTGTTCAAGCCGCGCTCACCGGTCACCTTGTTCTCGCCACGCTGCACACCAACGATGCGCCCGGATCGGTGGCGCGATTGATGGACATGAACATTGAGTCGTATCTGCTTTCCAGCGCGCTCAACGGCGCGGTGGCACAACGTCTGGTTCGGACGATTTGTCCGTCCTGCGCCACAAAGTACTACCCAACGGAACATGTGCTCCACGACGCGGGACTATCCGACAAAACCGGCCGCGCCTTTCGCAAGGGCGTCGGATGCCAGCAATGTCATGACAGCGGATTTCAAAAGCGAATTGGCATCTACGAAGTGATGGAGGTCACCAGCGAGTTGCGCAAACAGATTCATCGCGGGGCGCCTTCGCATGAGTTAAGGGCTGAATTCTGCCGCCTGGGCGGGCTGACACTGCGCGAAGAAGGTGTCTTGATCGCCCTTGCGGGAAAAACCAGCCTTGAAGAAGTGCTTCGCGCCACGCACAGCGAAGGCGAAGAAGGCACCGCACCGGCGGCCGATCACTGCCTCATTGCACCAGCCTTGAAGGAGGCAGCATGATGCGTCACCAGGAGAGCAACCAATGAAACTTGCCTATCAGGCGTTCGATAAGAACGGTCGAGCCGTCGCGGACACCATCGAGGCCAACGACATGACGGAGGCCAGCGAACGGCTGCGTCGCCAGGGATTGTTCGTTTCTGAAATCAAGCCCAGCGCAGGTGGCGCAGCCTCCGGCAAAAAGGCCGCAGCAAAAGCCGGTCGCGCTCCCAAGCGTCGTCACAAGAGTCTTGCCATGTTCACTCGCCAGTTACAGGTGCTGCTGGCCACGGGAACCCCGCTTGTGCAGAGTCTCACCGCGCTGGAGCGACAATCCGACGACCCTGCCTGGCGCGGCATCATTGCGGACATTCGCCGACGCATCGAGGAAGGCGCCACGCTGTCGGATGCACTGGAACATCATCCGCGCTGCTTCGATTCGATCTATCGCAGTCTGGTGGCGGCCGGCGAAGCGGGCGGCAATCTCGACAAGATGCTGGCGCGACTTGCGTCGCTGACACGCCAACAATTGAAGGTTCGCAGTTCGATCATCGGCACGCTCACCTATCCGTGCCTGTTGCTGGTGGTGGCTGTGGGCGTGCTTTCGTTGATGATCGGATTCATCTTGCCGCGCTTCGAAGGCCTGTACGAAACCTTGGATACTCCGTTGCCGCCAACCACAAAATTCCTGATGTGGCTAAGCAACTTCATGCGGTCGTACTGGTGGCTTGTGTTGGGAACGCTAATTCCCACTGCGATCGGAATCAAGTTGTGGATGAAAACCCCTCGAGGCAGGCGCTTGGCCGATACCGCCGTCATCACGGCCCCGCCGTTCGGCAAGATCGTTCGCAGTTTTGCCACCGCTCGAATCATGCGCGTGCTGGGTGTGCTGGTTGAGAGTCACGTGCCGCTTTTGGACGCGCTGGGATTGACCCGTCAATCCGCCACCAACAGCCACTACGAGGAACTCGTGGGCAAGGCTGAAGAGGCCGTGACGCGCGGCGATCAGATGAGCACCGCGTTTGCTGCCAGCAAACTGGTTAATCCTTATGTAACCGAGGCGATTCGCAACGGTGAGGAGTCCGGGCAAGTGGGACCTTTGCTGGTGAGCATTTCAGACTTTCTGGATGAGGAGAACGAGATCATCATCAAATCGCTTACCAGCATTCTCGAACCGATGATTCTGATTCTGCTCGGACTCATGGTTGGTGTGATCGCAATCAGCATGTTCTTGCCGCTGTTCGACCTTACGTCGGCCGCAGGAGGTGGCGGATGAAACAACTGAAATGGCCGGCCCGAACCGCTCTTAGCCCCATTGGAATCGACATCGACGGTCGTTCGATCAACGCCGTGCAATTGAGCCGTCATGGAGCCTCGTGGCACATCGAGGCCGCAACAACACTGGCGCGCCTGGGCTCGGAGTATCCTCCGAATTCTGCTGAAATTGAACGGTTGAGCGGTGTTCTTGTGCGCCAGGGTTTCAAAGGCAACCGAGTCGTCCTTGCGGTTCCCAACGACAAATTACTGACCGGCGTCCTTGATTCGCCTCCAGCCAGTTCCGGCGCTCCGGTCGATCAGATCGCCCGCATTGAGATTGCCCGAATGCACAAGTGCGAGCCCGGCACGTTTGAACTTGCCCACTGGGAACTTCCCCATCGTCAAAGGGGTACCGGCGGAAACGCCAGCGACCGAGGCGGCTCCGGAACGGTCATGGCAGTAGCATTTCCCTACACGGATGCCGCGCCGTTGATGGATGTGTTTGAGCAACACGGCTGGGACGTGCAGGCGCTTGATGCCCAATGTTGGGCAATGCTGCGCGCGTGCCAGTCTTCCGTATCAACAGCGCCCTCGGCAATATCGCCGCAGGCAAACTCCGCTGCTTTGCTGGCATTGCGCTGGAATTCAGCCGCCGTCGTTCTGCGGCACCAGGACGTAGTTGTCTATCAACGTGTTCTGGACGATTCGGGAGTGGCACCCGTGCATCGTTCGCTCATGGAACAAGCCGGCCTATCCGCCGAACTTGCTGATCTGGTCTTGACCAACGAGGGCATGAGTGTCAGTCGACCGGAAGCGCGAAAAGTTCTCGGCAAATATTTTGAATCGATCGCCAACGATGTGCGCACTTCATGTGCATACATGGGTCACCGTTACGCCGATTCAACGCCCAAGCTGCTCCTGGCAATGGGCGAAGGAGCCGTTATTCCCGGCATGGCTGAATATCTGGCTCGCGAACTGGATATGGAAGTTCGGGCAGCCGCGCCGATCGAATTGTCCACCGCACCACAGTGCCCGGCCCCATTGATGTATGCCTATTCCGGTTCGCGCGGCGCCACGCTCACGATGGCCATGGGGCTGGCGATGTGGACCAACGAGGCCCAAGCAGCCCCAACCCGATCGGAGGCCGCATGACCTGCATCAACCTCATTCCAATCGCCAGGCAGGATGCCAAGCAGCGGCGTGCCCGCACCAAAGTCTGGTTCACCGTTGGAGCGGCGTATGGCTCGCTGGTGGTGCTCGTTGTTGCGTTCACCCGGGTGGCGTGGGTCTTTGACAGCAGGACCGTAACGAATCAACTGGCTGGGTTGAAATCGGAGATCGAAAAATCCGACGAGGCTGCCAAGAACCTTCGCGTAGAGTTGAAACACGCGCGGGACCTCTGGGAAACTCGAAACGTCGTGGCGGAGCAATGTGACTGGAGCATCCTGCTGGCGGTGGTGTCGCAAAGCCTGACTGAAACAGACAACATGGGGCCACCGCCACCCGGCGATGTGGTGCTTCGTTCGTTCCAACTCAAGCAACTGGTTGAGGCACCGCCGCCACCAACGGCGCCAACACCTGGCGCCGCGCCATCGTCCACCACTCCAGCAAAGACAGATGACAAAGCGGCAACGTCATCGGCGACTCCTCCTGCAAACTCGGACCGTTTTGTGCTGTCCATCGCCGGTTTGGGTCGAACGCAATCCGCCGTTACGCAGTTTGTTCTGCGGCTGGAGCAACTGAAACTCTTCGATCAGGTTCGCCTGCTGGAAACACGAAGAGAACCGTTTCTGACCTCGGATGCAATTGCGTTTCGCATTCAGGCCGCCATCGGCAACTCGTCGGAAAAACCGGGTGTGGCGTCCGTCACCACGCAACCATAGGAATTGAGCGATTCATGCCTGCCACCAAGAACAATTCAATGAAGTGGATCAAGATCGACCTGGCCGGCCTTGCAGCGTGCATTGGCATTACCGCAGCGGCGTACATGATGGTGTTTCAGCCGCTGGCAGAGGCGCAGGCGCAGCGCGAAGCCCAGCAAGCGGAACTGGCGGCCCGCGATGAGAAAGCGAACAAACTCAA
>CAZWJR010000267.1:0-3931 GCA_964634655.1 uncultured Isosphaeraceae bacterium | reverse complement strand
ACCAACCAATTGAAGCCCCAACGGCGCGCGCAAACTACACCACCCCACCCCAAAAACCACCCCGCCCCCACGATCCAAAATCCAAAATCACCCCCTCACCCATTCACCCATTCACCCCCTCACTTCTTCCCCTCTCCCCCCGCTCCCCTTCCCTCCCATCTGCCATAATCCCCTCCCCAACCCGGAGTCTCCCCATGCCTTCCCCCCGCCTCCTTCTTCCCCTCTTCCTCACCTGCTTCTCCGCCATCGCCACCGCCCAAACGCCGCCGCAGGTCCACCCCCAAACCGCCCCGCAGGCGCAAACACCTGCCCAACCCGCCGCGCCCCTCACCTTCACCGTCACATGGGACCCCGTCATCGCCGGCTCTCCCACCTTCACCGGCCGCGTCTACCTCATGCTTTCCGGGGGCGCCGGCGTCCGACAGGAACCCCGCTTCGGCCCTGCATGGTTTGGCACCCAGCCCTTCTTCGCTCTCGATGTCAAGAACTGGAAGCCCGATTCGCCCCTCGTCTTCGATGACAACGCAATCAGTTTCCCCAGCAAGATCAGCGACATCAAGGAAAAAGACTACTCCATCCAGGCCGTCATGCGCCGCAATCTCGATTCACCGGAAATCGGCACCGGCGAAGGAACCGCCTACTCCGCCGTCCTCAAACAAAAACTCGATGGCCCATCCACCGGCAACATCAACCTCAAAATCGATCAAGTCGCCCACGAAACCCCCTTCAAAGAAACCGACCGCATCAAACTTGCCCAACTCAAAAGCGATCGCCTGTCCAACTTCTATCACCGCGATATCACCATGCGCGCCGCCATTATCCTGCCCAAAGGCTACGAAGATTCCGCAAACGCCGATTGCAAGTACCCCGCCCTGTACTGGATCGGCGGCTTCGGCAGCGATCACACCTCCGCCTCCGGCATGATCCGCGCATGGACACCAACCGGCTACGACGACCAGATCTTCCGCATCGTCCTCGACCCCTCCTGCTACGGCGGCCACCATGTCTTTGCAGATTCCGCCAACAACGGCCCGCGCGGCTCCGCTCTCACAGAAGAGTTCATCCCCCATCTGGAAAAAACCTACCGCCTCGTCGCCTCTCCCTACGCTCGTTTCCTAAGCGGCCACTCCTCCGGCGGATGGTCCAGCCTCTGGCTCCAGATCACCTACCCCCAAACCTTCGGCGGCACATGGTCCGTCGCTCCGGACCCCGTCGACTTCCGCGATTTTCAGCGCATCGATCTCTACAAGTCCGGCTCAAACATGTACACCGATGAACAAGGCGCTCGCAGACCCCTCGCCCGCCAGGGCGAGCACATCATGGCCTGGTACGACGATTTCGCCAAGATGGAAGTCGTCTACGGCGACGGCGGCCAGCTCCGCTCCTTTGAATGGGTCTTCAGTCCACCAAATTCCGAAAACAATCGTGGCGACACCGGCAACCCCAAACCCCTCTACGACCGCGCCACCGGCAACGTGAACACCGCCGTCGCCGAGTCATGGAAGAAGTACGACATCCGCCTCATCCTCGAAAACAACTGGGCAACCCTCGGCCCCAAACTCGATGATGGCCAGCGCATCAACGTCTTCATGGGCGACCTCGACACCTTCTACCTCGATGGCGCAACCCGCCTGCTCCAGCAATCGCAGGAAAAACTCAACAGCAAAGCCACCATCGAAATCGAACCCGGCAAAGACCACGGCTCCATCGCCTCACCAGGCCTGCGCAAGCGCATCGACCGCGAACTCATGGAAGTTTTCAAAAAACACCACCCCGACTTCGCCCCGGAAAAGTCTGCCACACCAACAAAGGAGTAATCACGGACTCGCGACTTCTGACTTCTGACCTCTGACCTCTGACCTCTGCAATCGTCGTGTCCAAACCGTAAGCAAAACAGAAGTCGCCAGCATCATCGCACCGGTAATCTGATGCGCCGTCGTGATGACAACCTCAAACACCGGAGGATCAACATGCGGCTGGCTCTTGGCCACCACGATCACCGCCAGAACCCCCAGCGTCAATTGTGCAGTCAGAAGAATCAGCAACGTCCTGCCCAGCGCAGGCAAAACCGGTCGATCCCGATGCACGCCCCACGCCCTGCCGCCCACCACAATAATGAGAATCATCACGAGCAACGCCACGCCAATGTGCGTGAACAACACGTGAATCGGCTGCGGCGGATTCTCCATCGCCCGCTGCATGTGACGGTACGAAGCCCCCAAGCCCAGTTGCAGCACCAGCGCGATCGACAAAATGTGCGACCACCGTCGATCCGTCACCAACGACCGATTGCCCGCCACTTGCGGTGGCGATTTCCAGGTCGTGGAAGTGCAAGCCGCCAGAAAAACAATCGTGCAGAAAACAATCTGCGCGAACACACCATGCACGATCGCCAGAAATGTGCTCTTCTCAAAAACCCTCGCCCCGCCCATGTACCCCTGCACGCAAACCATCAGCAGATACGCAATTGCCAACCCGCGCAGCCAACCTCGTCGATCCAGAAAAAACATGCTGACCGCCACCGTGATCGCCGTCACGCCCACCAGCATTCCGTAAAGCCGATGCGCGTGTTCAAAGTAGATGCCGCCCACCATTTCCGTCACGGGATACAGCAGCATGTTGTGACCAAAGGTGTTCGGCCAATCCGGCACCGCCAGCCCTGCCTTGAGTCCCGTCACCAGCCCGCCGGTGATCAGCAGCAGCAGCACCGTGGCCGCCGCTACGCAGATGAACGAGTAGTGCCAGTTGTGCGGCGTTGGCCTCTCTCGCTGCAAATCCGATCGCAGCATGGATCCCGTCGCCCCGCCCAGCATTCCCAGAACCGCCGAGACAGCGAACAACCCAACAACCCAGATCGCGCCATAGAAAAACGAATCTCCGTTCTTCGCGCCGCCCACCAAACTGCCAATGAGCAACAAATTGAGCGTCGCCGAAACAAAACCAATTTTCATCCCCGCCGCCCAACCCTCTTCATTCGGCAAAGCCGCCCGCCCAACGATCACCCCGCCCACGAACAGACACCCCAACTCCATGGCAAACAGCAATTCGCCAACCACCAGCCCCGGCTGCAAGAGGGAAACATATGCCACCGCCCACATCGCCACCGTCACCCCAAAGCCAACCGCCAGCGCACGGCCCCTGGCATTGGGAACTGGCAGATGATTGGTGACGTTTTCAGCGTTCATGGGGCTTGAAATTAGCCATCGGGCAGGCAGCCGTATAGTATGTGATTAAATTCACAAAGACGATTCTGGTTATACTGCGGGCCGATCGATGGCTTGAGCCCCGCCCATTTGCCCCTGTTTTCTCCAAGATTGCTGGCCCAATGAGCACACTTGCATCCACCCCGGCTGATGTCGTCCCGATTTCCGCAAGCGGCGATGGCGCAGCCGCGCGGCGTGGCTTGGGCAACCTCTATATGCAATTGACCAAGGCCCGGTTGAGCGCACTTGTCCTGCTCACCGCGGCAGTTGGTTTCGTCATGGGCAGCCGGGGCTCGTTTGACTGGTTCGTCTTTTCGGTAACGGTGATTGGCACCGCGTTGGCAGCGGGTGCGGCAAGTGCCATGAACCAGATTTTGGAAATTGAGCGCGATCGCCTCATGCACCGCACGCGGTCGCGTCCCCTGCCCTCTGGCGCAATGAGCCTGCGGCACAGTCTGGCGGCGGCGATTGTGATGGGTGTGACGGGTGTCGGAATGTTGGCGATGTATGTCAACGCAATGGCGGCAGGGTTGGCGTTATTGACGATTGTCCTTTATGTCGTCGCTTATACGCCGTTGAAAGTTCTTACAACTTTGAACACGCTGGTTGGCGCGGTGTGCGGAGCGATTCCGCCGATGCTTGGTTGGGTGGCGGCTTCGGGAAGAATTGACCCAGGCGCGTGGTTTCTGGGCGCGGTCCTCTTTGTATGGCAGATCCCCCACTTCCTG
>CAZWJR010000266.1:0-3940 GCA_964634655.1 uncultured Isosphaeraceae bacterium | reverse complement strand
ACACGAAACCTCGTTACGGTCTGGGACAATCCCGCACACATGCTGCCGTCGCTGCGCATTCGGTTTGGTGGATCAAGCGAACTCCGGGTAGAGCGGAATAGGCAAAGGTTGTCATGAGCCACATTCCAGAGCATTTTGCGAAGGAGTTTCAGGTTAGGGGGTATATCACCGCGTTCGTAGATTTGTTGGGACTAAGTAACACACTTGTCGAACTAGACCAAATCTACGACAACGCTGACGAGGCACATGTAAGAAGCATTGTAAAGCGGTCATTTGCCCCGGTGAGGAATGTGAGAAAGGCCTTTGAGGACTTCTACAGGGCTTTCGAAGGCGTTTCAGGTAGAACGGTACCGGAAGGAATGGAATCCCTCGGCCCTGAGTTTCAAAGAATCTGGAAGGAAGGGCATAAGCATGAAGCTGTGCTTCACTGGTTCTCTGATTGCGTGAGCGTGTCGGTACCGATTTCTGATTCAAATGTGACAACGATGCACGACGTCGTTGCTTTGTTCGGATCGCTGTCCAGCACGATGCTTCAAATGCTGTTGCGCCGACAGCCCGTTCGCGGAGGGGTTGCTATTGGTTATGGTGCCGAGATCACGAAGGGAGAGATTGTTGGTTCGTCCCTAGCGCACGCCTATTCACTCGAAAGCAAAGTGGCAAAATGGCCGCGAATAGTCGTTGGCGCTGGTTTGGTCAAAATGCTTGAGAAGGAAGCGGCGGCAACGGGTAACACGCCCGAAGAGAAGACAATCATAGGTCTTGCGAGTCATGCACTTTCATTGGTGTTTCGAGACCTCGACGGGGAAGTAAGCATTACTCCATTTTCAGAGGCGGCGTTGATGACCTTTGCATTGGATGATCGCATTCAAGCGGCGTACATTGCCCTTTCATTCGCTCACAGTGCTCTTACCCGGTACTCCAGAGAAGGCAATGCCACCCTAGCCGAGAGGTACGAAATGCTGTTTCGATCATTGTGTGGACTTGATCCGGCGCAATATTTCGAGGGCAAGCAAGCCAAAGCAGGCAGTAAATAGGAAAGCCAGCGCGATAGCCAGACCCACTAATTCGGAGGCGAAGGGATGCGGTGGGTTTCGTTCCATGCGTCACTCGACCCACGTTTCGGCCTACAGATATTGCCGCAGCAAGTCTTCATCTGACGATTTGAAACGCAGAACTTGCAAAGTGAACAGCGCATCATGCCGGGTGCTATGTGGAGATTTGCCGCAATCCTTCATACACAGCGGCGCAGACGGCGGTGGCGAGGTTGAGTGATCTGGCGGCGGGGTTGTCGATCATTGGCAGGGTGATGCGGTGGTCTTCGCCATGGGTTTTTACGAACCATGAATGGATGTCATCGGGGACGCCTGCGGATTCCTTGCCGAAGAGGAAGTAATCTCCGAGCGCGAAAGTTGCTTCCCAGTGGGGCTTGGTGGATTTTGTGGTGTAGAGCCAAAGTGATTTTGAATTTTGGGGAGCGGATTCCAGGTCGATCGTGTCACCCCGCACCCGGCCCTCTCCCCTCAAGGGGAGAGGGTTCTGTGCGAAGCCTTCGGCTTCGAGAAACTTTTCCCACGATTCGTGCTCCACGCAATCGACGAGGTGCCAATAGTCGAGCCCTGCGCGGCGGCGTGCTTTTTCATCCATGTCGAAACCGATGGGGTGGATGACGTGCAGGCGGCAGCCGGTGGCGGCGGCGGTGCGGCCGATGTTCCCGGTGTTGTTGGGAATCTCCGGGTTGAGCAGAACAATGTGGAAGCGCGGGTTGGGCAAGGGCGAAGTCCAAATCGTGAAAATCCAAAGTCCAATGGCCAAAGGCCAATTCATCCAGCGCATTCATCGCTTGTACAGCGTGATTATCCGCAGATGTCGCAGATACCGCAGATGGATTGATGTTTGGTTTGCGTTGTCTTCCACCTGCGTGATCTGCGAAATCTGTGGATTCAACCCCAACGATCTGGTTGAACCCGTCCTAGTCTAAAAGAATAGGGGACGGGTGGGAAACTTTGAGCGGTTTGGTTCTGCGACAAACGGGTTTTTCACGGGGTGATTTGCCCGTACCCAACGTGCAAATCGTGTGTTACCATCCGTGTTTCGATTTTAGAAAAGAGGACATCCCATGCCCAAGTACACCACGGCTGACATCCGCAACATTGCCCTTACCGGGGGGGCTGGATCGGGAAAGACGACACTGGTGGAGCACATGCTGCATCACGCCGGTGTGATTGGCCGGGCGGGGCGCATAGAAGATGGCAACACGGTGTGCGATTCCGATGATCTGGCGAAGGAATTCAAGCACAGTCTGGATAGTGCGATCACCCACTTCGATTACGAAGGGGCTCATGTCAACCTGATTGATACGCCGGGCAGTCCGGATTTCATCGGCAAGACGATCAGCGTTTTTCCTGCGGTAGAAACAGTGGTGGTGGTGATTGATGAAGCGGCGGGTATTGAGGTGGTGACGCGGCGGGTGATGAAGGTTGCCAAGGAACGCAACCTGCCACGGATGATTCTGATCAACAAGATTGATACGGCATCAGATCATCTGGAACTGCTGGAGAACATCCGCGAGGCGTTTGGTGATGTGTGCCGGCCGATTAACCTTCCGGCCAATGGGGGCAAGACGATTATTGATTGTTTCGGGGCGGCGACAGGGGAGAGCGATCTCGGCGATGTGGCGGAATTCCATACCGCGCTCATTGATCAAGTGGTGGAGGTGGATGAAGAGTTGATGGCGAAGTATCTGGAGCAGGGGAGCGTGACGCCGGAGCAGTTGCATGCACCGTTTGAGAAGGCTTTGCGCGAGGGCCATTTGATTCCCATCGCGTTTGTCTCCGGCAAGAACGACATTGGCGTGAAGGAATTCATGCATGCGATCGCGCATCTGTGCCCGAACCCGCTGGAAGGCAATCCCCGGCCGTTTGAGTTCAACAAGGATGGGGCGAAGCAGGAGTTCATGTCCGTTGCGGATTCCAAGAAGAGCCTTGTGGCCCACGTCTTTAAGGTTTCATCGGACCCGTACGTGGGCAAGTTGTGCTTCTTCCGTGTGCATCAGGGGCATGTGGGGCACGAGATTCATCCTCATGTGAATGACAACAAGAAGGGCATTCGCATCGCGCACGTTTTCAAGATTCAGGGGAAGGATCACAAGGAAATCGATCAACTCATTGCGGGTGATGTTGGGGCGGTCGCCAAGGTGGAGGAGATTGCCTACAACGCGGTATTGCACATGGGGGATATCGGTGATGATCTGCACCTGCGGCCGCTGCCCTTGCCAAAGCCGATGTACGGGTTGGCGATTGAAGTGGCGACGAAGGGGGCCGAGAGCAAGTTAAGCGAGGCTCTCCACAAGATGATTGCGGAAGATCCGACGTTGGAAATTGAACGGCCGAAGGCGACCGCTGAAACGGTGCTGCGCGGTCTTGGTGAGCAGCATCTGCGGATCAAGTTGCGGTTGCTGAAGGATCGGTATGGCGTGGTTGTGAACACGCGGCAGCCGAAGGTCGCATACAAGGAAACGATTACTTCAAAGGCGGAAGGTCATCATCGTCACAAGAAGCAGACGGGTGGATCAGGGCAGTTCGGCGAAGTGTATTTGCGTGTGGAGCCGCTCAACGGTTCAGAAGAAGGTGTGGATGGCGGTCTGCTGTTTGTGGATGACACCTTTGGTGGATCGGTGCCGCGGCAGTATTTGCCAGCGATTGAAAAAGGTGTGCGGCGAGTGATGGTGGAAGGCGCGTTTGCTGGTTATCCGATGCACGGGATCAAGGTTTCCGTGTACGACGGCAAGCACCATCCGGTGGATTCCAAGGAAGTGGCGTTTATCACGGCTGGCCGCAAAGCGTTCATTGATGCCATTCACAAGGCCAAGCCTGTACTGCTGGAGCCGTATGTGAAGTTGGAGATCACGGTGCCGGTGGACATGATCGGCGATGTTTCGGCG
>CAZWJR010000265.1:0-3953 GCA_964634655.1 uncultured Isosphaeraceae bacterium | reverse complement strand
CCCCGTAAACGTCAGCAAAATCTTGTCAATCCGGTGCCGATCCATGTCCACAACCTCCATGCGAAATCGGTCAAACGCAAACCACTCGCCCGTGCGCGGCACATGTCCCAAATACGTCATCACAAAACCCGCCGCCGTCTGAAACGATGTCCGATCCTCGTGCGGCAACGTATCCACCTGCATCAGCGCCTTCACATCATGCACCGGCAGGCTGCCATCAATCAACCATGATCCATCATCGCGCCGCACCGCCAATGGTTCCGCGTCCTCTCCAAATCGCGCAATTTGCCCCAGCATTCCCTCAACAATGTCGTTGAGCGTGAGAAGACCCGTCGTCACGCCGTACTCATCCAGCACAAACGCAATGTGCGTCTGCCCCTTGCGGAAAGCCTCCAGCAGACGCAACGCAGGCATCGACTCCGGAACAAACATCGGCTTGCGCGCCAAAATCTTCAAATCTATCTGTTTCGTGAGAATGCCCGCCTGAATCATCTCTTTCAGGTGAACCACTCCGATAATCCGGTCCAGCCCGCCATCGCACACCGGAAAATGTGAATGTGAATTCGTCGCCACCGCCAGCCGGATCCGCTCGATCGGCGCGTTGAACTCCAGCCACGCTATATCTGCCCGTGGCACCATCAGCGCACTGATCCCCCAGCCGAAAAATACGATCCACAAGTTCTCGTTCCATTTCCAGAAACGTCCCGGCCCGCGTTGCCTGCGCTATCAACCCGCGGATTTCATCTTCCGTAATGTTCTGCGCCTGCATGTTCTTGGCCGGAAACAGCCGCAGCACAAGATCAACCGAATGGCTAAGCACGTTCACCGCCGGCGCCATGATCAGCGAAAGCACTCGCATCGGTGCCGCAATCACCGCCGCGATTGGTTCCGGCGCGTTCAACGCCACTCGCTTTGGCACAAGTTCGCCAATCACCAGCCACGTGTACGTGATGATCGAAACCACAATCACCGTCGATATCTTGCTTGCATGCGGCGCAATCGATTCAGACCGAGAAAGCAGCGACGTCAAATCCTCCGTCAACTCCGCCTCTCCCAGCGCCCCTGCAATAATGGCACACAACGTATTGCCGATCTGCACCGTGGAGAGAAACCGCGTGGGCGCGTCCATCAGCAGCAGCGCCGCCTTCGCCCCGCGATGACCCCGCTGCGCCGATTGCTCCAGTCGCATCCGCCGCGATGAAACCACCGCAAATTCCGAAAGCGACAGAAAACAACTCAACATCACCAGAAAAAACAGAATGAAAATCGCCATGGCCATGGGTGGGAACTCCGGCAGAACAAACAGCGATCAGCGACCCGCGGTCCGCAATCAGTGAGTAGCGACGAACGATCCGATTAACCTGGCTGGACTACGCTGACTGCTGAACGCTAACGGCTGACCGCTAGGCTTTGTAAAACGGCAGCGGCACCACTTGCGCTTCAACCATTGCCTTGCCGATATCGATTTGCATTGCGTTTCCAACTTCACTTTGCCCCACATCAACATACGCCATCGCAATCGGATAACCCAGCGTCGGACTCAAGCAACCGCTCGTCACTTCACCAATTTCGCTTCCCGCCTTCAGCACCTTCATGTGCTGCCGGGCGCTGCGCTTGCCTTCAAGTTTCAACCCCACAAGTTTCCTTTTCAATCCATCCGCCGCAATTTTCTCCAGCGCATCCTGCCCAATAAACCGGCC
This sequence comes from uncultured Isosphaeraceae bacterium, assembly GCA_964634655.1. Classification (GTDB taxonomy): domain Bacteria; phylum Planctomycetota; class Phycisphaerae; order Phycisphaerales; family SM1A02; genus CAZWJR01. Next base: position 2,253 of record CAZWJR010000265.1, on the reverse strand, counting down.
GACCTCCGGATTATCCTTCGATTTGTCCAGCTTGATCGCAAAGTTCAATCCCGCCGAAAGCGGATCAATATCCTCCGTAATCTCATGGCCATACAGCGCCATCCCCGCTTCCAACCGCAGCGAATCCCGCGCCCCCAAACCCGTCGGCTTCACCAGCGCGTTGTCCTGCCCAATGTTCCCTGCCATCATCCCAATCGCATTCCCCGCAAATTTGGCGGGCAAAATCACTTCCACCCCATCCTCCCCCGTGTACCCCGTCCGCGAAATCATCACCTTCGCAAAAATCAAATTCTTCGTCGTGAAGCGATACCGTTTCAAACTCGGAATCTCCCGCGAAAAATTCGAGATCATCTCAATTACCTTCGGCCCCTGCACCGCAATCATCGCCGTCGTCATCGTCTCATCCGCAAACTTGAACACCATCCCCTGCGCATTTTTCACCGCATTGAAGTGATCCAGCAGCTTCAACCGGTTGGAAGCATTACACACCATCACAAACTCCGCATCATCAATGCGGTACACCAGCACATCATCCAGACACCCGCCGCGCACGTTGCAGACGATGGAGTACCGCGCCGCGCCCGCCGTCATGTCAAAAATCTGCCGCGTGCAGACATGATCCAAAAACTTCCGCGCATCCCGTCCGCTGAACCGCAGCCGCCCCATGTGCGAAACATCAAACAGCCCGCCCGACTTCCGCACCTGATGATGCTCCTCCAGAATGGAGCCGTAATGCAAAGGCATCTCCCAGCCAGCAAAATCAACCATCTTCCCGCCATGTTCGACATGGAAGTTGTAGAACGGCGTGCGAAGAAGCGATGCAGCGGGGCCGGGGCTCCCGGAACTACCGGCAGGGGCGGATTGCGTAGTGGACATAACGCAAAGGTTATCGCGGGAGAGAGGCAGCCGCCAAATGCCTCCCGGAAGATGCCAGCACACTTTTCCACGGGTACGATGCCGCCATGCATCCGTGGCCGCAATGGTGGATGTACGAAGTTGTCATTTCGCCCCACGTCATTGAGCGTATGCAGGAGCGTGGATTCACCGAGATTGACCTGCGAATGATGCTCGACGATGCGACCGGCTTTCATCCGTCCACCATGCCGGGCCGCTTTTGCATCGAAGCCGCGCATGATTCAGAGCGATGGGAAATCGTTGTGGAGCCCGACGAACTGGAACAGACCCTCATCGTTGTCACGGCATACTGGCTAGAATAATCGCAATGTCAGACCGATACCTTGAGATTTCATATCGAAAAGGAAAGCCGTTCGCGGCGTATTTGTTTCTGCCACGCCGCCCGGATGACCGCAGCGCGCGGACCGAACGCTTCAGCGAAGTTTTGGTCATAGATTATGCGGCGGATGGCCGGGCCATCGGAATCGAGATCGTGCATCCGCAGATGGTAACAGAGCAAGAGATTAATCGAGCGCTGGCTCACGTGAACGAATCGAGTCTTCGCACCGAGGATTTTGCGCCGTTGAAAGCCGCTTAGCGGTTCTCGATCTTAGCCACCGGCTCGCCGCATTCCGTACAAACTTCACTCGTCCCAATTGGGTAGCCACACGCCGGGCACTGGCCGCGCTTGATGCGGATGCAGCGGCGCACAATGCCGGGCGCGGCGAAGCACAGCCAAAGAATCGCGGCGAACAAAATCGTGTTGATTGCGAAGCCGGGCCAGATGGGACGGCAGGGCAGCGTCCTCCTCAGTGTTGCAACAAAGAGTTCTGTCGATTCTGTATTGCTCAACCAAATACCGCCGTGAATTTCTCCTGACGGAGGACGTCGTGTCCCCCGCGGCCCCATATTGACGCGAAACTGATAGGAGGAGTACTCGCACCACATCGATTTCATTGGCCAGCCGCGAGCGTCTGCAATCCAAACTCGGGTCGATATCGCTGTCTCCGCAGATGGCGGCGCCCGCATGCCCGAGAACGCAAGAGTCGGATTAATCGAATTGTTTGAGAGATAAGAAGCGAACGTGGCAGCATTTACTTCCTGATGGATGACTGTAGTTGCGCCACGGCCTTCAAATCGCCAGACCATCCAACATGGCGTGTCGGCTGCGCTAAAGCCTTGGCCTTTGTAGTTCGTCATTGCGAGCGAGATAAACGCCGCACATCCCCACGCCACCGCGACATTCACGATCGCGCCCAGCAGCAGGAACACGATCAGCGTTCGCAACCGGGGGCGGGGGCGATTCATGGAGTCATTCTACGGTGAGGCGGCGATTCGACCCCAGCGGGGTCGCGGAAT
>CAZWJR010000264.1:0-3974 GCA_964634655.1 uncultured Isosphaeraceae bacterium | reverse complement strand
ATGTGCCCCTTCTCAATCTTCAAGCCAAGTTTTTCATCCACCAGCCCATCCATCCGTGCCCCAACGCCGATGGCCAGCAGAACAACCTCGCAATCGATCTTCTGTGATTTCTTTTCATCCGCCACATCCACAATTGTCACCGTTGCCCCGCCGTCATTTTTCTTGTCCACCGCTTTCACGGTGTGGCTCACAAAGAACTCAATCCCCTGCTTGGTGAACGCCTTCACCGCCGCTTTGGAAACATCATCATCTTCCACCGGCAGAATGCGATCCACCATCTCCACCACCGTCACCTTCGTTCCAAACGCGTTGTAGAAATACGCAAACTCCATCCCGATCGCCCCGGAACCCACCACCACCATCGAGGCCGGCTTCTTCGGCAGGTTCATCGCGTCGTACGAAGAAATAATCGTCTTGCCATCCACTTTCGCAAATGGCAGTTCTCGCGGCGCGGCTCCGGTGGCAATGATCACCTTGTCCGCCGTAATCGTCTCTTTCAACTTGCCCGCTCCGCCGTGGTAGTACGCTTCGTTCCCCGGCGTGCCCGTCGGCTCATGTACCTCCACCTTGCACGGCCCGTGCGCGGATTTGCCGCTCACAATTTTGGCGTGCCCCTGCACATGATCCACCTTGTACTTCTTGAAGAGGAACGCAATCCCGTTGTTCATCTTTGTGGTGATGTCCCGGCTGCGCCCGATGATGCGCGACCAATCCACCGAATGCTTCTCAATGTTGAATCCCCATTCCTTGCCGTGCGTGATCGCCTCCCGATACAACTCCGCGTTGTGCAGCAGCGCCTTGGTGGGGATGCAGCCCCAGTTCAGGCACACGCCGCCCAGCCGGTCTCGCTCAATGCACAGCGTTTTCAGGCCCAATTGCCCCGCCCGGATCGCAGCAATGTACCCGCCGGGTCCGCCGCCAATGACTATCAGATCGTAATGCTTCGCCGGGGAATTCTCTGCCACGTGGTCTTCCTTTTCACAGATGCGGAAAGTCAGGCATTGTAACGCCGCCTCGGCCTCACGAAAGCCGATAGACCCAACCTTTTTGGTCCGAGAATCGCCGACGGACTGACTTCCAGGCCGTTTGTTGTCGAAGTAACACCAGCGGTTCCCGCCGGTTGCGATCCCATGCGTTCATTCCTTGACCAAATCAGTCTGCGACTCAAAACCACGATGTTCGTGCTGGGCATCATTGTGCTCGGTCTCGCGTTGAACGCCATCATTATGTTCCTGCACACCGGCGCGATTATCGAAACAATTCAATCGCAAACCGCCAACACCATGGCCCGCTGCCTGTCCCGTGCATCGGAAGTCGCTTTGGCTACTCGCGACAAGGCCGAATTGAAGCGACTGGCTTCCTCGCTCGTCTCAAATGAAGACATTCTCTTTGCCGCCATTTACGAAGGCGATGGCACCCTTGCCGCGCATGCGGCTCGTGAAGAGGGCCTCTGGCTCGCCTTCAAGGAAGGTCGTGTACGGAGCCCGGCGTTTCTCCTTGGTGAAGGCACCATTGTGTCCGCCGCAAAATCCGCATCCTCTCAAAACTTGCTTGCGCCTGAAGTGGCGGTGGCCCACGATTCACCCCAGGTGCTTGGGCGGGCGCTCATCGCGCTCTCCACCACGCCGCTGTTGCATGCTCAACAAGAGGCTGCGGATTTCCGCCTTTCCACAGGCCTGCTCATTTCTTCCGGCAGCGGACTCATCATCTTCCTTGCGGTCGGTATCTGGAGCCGCCGCGTCGGCCATCTGGTTCGCGCCAGCGAACGCATCGCCGGTGGCGAATTCTCCGAACCCATTCAAACCGAACGCCACGATGAACTTGGACGCCTCTGCACCGCTTTTGAAGAAATGCGCACCGCCGTCAAGCGCCGCGATGAAGACCTGCGCCAGTTCAACGAAACGCTTCAGCAACAGATCGCCGACCGCACCGCCGATCTTGAAAAAGCCCTGATCGCCGCGGAAGCCGCCAACCACGCCAAGAGCCACTTCCTGGCAAACATGAGCCATGAAATCCGCACTCCCATGACCGCCATTCTTGGCTACGCAGATCTCATGGTTGATCCCACCCAAGGCTCCAGCGATCGCCTGGAATGCATCCAGACCATTCGCCGAAACAGCACACACCTCCTCTCCATCATCAACGACATCCTTGATATTTCCAAGATCGAAGCCGGCAAAATGATCGTGGAGCGCATCGCCTGCTCTCCGGTTGAGATAGTCGCGGATGTCGCTTCATTGATGCGCGGCCGCGCCTTGGAAAAAGACCTCCAATTCACCGTCCAATACGAAGGTCCCATTCCCGCCTCCATCCAGAGCGATCCCACTCGACTCCGCCAGATTCTCCTCAACCTCTGCGGCAACGCAATCAAGTTCACAAAAGCCGGCGAAGTAAGGGTTGTTGTGCGCCTCGATCCAGGCAATCAGCATTCAGTGATCAGCAATCAAACTCAACCTCCGTCTGCTGACAGCCGATCGCCGACCGCTCCACAACTCCGCTTCGATGTCGTCGACACCGGCATCGGCCTCACGCCGGAACAACAAGGCAAGTTGTTCGCGCCCTTCACACAAGCCGACACTTCCACCACACGCCTCTTCGGCGGCACAGGCCTTGGCCTCACCATCTCACGCCGCCTCGCCGGAATGCTCGGAGGCGACATCACCATTGCCAGCGAGCTGGGCAAGGGTTCCTGCTTCTCCGTCACGATTGAAACAGGCTCGCTTGAAAGCGTGAGAATGCTCGATCCGCTCCATGAGGCTGGTCTCTTCACCACCGACGCGATTGCATCCTGCGATACTCCGCAATCCGCGCAAACCAGCGCGCAGCCTGCTGTGGCGTCGCTTGCGGGCGTCAACATCCTTCTTGCTGAAGACGGTCCGGACAATCAGCGCCTCATTTCCTTCCACCTTCGCAAAGCCGGCGCCATCGTCACCATCGCCGAGAATGGCCGCATCGCCTGCGAGTTGGTGTTGAACGCATCAGGAAATCAATCTTCGCAAGCCGCTCAATTCGATGTCATCCTCATGGATATGCAGATGCCGGAGATGGATGGCTACAGCGCCACCGCCCATCTCCGCAACAAGGGTTACGCGGGCTCAATCATCGCTCTAACCGCTCACGCCATGGAAGGCGACCGCGAGAAATGCATTCGCGCGGGCTGCGATGACTACGCCACCAAACCCATTGACCGCAACGCACTGCTCAACGTCATCGCCAAGTGGAAGTCACGCCTCCACGCCGCCGCATGATTCGGCCGTTCCGTGTCCGTGATAAGTCTGGAATGACAGCCAGTCCCGGCAGACTGGCGTTCCTGCAGGGCTCCGCGTGCCGCTTTTCCCGCCGCATTGACGTTCCCGCGCCCCCTCTCTAGCATCGACGATTCTTTACCTACCGGAGTTGTCTGCTCTTGCGCACGGCCGTCATCAGCGATATTCACGCCAACCTGGAAGCCCTTCAGGTGGTTCTTGCCCACATCGACACTCAAAAGGTCGATCGCATTATCTGTCTGGGCGATATCCTCGGCTACGGCCCCAATCCCGTGGAATGCGTGGACCTCGTTGCCCAGCGCTGCGATTGGTCCCTGATGGGCAACCACGATTTCGGCGCGCTCTACGAACCCACCAATTTCAACCAGGCCGCCGAGCAGGCCGCCGATCGGACCCGCGCTCAGTTTGAGGCAGAATCCGATTCCGCCATGGCCGCCAAGCGATGGGAGTTCCTCGGCAAGTTGCGCGTGCGCGTCCTTGATGGCGATTTCCTCTGCGTCCACGGCTCCCCACGCCGTCCCATCAACGAATACCTCTTCCCTGAAGACGCCATCAACTCCCCCGTCAAGATGCAGCAGATTTTCGAGCGCGTCGAAAAATACTGCATGGTCGGCCACACGCACGTCCCCGGCATCTTCACCAACGAACCCGACTTCTATCCCCCCGATGACCTCGGCGGATCCTACAAACTCAACAATGGCGAAAAAG
>CAZWJR010000263.1:0-3974 GCA_964634655.1 uncultured Isosphaeraceae bacterium | reverse complement strand
GCGCAACGGGCCCAGGCAATCTTTACGCCAATCTCATAGACACGAGCGGAGCATTTCACATCCTTTCGTCCGCTCCGAACCTTGTCACTTCCAATGTCTACCAGCATGTGGCCGTCTCTTACGACAAACTATCGGGTAACGCAGTGCTTTATTTGAATGGCAGCGTAGTGGCTCAACAGAACCTGGGAGTTTTCACTCCGCGAACAAGTTACGATCTGTATTTCGGCGTGCGAGCATCCGATCAGGGTGCTGGCATACGATTTGTTGGAGCCATGGATGAGGTGGAAATCTTCAACCGTGCTCTAACCGCCGTCGAAATTCAGGCCATCTATACCGCCGGTAGCACGGGCAAATGCAAACCGTGCGTATCACCGCCCGCAGGCTTGGTGAGTTGGTGGCCAGGCGACGGCAACTCAAGCGACATCTTGGGCACAAACCACGGCACGCTGCTAAACGGTGCGACGTTCGATGCGGGCATGGTCGGCACAGCGTTCAGATTCGACGGAGTGGATGACTTCGTCAGCATCGCCGATACTCCGAGTTTGAGATTCGGTCCTGCCTCGCCGATGACGGTAGCCTTGTGGGTCTATCGAACCTCTAGCAGTTCGCGCCAACACTTCATCGGCAAACGCGTGGGCTGCACCGCCAGTTCCACGGAAGGAACCTTCCAGTTGTATTTGAACACCGACACTGCGGAAGGTTTGGGGTTCGCCAACCCCGGCGGATCTTGCGCCTGTTCCGGGCAAAATCTGCCGCTCAACACCTGGACGCATCTGGCTGGCACGTTTGACGGCACGACCTTACGCCTGTTCATCAACGGGCAGTTGGCGGCGACGACGGCCGGCTCGCTGGGACCGGCGAACGATACGCCGTTGCTGCTGGGCGGGTCCGGCAGTTGTGAAAAATTTGGCGGGTTGATCGACGAAGTGGGGATATTTAACCGGGCCCTTGGTGCCGAGGAGATTCAGGCGATCTACGCGGTCGGCAGCGCCAGCGATTGCAAATCTTGTGTGGGGCCCCCCGCAGGGTTGGCAGGTTGGTGGCCGGGCGACGGCAGTGCGAGTGATCTGCAAGGCAACCATCCTGCCTTGTTGCAGGGCGGAGCGACGTACGCTGCGGGCGCCGTCAACCAGGCATTCGGCTTGGATGGAGTCAACGATTATGTCACAGTGCCGGACGCGGCGGCGTTGAACTTGGGCACGGGAGATTTCACTATTGAGTTCTGGGTCAATTTCGCAAGTATTGCGGGCGAGCAGGTTTTAGCGGAGCAATACGTCCAGAAGTTCAATCCGATCTCCGCAACGTCGGGATGGTCATTGACCAAACTGTCAGACCATTCCATCGGGCTGACCGTAACTGGCGGCGCTCTGGTGAAATCGGCGGCACAGACTCTGAATCCGAATGTGTGGTATCACATAGCCGCAACCCGCAGCGCCGGTGCGCTCAAGCTCTTCCTTGATGGCGTCGCAATCGCCTCCGGTTCGTCCGCTGGCGATCTCAACTCAACCTCATCGCTGAAGTTCGGTCACCGCGGCAGCCCTGCGGATACGCCCGGCTCAGAAGATGCCCGCGGATTCTTTCTGAACGGCCAAATAGATGAGATCGGCATCTTCACCCGCGCGCTGGCCACCACCGAAATCCAATCCATTGTGGCAGCCGGCAGTGTAGGCAAATGCAAGACCTTCGCGTTGCGCATCACGGGCATTACGCTGCTCACCAATGACGTCCGCATCACCTGGCAGACCACAGGCGGGCAAACCAATCAACTGCAAGCCGCCTCCGGCGGGCCCGGCGGCAGCTTAAACACGAACTTCACCGATCTCGGTCCACCGGTGTTTGTTCAGGGCGGCGGCGTGGTCATCACGAACCAGCTGGAAGTCGGTGGTGCCACCAACTCGGCGCGCTACTACCGTGTTCGAGTCGCGCGTTAGGCGCGCCCGGCGCCGTCGTGGCCTTGAAAAGCGCCAAATGAACCAACTGAACCAAAGCCATAGAAGTTGATATGACAAGTCAACGCAGGTGGGAAGGGAGGGTGCGAAGAACAGTCCCGCCGTCGCGATCGATCTGCCGGGCTACGCCGGAGGCTGCGTGAGGCGAGCCCTGCGCGCAACCTCATGTTGACTACAAATCCACGGCCTACTCATGAGTGACGACCAAACTTTTCGGCTCATTTTTCTCGTCTGGTTCATCACCTTCATGCCGATTGGAATCTGGCATCGGTTGAAATCGCGAACGGGCGAGAAACTCGACCGACGACAGGAAGGCTTGTTCATCTTAATTACATTGCGGTTGACCGGCATCGTAGGTTGGATCGGGTTGATCGCCTATCTCATCAATCCGAATTCCATGGCATGGGCCGCTGCACCTCTACCTGTCTGGCTGCGTTGGACAGGCGTTGGTCTCATGGGCGTTGCTGGATGTCTGTTGATATGGATGTTCCGCAGTCTGGGGAAGAACTTGACCGACACCGTTGTGACGAGGAAGGAGCACACACTCGTCACCACCGGACCTTACCAGTGGATACGGCATCCGCTTTACACGTCGGCGGCGCTGCTGGTTCTCGCCAGCTTCTTGGTTACAGCGAACTGGTTTTTCTTCGTCACAGGGTGCGCCGTGATGTTTTTGCTGGTGGTTCGCACGCGGAAGGAGGAGGAAAATCTCATCGCCCGCTTCGGCGACGACTACAGAAATTACATGCAGCGAACCGGACGGTTCTTCCCCCGTATGTAATTTACGTCACGTCGCCTTCCGCGGGATACAAATCGGAACGAGTCAGCTTTAACTACGGAGTCGCCAGATGATGAGATCGCGTTCGGATATAACTCACGTCTTGAGAGAAGCTCGCCACTGGATGAGGGTTGGAAATAAGCGTCGAAGTTGACGTCCGCAGCACTGGTTTCTTCCATCGATGAGACTCGGAATGGCCGTCGGCGAACGAGAGAACTCCGGAGTTCTTGTCATGAAGAGCACCCGGAGCAGTAAAATAACTCTGAGCATTGTTGATGGGAATCTCAAACGGCGTGTAGCAGATGCTGAGCGGCTCCACGTCCATGAAAACAAACAGCTCCGCGGGCCGGCGAAATTCCGACGCCCGCTTGTAGAACGTTATAGGTGGGATGGGAGCGTACTGTTGTGCGCCGCCGTTCAAGTAATCGTTCATCGAGTAGCTGCGCAATTTGGGAACGCGTCGATTCCCCATTGGATAAACCGTCTGTTCGGCAGGACATTTGAAAACCGCCAGCGTTTTCAGGTAAGCAGCGAACCCGGCTCTTTTGGGATCGATCAATGCATTGGGATCGATGAACCCGGGAGTGGCACCATGAACCGTGCTTTCAACCCAATTGAGTCCGGTCCCAGCCGGCGGGACACCTCGCACATTGGAAGGAAGGCCGCCCCCGTGATCCTCCTGATACAATGTCCAAGTGAGGCTCAATTGCTTGTGATTGTTGATACACTGGATTCGCCAGGCCCGAGTTTTGGCTTTTGACAAAGCGGGCAACAACAGGCCGGCGAGGATGGCAATGATTGCGATGACCACCAACAACTCGATCAACGTGAAACCGCGACGGCTGTTTAGAATCATGGCAAGGGCACTCTAATCTGTTTGCTGGGATTAGCCAAGTGGCATGATTCGGAGAAGAAGGCGAAATTGAATTGAGTTCCATCGGGTTTTTGCCAGAGTCGCATCGTTTGAAAAACAAACGCAATTGAACGGAATGTCACATGGCTATTCTGGAAATCAAATCCGCCGCTTCGTGCAAGTACGACCTGCTCGCGCTCGGAGAAATCATGCTCCGCCTGGATCCCGGTGAAGGACGCGTGCGCACAGCGCGCGAATTCAAAGCCTGGGAAGGTGGCGGCGAATACAATGTCGCGCGCGGATTGCGCCGCTGTTTCGGCCTGCGCACCGCCGTTTGCACGGCTTTCGCGGATAACGAAGTGGGTCGGTTGATCGAGGATTTTATTCTGCAAGG
>CAZWJR010000262.1:0-3977 GCA_964634655.1 uncultured Isosphaeraceae bacterium | reverse complement strand
TTTCCAAAAAACCCCCCCTGGCGCTATCAAAAACGCCACTCGAACGAGTCAAAAATCCAACCAATTGAAGCCCCAACGGCGCGCGCAGGACTGTCATGTCGGCGCGATGGTTTGATGATGTGAGGCGACTGGATTGGCGGCAGCCAGCGGTGGTGCCGGGTTTCGAGCAGCGGGGGCGTATGATGATGACTCCCATATTGAGGTCATTGCCATGGCAAACGCCAAGCCCAAATCGAAATCCCCACGCCGCAAGGCCGCCAGCGTCAAATCTCGCCGTTCCACCGCGACGGGCGGCCACAAAAAGCGAAAAACGACGTGTCGTCCGAAGAAAGACGTACGAGAGCGGATTCACGATTTGACGCTGAAGGCGTTACGTGACGGTGATCTCACGCTGCGCGATATCCCCAAGTTGGCCCAGCATTTCATTGAAGAGACGGCGGTCGGTCTGAACAATGCGGCACCGCAGTCAAGCCGCAACGTTCTCCGGCAGGTGGTTGATGGATTGACCGATGCTGCAGAAGCCACGGCTCGTTCCACAAAGAACATCGTGGTATCCGTGACGAAGCGCGGTTCGCAGTTTGTGAAACACGACGCTTCCCGGACGGTCAAGGACCTTCGCAATCTTGAGGAAGACTTCATCTCGGCATTGGAACGGGCAGGCAAATCGCTCAAGGGCGCTGCGAAAGATGAGCTGGACACCATTGTTCGGCACTCCCGCCGCGCCGGAACACGAATCAAGCCGGCGGCGCAGAGCGTGCTGAAAGCCGCCGATGGACGGCTGCTGGAACTGGGCCGGGAAACCGCCAGCGCATCGGCCCGCGCGGCCCGAAGCGCGGTCAGCACGGCCCTTCATGGCGCCAGCGGATTTCTGCAAGGGTTGGGAGAGGTCGTGGACAAGAAGCGAAAAAGCCGCACGAACAAGAAGTCCGCAAAACGAACTTGATGGCTGGCATCAAGAACAAGATTCTTCAGTCCTTGTCTTTGATTAAACGACGATTGCTCACGACCATCAGGATCGACAGCACGGCTGCGGAAACAAATCCAGCGACGCCCAGAAACCACAGCGCGCCCGTCCCCGGTTGTCGGGCCGCCAGCACCAGGATTGATGAGCCGACGAGCATCGCGGCGATTATCAGCGCAAAGGAAATATTCCGGCTGGCGTGCTCGATGGTGTTGGTCAGGTGATTCAACCCGCGATGTTCAAGATTGACGGCCAGGCGATTTCGACGCACCTGCGTCAGGAGCGACTTGATATCGGCAGGGAGTGTCTCCAGAAGTTCGCTGTAGCCCATCAAACTGGCAGTGATTCGCCGCCGCAGCGCTGCAACGCCGTACTTACGCTTGACGAGTTTTTCGACGTAAGGTTGGGCGAACTCTGCCATCTGGAAATCAGGGTCCAGCGTGGCTCCCACGCTTTCAATAGTGGTCAGCGCCTTGATGAGAAACACCAGATCGCCGGGGCACCGAATGTGATGAGCCCGGAGCCGGTCAAAGAAATCCTGCAACAACTGCCCAATATTCAATTGATCCAACGGCTGGTTCTGGAATCGTGAGACGAACTCGCGCACATCGCCACGAAACCCGCGATCATCAAGTTTTTCCGGGTCGAGATCCGCCAGGACACCCGTCACGGCAATCACGCGATCCGTGTCACCGGTCACCACGCCCGAGACAAGATCAGCCAATTGTTGTGTCGTGCGAGTATCCAATTGTCCGGTCATGCCGCAGTCGATAAAAGCAATTCGCCCTCCCGGCAAGGCAAACAAATTTCCGGGATGCGGGTCGGCGTGAAAGAATCCGATTTCCAGACACTGGCGCAGCACCGCACGCGCGCCGTTGGCAACGACGCTCTTGCGATCGGCGACGGTCAGATCGCCATCCTTCATGCGTGCCAAGGAGATGCCTTTGATTTCCTCAAGCGCCAGGATATTGCGCGTGGTGGCGTCCCAGTACACTTTGGGAAAGATCACCCCGGGGTCATCGGCAAACGCCAGGCGAAGGCGATCGGTGGCGCGACCTTCATGCGTCAGATCAACTTCCTTCTGCAATTCACGGGCAAACTCATTGACGACTTCGATGGGGCTGTATCCCATGTTGGCAAAGTGCTGTTCGGTCCATTCCGCCAGCGTATGCATGATCTCCATGTCGGTTTCAGTGACCTCGCGCATTCCCGGTCGTAGCACCTTGATAACCACATGTGTGCCATCACGAAGCACCGCGCGATGTACCTGGGCCATGGAGGCTGCCGCGAGGGCCTTGTGATGAACCGACTGGAATACCTCCGATCGACGACCGGGAAACTCCTCTTCAAGTCGCTGTTCGATGACATCAAAGTCAACCTGTGGCACATCGTCGTGGAGTTTTTTGAACTCGTCGGCCCACTCCTGTGGAACCAGATCTGGCCGGGTCGCAAGCACCTGACCCATTTTTACAAACGTCGGGCCAAGGGCCTCCATCGCTTTTCTCAAACGAACTTGGCGGGGTATGCGATCAAACTCGGGTGTCAGCTTTCCGGCGCTGATGAGGCTCACGCCGCGCTCAATAAGACGATCGAGTTTTGTTTCCTGCACCACGTCTCCGAAGCCGTGCTTGGCTAAGACGGTGATGATCTCGGCGTATCGCTTTAGGTTGCGAAGCTTCTGGTTAATGGAGAGCAGGTCGGGCATTGGTGATGATAGGGGAAGAGCGTGGCGAGCAAGGTCAGCGACAAGGGTACTTTGGCGAAAGCCATGCCGGATTCGGTAATCCCCCATTGAGTATTGGAAATTGCTGCCCTGCTTGCGTCCCATCTGCCCCCTCCCAATTCCACCACATCACCATGATTATCAGCCAGCAAAAATCTTCACCCGTTCGCCCAACCATCGCCGGGCGCGTTCTGACCGGCCCGCTAACCATTGGTCTGGCGGAATTACGCCGGTTGGCGGGCAAGTTGGGGCTGGGGGCGGTCGATGAAAATGGCATGTCCACATCGAGAAATGACTATCCTTGCGCCGCCAGTGTGCCGCTTGTGAGTGAATTCGCAGGCGATGCAGAAATGGCGGAACTCATTGAATACTTCCTGGGCGAACTGCAGAACGGCGTCGACAGCATGACCTCCGCCTGGCAGCAGGGCGATACCGCCCAACTGGCCAAACTGGCCCATCAACTCAAGGGTGCGGCGGGGGGCTACGGCTTTCCCAGCATTACACATTCCGCGGCTGATCTGGAATCGCTCCTGGCATCGCAACAGTTTGACGCCACCTGCGTAACGGAGAAGGTAGAAGCATTGATTACGTTGTGCCGACGTGCGGCAGCAAGTTCATAAGCGTAGAGAGAAGGAAGTATTCCATACCGGGGCAGACATGATCACCCAGGACTTCTGATAGATGCCTCAACAGACGGAAAAACAAACCCAGCAGCGACGGCCGAGACTTCTGGCTATCGATGATTCCGAGATGATTCATCGCCTGCTCAAGGCCCGTCTTCGGAGCGAGCGTCTGGAGATTCACTGTGCAATCAGTGGCGCGCAGGGGGTTGAAACCGCCAAGGCTCTTCTGCCGGAAGTGATTCTGCTGGATGTGGACATGCCGGGCATGGATGGATTCCAGGTGTTGGAGCAACTGAAGGCGGACCCGAAGACGCATGACATTCCCGTGATTTTCCTTTCCGGATCGTGTTCAACGGAATCCAAGGTGCGTGGCCTGGAAATGGGCGCGGTGGATTTTGTGACCAAGCCGTTTGATGTGGGTGAGTTGAAAGCCCGAGTGCGATCTGCGGTGCGCATTCGGCTGCTGATCCAGATGCTGGCCCAACGGGCGCAGATTGATGGCTTGACGGGGCTGTGGAACCGTTCGTTCTTTGATCAGCGGCTGGGTGATGAAATTGCGATTGCGCATCGGCACAACGCGCCGCTCTCGCTGATCCTGTGCGATCTGGACAAATTCAAGCGCATCAACGACACGTACGGGCATCCGTTTGGCGATCAGGTGTTGGAAGAG
>CAZWJR010000261.1:0-3991 GCA_964634655.1 uncultured Isosphaeraceae bacterium | reverse complement strand
CGCAACGTACACGCACACCACCGCATCCGGCGTGCCCCAATACTTCTTCTGATTGATGATCGCATCAATGCAAACCGCCGTCTTGCCGGTCTTGCGGTCGCCGATCACCAGTTCGCGCTGTCCGCGTCCCACTGGGATCATGGAGTCAACAGCCTTCACACCAAACTGCAACGGCTCCTTCACCGGCTGCCGTGCTGCGATTCCCGGAGCCACGATGTCCAGTTTCCGCGTCAGACCAGTGTTGATCGCAGGTCCGCCGTCAATCGGCGCGCCCAGCGGATCCACCACGCGCCCAAGCAGCGCTTCACCAACAGGCACTTCCAGCAAACGCCCGGTGGATTTCACCGTATCGCCTTCCTTCACCGCCAGGTAACTGCCGTAAATCACCGCGCCCACGGTGTCCAGTTCCAGGTTCATCACCTGTCCCATGATGGCGCCTTCAGATGTATCAAACTCCAGCAACTCGCCCGCCATCGCCTTGGAAAGCCCGTAGATGCGCGCAATACCGTCGCCCACTTCCACCACGCGCCCAACCTCGGAGATCTCCAGCACGTCGCTGAACTGCTCGATTTCCTGCTTGATGACTGATGTAATTTCGTCGGTTTTGATCTTCACTGGTGAAACCTTCCTTCGTTCGATGTGCTTCCTTCAAACAAAACCCGGGACGTGCGCGCCGCGGGCTTTCAATATCTCACGTTCCTACCGCCCGCCCTCCTCGATAAACCGGCTCATCTTCTCCCGCAAACGCGAGGCCCCATCCGTCAAAATGTCCCGCTTCATCCGCCGCAACTTGTTCGCGACCGATCCATCAATCAACTGGTCGCCCACCCGCAACTTGATTCCGCCAAGCATCGCCGCCTCTGTATAAGAGTGCAGCACCGGATCGCGCCCAAGCGCCGCCTTGATCCGCTCACGCAGCGAACTCAACTGATCCGCCGCAACCGGCGCAGCCGTGTACACATCAACCTCAACACGCCCAAACGCCTCCTGCTCCAGCCGATCAAAAGCATTGGCGATTGCCTCCAGATGATTCAGCCGCCCCTTGCTGTTGAGAATCAAAAGAAACCGCACCATCAAATCCGTCACGCGATTCGTGAAAATCCGTGTCATCGCCGCCGATCGTGTCTTCTTGTCCACGATTGGCGAAGCAAAAAACTCCCGGAACCGCTTGTCACTGCGCAGCAACTCGCAGATCTCTTCCAGTTCCGCCGCGATCTCCGTGATCTTGGACTGACCGCCCGCCTTCTGCGCCAATTCAAAAAGGCTGCGGGCGTAAACAGTTGCAAGAGCATCAATGTGCGTCGCCATGATTCGTAACCGTCTGCTTTCGTTCAATCCGGCCTGTCTGACTTCTGACCTCTGACCTCTGCCCTCAGTTCTTCCCAGCCTTCGCCAACTGATGCAGCGATTCGTCGAGCATGCGCTTCTGATCACTCGGCAAAATTTCGCGTCCCAGAATCTTGCCCGCCATCACATACGCCAGATTCGAAGCCTCTTCATGCAGAGAACTGATCGCCGCATGCTTTGCCGAATCAATCTCCCGCATCGCACGCTGCTTCATTTCCGTCATTTCCGTCTGGTTGCGGTTGCGCATCTCATCCGCCGCCGCCTTCGCATCCGCCTTCGCCTTGGAAATCATGGCGTTGGCTTCTTCGCGGGCCGATGCCAGATTCTTCTGATACTCCGTCAGCGCCGCCTTGGCCTGCTCGCGCGCTTGTTCAGCCGATTCAATCTCATGCCGAATCTTCGCCTCGCGGTCGTCAAGCCCCTTCGTAATCTTTGGCCAGACAAAAACCGCCAGCACGAAAAACGCGATACCAAACACCACCAGCGCCGTAACGCCCGGCAGCCAGTTCATCGTGTCCAGCACCTGCGCGTGCGTCCCCGTGCCTTCGTGGGCCGCTTCCGCTGCGTGCTCCTGAAATCCCAACAGCAAAGTGAACATGGTGCGATCTTTCAAAAGAACCGGGTGAATTAGCCCTTGAGGATGAAGCCGCCGACAACCACCGCAAACAACGCCGCACCTTCAACCAGCGCGGCCGTCAGAATCATGTTGATGAAGATGCGGCCAGCCATCTCCGGTTGGCGTGCCACCGCATCGTTGGAATGCGCGCCGATCAAACCGATGCCGATGCCCGCGCCAACCACGGCCAAACCCGCCGCCAGACCGCCGCCGATGTTCTCCACCGCCAGCATCGTCGTTTGCGCCGAAGCGTCCGAAGCAATCATCAACACACCAAAAACCGCAACAAGAAGGCTGAAAATCTTTTTCATGGACAAAACTCTCCAAAACTCTGTGACACTGTGGGGTGCGTCGAAACAACGGGAAGTTGGAAGTGGGGGGGCGGCCGCATCCCACACGCGTCCGCCCTTGAAAATCAGGCCGGCTGATGCGCCGGATGCGCCTCCTCCGAATGCGATTTTTCGTGACCATGCTCGGCATCATGCTCATGCTCATCATGATGAGACATCAGCGAGATAAACACCGCCGTCAGGAACATGAAAATAAACGCCTGCAGGAAGGCGACAAACAATTCCAGGAAACTGATCAAGATCGCCGCCACGCCGGAGACCAGCGACACCGCGCCCACCGCCACCGGCCCGCCGCCCTGCGTCGCAACCATGTGCCCAAACCCTAGCAACACCGCCATCAGCGTGTGCCCCGCAACCATGTTCGCAAACAAGCGAATCGCCAGCGCACCCGGCTTGATGAACAACCCCAGCAACTCCACCACAAACACAATCGCAACCACCGGCGCCAGATAAATCGGCCCGGGAACCAACCCACCCGTCAGATGCAGCAGAAATCCTTTGATCCCCAACTCCCGGATCGCATGGGCCTGAATCACAAAGAACGCCACAATCGCCAACGCGCCTGTCACCGTAATGCTTGCCGTCGCCGTCCCGCCAAACCACGGCTGATGCACTCCCGCCATGTGGAACAAATCCGCGATCGGTACCAGCCCAAACACGTTGATGAACAATATAAAGAAGAACGTCGTCAGCAGATACGGCAGATACCGCCGCGTCGTCTCAACTCCCATCACCGGCACCAGCATCTCATCACGCAGGTACACCGTGATCGCCTCCACCATCTGCGGGAAGCGTCCCTTCGTGATGTACCGCTCGTTCCCCTGCCCCGCCTCACCCGTCGCAATGCGGCTCGCCGCATACATCATCGCCAACAGAAAAATCGCCGTCACAACCACCAGCGTTACCGCGTGCAACGTGACAGGAAAGCCCCACACGCTAAAGAGCATGTCGCGAACGTGGTCGGTAGGATCAGCGGCTGCAAGGAAAAACATGGGTGTCTTTGGAAATCGAACGAGTCTTCAGAAAGCGCCGACAGCCCTCAACTTGAACGGTCCTGGCTGACCGCTGAATGCTGATCGCTGGCAGCATGAACGTGCCTTGCCAACACCGCCGCCTCGACAAAAAGTGCGGCAATATACGTCAAAGCGATCGAAAGCCCGAACGGTTTTGCCGTCAAGGCTCCCGAAACGGCGGAGTATAGCAAAAACCCCGCCGCTGGCGTGCCCAGCAATCGAAAGACCGTCCCCCCCAGCCACCACGTCATCCAGTCCGCAATCGGCCGCGTTTTCCAAGGCCGAATCATCAAAACTCCCGCCAAAGTCACCACCCCCGCTACCCCAATTCCAACCATCGCAGACACAAAATCCGTCCGATCAAACGCCCCGCCCCAACCCATCCAAACCGCCAAAGACCACCCGCCCGCCACCAGCATAACTGAAACAAACATTGCCACCAAAAGGCTCCCGGTAGGCAGCGCAATAGCCGGGTCGCTACGCGACCCCGGGGGACTACCCACGCTGACCTGTGTTGTTTTCGTCATGCTGTTCCTTTTCCTTCAGACGCGCCAGTTTCACCCTGCCAATCCAATCCCTGCATTCTCTACGTCCTCTGCGTCTCTGCGGTGAATCGACCCGCATCCAATCCGTCAATTCATCTGTGCCATCTGCGAAATCTGCGG
>CAZWJR010000260.1:0-3995 GCA_964634655.1 uncultured Isosphaeraceae bacterium | reverse complement strand
CATGCTGATTGTTGCGCCTTCGGGCGCAGGCAAGAACCGGAATTTGGTTTTCATTTTTCTGGGGCTGATCGATCAGCCTTGCGTGGTGACGGATGTCAAAGGCGAGAACTTCGAGGTGACATCGGCATACCGGGCGCGGCGCTTCGGGCAGCGGGTCATTCGCCTCGGGGTCGGCGGATCGGAAGCCTACAATCCCCTGGATCTGATCAAGGACGGTCTTGCGGCCGGTGGTGGGGACGTGCTGACGGACGCACGGACGATCGCGCTCGCGCTGGTGCCGGAGCCCAAGGATGAGCGCAATTCCTATTGGCGCCAGGGCGGCCGTGACGTGATCACGATTGCGATGATCGGTCTTTGCGTGAAGGATCCGCAGAACGCCAGTCTGTCTGCGGTTCAGGCGATCGTGACGGATTTGAATATGTTCCTCGCGCTATGCGAGGATGTGGAATACGACACCGCGCTTGAGGGTGATCTGGCGATCATGGCCCGCGGCATGATGGGTATGGTCAACGACAAGAAGCCGGGCGGTCTGCAGGAATATATCAACGTCGCCAAACAGGCGATGATGCCCTATGCGAAGTCGGGAATCCTGCACAAGCTGACCGAGAAATCGACGTTCCGGTATCGCGACCTTAAATACAAGGATGCGCAGGGGCGTCATCTCACGATCTACAATCATTTCGACAGCTCGCGGCGTGTGGTGTTCGAGCCGTTCGGTGCGATGTTGAACGCGTGCATGCTGCTTGAGCTTCAGCGCGATCCATGCCCGCAGCGTGTGGTTTTCATCAATGATGAGGCGGCGAACTTCGTCGTGAAGGATCTGCCCAAGCAGATGACGATCGTGCGCGGCGACGGCAATGTTCACCTGATCAATGTTTGTCAGTCGCGGGCGCAGATGCGCGCCACGTGGGGTGCGGAAGGTGAGCAGATGATCCTCGACAACTCGGATTTGAAGCTGTTCTTCGCCATCTCGACGGATGAGGAGGCCAAGAAGGTCAGCGAGCTGTGCGGCATGCAGAATATTTTGTCGCCATCGTATTCGCTGGGCCATGCGGCGAGTGATGGGGTTGGCGAGAACCGTTCGATCTCGCAGCGGCCTATGCTGACGCCGGAGATGGTGCGGCGGGAGAAGCTGGCGATCGTGCTGTATCGGCAGGAGCGGGTGATGCTGGTCAGCCTGCCGGGTTATGAGCGGTGCGAACCGATGCGCTCGAAATACGCGGTCAATCGGCGTTACGGGAACAAGCGGTTCAAGGGACCCAAGGAGGTGGTGTTCTGATGGCTTATGTCGTGAAACGTTTTCCCGAGCCTGATGATCCGCGCAATCCCAAGGGCGCGGTGCAAAGAGCGCTGTGGCGGACTGTAAAGCAGAGTTTTGCGGAGTCGAACATCAGCCTGAATGGCCGGCTGGTGGTGGTCGGGGCTGTGGGCTGGATGCTCCACGCGTGGGGCAATCCGCATGTTCTTTATGAGTATTCGTATGTCGGGACCGGATCGGCCCGCATTTATACGCGGTGCGATTATGTTGGGCTGGATCCGTTTCGCACCAGCGGCCCGTATTGCCCAGTCGTCCGGTGGCGCGAGTGGCCGAAATTCTGAGTTTTCCGGGATTGGAGGTTGCCCAGGGCCTGTGGGGAAAACCCTGGGCGTTTCGGATGCTGGTACCGAAATTGAGAATACTGATAATTTTTGTAGCAGTTATATGTTCTGCCGACAATTAAATTCCAGACGCTTTTGATGTTTGCGTCTGAAAGTTGCAAATGTAGTTTTTTAATATGTAAAAACATCCGGCGCAAAAGGCGCGGAAATCCGCCAATTATTGAAATTCTAAAATCAAATGATTGACCATCTAGGGTTGATTATGAAAATATCGCTGTACATATTTTATAGCTAATCAAAACGAAAAGGAGTATTTAATTATGAACACCAACGTAAACAACACCAATAATAGCGTAAAAGCCAAAGCCATTACAGTGACTTTGGAGGATGGTTCGCAGCGGGCAATTCTTGTCAGCGGCATTCGTTACCTGCAGATCGTGAATGGTCCAAAAGGCGGCGATGCGGATGGTTCGTCGGGCGGGTTTCAGTGCAAGATTTACGAGGCGGGTAAAATCGATCCTACCTACGCCCGCGAATCTGTGAAGGATCTGCGCTCGAATGACTTCCAGCTCGTGTATGTGGGCGGCGGCAAGTATGCGGTGCGCGGCAACATCATGCGTTTGGAGCCGATCACGCCTGAGCAGAAAAAGATCTTTGCTGAGCAGGCGAATGCTTCTGACACTTCGAAGTTCCGTACGCGGGTTGTGCTGACCAGGGAGCTTGGTTCGTTCTGGGCGACCAGGACGATTGCGGAGCTTAACGAGCGCGGGGTGCGGTTCGTGAGCATCGGTGATGGTGCGGCCGTTCACACGATGAACATCAAGAAGCTGAGCGAGCTTGAGGATGACGATCGCCAGAGGATTGCGGCGAAGTACAATATCGACGGCAGCGGTTTCCGAACGCAGGTGACGCTGCAGGGTGAGGATCGCCCGAAGGTTTCGCGTCTTTCGCTGGTGGAATTCAGATCGCAGGGTCTGGATCTGGTGGATATCGGCGAGGGCGACACGGTGGTGCGCGAGAACATCAAGTTCTTCGGTCCGTTTACCGAGGAAGACAAATCGCGCGCTGCGAATTCCGGGATCAACGCTGAACGCTTCGTGACCAAGTTCACGCTGGCGAACGGCAACGGCACTGTGCTCTCGACCACTGGCGTGGATGAGCTGAAGACGGCTTTGAAAGCCGTCAATATTGGGTACGACCGCTTTGTGCCGGTGGCAAACATCGCGCAGGACAGAGTGGCCGCGTTTACGAAGGATGAGAAATCATCGCTTTCGCAGGCGGGCTACGATGCGCAGCGCGCATGGAAGTCGTCCGTAGCGTTGATCAATGGCATGGCATTGAGCCCTGCCACGCCGGAGCAGATCAAGCAGCGGTGCGAGAAGGCGTTGGGCACGTCGGGGGGCGCAACGACAGCGCCGGAAGTGCCGCCTGAGCTGGGTATGGCGTAACAGTAAGGAGGAGCAGAAACGGGGCGCCGCTTGCGGGGCCGATCGTCAGGCGGCGCCTTTCTGCCCCCAATGTGTGGAGGAAAAAATGGAATACTTACGTTTGAATAAATCGATGAAGGTTCGCACTAGCGACATTCTGTATGTGCGCAAGGTGCGGGAAAATGAAGCTTTGGGGCAAGATCGGGATGGTCCGATTGATGCGCCGCGCAACGCAGCCGTGATCGTGCTGCGGGACAAGAGCAAGGGTCGGATCGTGACGCCGGTGTCGTTTGAAACGGTGATGGAGCGTCAGGGGTTTGTCGATATCGGAGCAAACCGCTTTGTGCCGGTTGGAAATGTCGAGGAGCTCAATAGCAGTCCGGAGGAGTTCGAAGGCAAGCGCTATCGGGTGGTCTGGCTGAAGGGGTACAGCGGCGTTCTGAGCTCGATGGTTGCCTTGCATGTGCTGGAGGGGCGATTGCTCGATGCGCAGCGCAAGCAGGATCGCCTGGACGAACAGGCTGTGATGGCGGAGCGGGTGAAGAAAAAACTTTTGAGCCGGGTACGGATGCCGAAAATGAAGGTGCCGGTGGGGATGCACCAGATACCGCACTTTGGTTTGGAAATGGCCGCCTAGATGGCAGGTCAGCGGGCTGCACAGCCGCGCGCGCAGAAAGCCGCCTCTGGGAATGCCCGGGGGCGGCTTTCCATTTAAGTAGAGGCACACCTCTTACCTTTCCCTGTTGTTGAACTGGCCCCGGAGCAATCATCTCCGTCGAGATCGTCCGGCAGCTCAATGTCTTTCGCGACCACCTCAACAAGCAGTTCGGCACGCCCCAGGGGCCGGTTGTCCCGCCGGGTCCGGACGGCTAGCCATGGCGCATCACCACGCGGCAGTTCCGCCGCACGGTCGCCTGGCACATCGCCAACCGCCCCTTCGGCACGGTAGCCGGCATGATCCAGTACAAG
>CAZWJR010000259.1:0-4006 GCA_964634655.1 uncultured Isosphaeraceae bacterium | reverse complement strand
ATTCGCAGGTGTATTGGTCGAAGCGCCCGACCCAAGCCACTTGATCCATCATTTCCCAATCGGCGTAGTTGCTGGTTTTCAGTTCTCCTTGCAAGAAACACATCTTGCCCCCGTCCGCCTTGGCGGATGCCTGTCTTCGAAAGGATCACCCATGAAAAACCGTACCTCGTTTCGTGCCTTTACGATTATCGAATTGCTGGTGGTGGTTTCCATCATCGCACTGCTGATCGGCATCCTGTTGCCGGCGATTGGCAAAGCGCGCGATGCGGCGCGGCTGACGCAGTCGCAGTCAAACATCAAACAATTGGGAACTGCCGCAGCGACCTATGGATCAGAATGGTCTGATCGCCAGGTGACACACATCCCCGATTACTTCTCCCGGTACGGCGGTTCCTATGCGGCCGCGCGCGGCGCGTGGATGACTGCCAACGGCATGGATATTCCGGAGCACTGGCTTGGCACGAGCGCCATCGGTCAGACGTGGCTCTGGAGCGCGGACTACGGCGAGAATTACCTTCCCTTTGATTTCGGAGCCAGGTTCGGCACATTTCGATTCACCAACACTCGCCCGTTCAACACCTACATGAGCGGGCGCGTCTACGATCCGATCTTCTACGCACCAAAAGACACGATTGTGCAGACTTCCGTTGAGCCGTGGCTGGACTATCCGGGCGAATACGCCAACAGCGCCATTACCGGCGGCTTCCGAATGTCGAGTTACTGCTTTTCACCGGCCGCGATGTTCAATCCGGCGGTGTTGAGCAAGTCAACAGGCAGCAACACGTACTACACCGATCCGTTCACGATTGAGGCGGGGTTCCGATCGCCAGCGCTCTCGCAGGCCGCGTACGCCAGCCAGAAGACACACATCATGGAGCACAATTGGCTTCAGAACCGAAAGGTAGCCTGCAATCCATTGGTAACGGGCAGCGCGGTGCTGGAATGTGAGCCATATTACTTCAACGCGGCGGGTTCATCATCGCCTGTGGCGGTGTTCTTTGACGGCCACGTTGGCCCGGCAGGGTGTTACGACTCTGAACAGGCGGATGCGAGAATCTCCAGCCAGACGGCTGGGTCAAATCCGCACGGGCTGTGGAGCCGGAATACGCCGTTGCTGGCCGCCGGATACTTTGCTGATGTGAACTACGAGCCTTGGGTGCAGACCAGTTACCACATTCTGACGATTGACGGTATCAAGGGCCGCGATTTCATCAAATAACCAGGCCAGTGGCCTGCTGAATCCTTGCTCCATTCAAGCCGCGCCAATCTGGCGCGGCTTTTTTCATGGCGTCTGGTTGCATGGAGATATCCAGGTTGTAGACTGAATCATGTACGGGATCTTCCCGCATGATGGGAGGTCCCAGCATTTCAAACGCAAGCCTATCGCCTTGTAATGAGAGGCATTCAAATCCCAGTTGACGGAAAGGAATTCCGTATGAGAAGTCAATCCTGCTCCAAGGCGTTTACGATCATCGAGTTGCTGGTGGTGGTGTCAATCATTGCGTTGCTGATAGGAGTCCTGCTGCCGGCGATCGGCAAAGCGCGTGATTCCGCGAAACTGACGCAGTCGCAATCCAACATCAAGCAGATGGGAACCGCCGTTGTGACATACGCGGCGGAATGGGGCGACCGACAAGTGACGTGGGTGGAAGATTACCTATCGCGATACGGGACCAGTGCCGGCGCGGCTTTTGCGGGATACGCAGCGACCAACGCCAATGGCCATCCTGTGATGGATCTGGGAACGGATCATGCAGGGGTCACCTGGTACCTGACTGATCCTACGGCGGGTTCGTATCAGTTTTTTGTGCCAATTGATTTCACCGCCAAGTTCGGCACGTTTCGATTGCTCGGGGCGCGTTCATTTCACGATTACGTCAACGGCCGCTGGTACGATCCGGTGTATTTTGCGCCCAAGGATGACATTGTGTTGAACTCAACGGAAAAGTGGTTTGACCACCCCGGTGAGTACACCGGACAGAATCTGGTCGGATCACGCAAGTTGACGAGTTACTGCTACTCACCGGCGGCAATGTGGAATCCCATGGTGTTGAGCAAAGCTGGCAGCGGCAACACGTACTACACAAACCCGTTCACGCTTGAGGCTGGCCACAAGTCGCCATCGCTCTCTCAAGCCGCGTACACCAGCCAGAAGACGCAACTTATGGAGCACCATTGGCTGCAGAACCGCAAGGTGGCCTGCAATCCGTTGATGAACGGGTCCATTTATGACTGCGAGCCGTATTATTTCAACGCGGCGGGGTCATCATCGCCAGTGGCTGTGTTTTTCGACGGCCACACCGGCCCGGCAGGATGCTACGACGCGGAGCAGGCCGATGCCCGGGTGAAGGCACAATCCAATCATGGGCTATGGAGCCGCGATACGCCGATGGGCGGTGACTCCATCGGATACTGGGAGGATGTCAACTATGAGCCATGGGTGAACACTAGTTTCCATATTCTGACGATTGACGGCATCAAGGGCCGCGATTTCATCAAGTAACGGGACGGTGATCCGTACAAAGGGCGAACGCATGAAGCCGCGTCAAATTGGCGCGGCTTTTTGCATCGTTTGGTTGCTTCGCGACGTATGAGTTGTACACTAGTGATGTGTGCCCGGTCTTCCATGGTTGATGGGGACCGGTTCATTTCTACCCGCAGGCGAGCCGCTCACGCCCGGAAGCCTGCAAAACCATGATGGCGGATAGGATGGTATGGCGTTTGTCGTGCTTGGAGCATTCATTACGCCCCGTCCCAACTGCTAGGCGGTCTCGTCTCTCCTGACCGCGGAAAGGAATTTCGTATGAGAAGTCGTTTCAATTCCAGAGCATTCACAATTATCGAACTTCTGGTGGTCGTATCGATCATCGCGCTGCTGATCGGCATTTTGTTGCCGGCAATCGGCAAGGCGCGCGATGCGGCTCGCCTTACCCAGTCACAGTCCAACATCAAGAACGTCGGCACGGCCTGCGTGACGTACGCCTCTGAATTCAGCGATCGTCAAGTGACGCATATTGATGATTACATTTCGCGATACGGGACGGCGGCTACGGCGTTTGCCAATTATGCAGCCGCCCACAATGGCACGCATCACCCATGGCACGATCTGGGGACCGATGCCAACGGCGATACATGGGGATTTGATTCCGTCGCCGGCAACTGGGGCGTGTTTGTGCCCATCGATTTCAGTGACAAATTTGGTGCGTTCCGCCTCATCAATGGACGGCCGCTCAACTTGTACATGAGCAACCGTTTGTATGATCCGGTGTGGTTTGCACCCAAGGACAGCGTCGTCGTGACGGCTGTTGAAACGCGCTTTGATTACCCGGGTGAGTTTGATGCCACGGGCAACTTTGCACAGATGGTGATGTCGAGTTATTGCTTCTCGCCGGCGGCGATGTTCAATCCGGCGGTGTTGAGCAAGGCGACCGGCAGCAACACCTATTACACGGATCCAAGCACGATGGAATCCGGCTACAAGTCGCCAGCGCTTTCCCAGGCTGCTTATGCCAGCCAGAAGACGCACATCATGGAGCATCACTGGTTGCAGAACCGCAAGGTGGCGTGCAATCCGTTGATGACAAGCACTTCGATGGAGTGCGAGCCGTACTACTTCAACGCGGCGGGATCATCTTCGCCGGTGGCGGTGTTCTATGACGGTCACGTTGGTCCAGCGGGCTGCTATGACTCTGAGCAGGCGGATGCGCGAATTTCCAGCCAGACGGCGGGATCAAATCCGCACGGCCTGTGGAGCCGGAATACGCCGCTCCTGGCTGCTGGGTATTTCAATGACCTGAACTATGAACCGTGGGTTCAGACGAGTTACCACATCCTGACGATCGATGGCATCAAGGGCCGCGATTTCATCAAATAAGTCGCTGGCACTCATACGAGAATTTCGACAGGCCGCACTTCGGTGCGGCCTGTTTTTTTTGTGCGCGTGTGGAAAGCTGCGTGGGTGGCGGCGGGGCCATCGCGGGATGGAGCATCACGGCGCGCTGGGGCT
>CAZWJR010000258.1:0-4011 GCA_964634655.1 uncultured Isosphaeraceae bacterium | reverse complement strand
GTTGATCGACGGCACATGGACAAAAACAGTTTCCCTCGTCGGTTACACCGCGAATCACATCACCGTAAGCGCCATGGACGACACCGGCAACATCGGCACCGATACCATCACCGTGACGCGCATTCATTGAGGCACGTTCTCCGCGCGGATGTACTACTCGCGGGTGGCAGAGATGAGTCGACAGCTTCATTATGGCTGTTCACGCACCCCTTCCCCCCTCGCTGAGTCGAGTCAATGACCTTGAGGGAGAGGTAAAGATCAGGCCGGACCCATTCCCACGGCGCGTCGCCAGGCGCTGATCTGGCCCAGATGGAGCGATTGGTGGTTGTTGAGGAGGAAACTGATGGCGAAGCCGATTTTGGGGAAGAATTCCTTCATGCGGCCTTCCATGGGGTTTTCACGCTGGAGGAGGTCATCTGTCAAGGTTGGGAGAATTTCGCTGAAGGTGCGATAGCGTTCAAAGTAGTAGGTGACGAGTTCATCCTTGGCGGGGTAGCGGCCGTCCTGTTCCACGCAGGGTGAGCCGGCCTGGAAGAGTTCGGGGTATTTGGGTTTTTCGAGGAGGAGATCGGTGCGGCCGATCATGTTGAGGAGGCGATTGGGATAGAGGGAGAGGTGGCCGATGATGAAGGCGGGGTGGTTCATGCCGGGGTGGGGCATGTAGGCGAAGTTGGCGGCGGGGATGTCCTTGAGGAGGCGTTCGGCGTAGGAGAGAGATTTCTGCAGGCCATCGTTGATGAGGGAGACGGCGAGGGATGGGAGTGTGGCGACGGGCATGAGTGGATTCCGGTTACGGGGATGGTTGGCGACGATCATGATACGCCGGAGGACGGCGTTGGTTTGATAGGATGCGTTGGCCATGAGCCGCGAGTTTTGGATACGAGTGTTGTTGATTGCTGTGACGGTGGCGGTGTACGTGCAGGTGGCGGGGCACGGGTTTGTTGAGTTTGATGATCCGGATTACGTGCGCGACAACCCGATTGTGCAACATGGATTGACGTATCGAGGGATTGAGTGGGCGTTCACGACGGGGTTTGCGAGCAACTGGCATCCGGTGACGTGGATCTCGCTGATGGCGGATGCGGAGATTCACAGGACGCTGAAGCCGCTGCTTTCGCGGGTGCTGACGTACGATGCCAATGGATTGTGCCCGGGCGGATATCACCTGACGAATGTTGCGCTGCATGTGGTGAACGTGCTGCTGCTGTTTGGGATTTTGAAAGCAATGACGGGGGCGGTGTGGCGGAGCGCGATTGTGGCGGCGATGCTAGCGGTGCATCCGATTCATGTTGAATCCGTGGCGTGGGTGACGGAGCGGAAGGATGTATTGGCGCTGTTTTTCTGGCTGTTGACGATGTGGGCGTATCTGCGATTTCTGGAATTTCGAGATGTGCGGGGGTATGTGATGGTGATGGTGTTCATGGCGTTGGGATTGATGAGCAAGCCGATGCTTGTGACGATGCCGTTTGTGCTTTTGTTGGTGGATTGGTGGCCGCTGGGGCGAATTGGTGGGGGCGCGAAACCGCAAGCGTTGGTTGGTGCGAGGGGTTTGGGCGGGGGTTTGGTATCCGCGGGGCGGATGCTTTTGGAGAAGGTTCCACTGGTGGGGTTGGCGATTGGGTCGAGTGTGGTGACGTGGTGGGTGCAGATTGGGCAGGAAGACTTGAGCGAGGGGATGCGGATGGCGTTGCCGGTGCGATTGGCGAACGCTGCGGTTTCGTATGTGCGGTACTTGGGGAAGATGTTCTGGCCGACGGATTTGGCGATGCTGTATCCCAATCCGAGTTTGATTGGGCGTGAGTCATGGACGGCGATGCAGGTGGGACTTGCCTGCGCGGTTCTGATTTTGGTGAGTTTGGCGGCGATTGTGTGGATGCGGAAGCGGCCGTACTTGTTGTTTGGCTGGCTGTGGTTTTTGGGGACGATGGTGCCGGTGATTGGGTTGGTGCAGATCGGGCGACATTCAATGGCGGATCGGTACGCGTACATTCCGTTCGTTGGGTTGTATGTGATGGCGGCGTGGGGTGTGGCGGACCTGACCACGCGATGGCGGAAGCGGAGTGTTGTGCGGTGGCCTGTGGCCGCGTGTGTTGTGATTGTGCTGGGTGCAATGGCATTTCAACAGGCGGCGTTGTGGAAAGATACTTTTTTGTTGTTTGAGGACACGTTGAGGAAGACGGAAGGGAATTGGCTGGTTCGCCACAACCTTGCATTTGCGTATGAGAATGAGGGAAAACTGGATGACGGGGTGCGGCACTTGCAGGCAGCGCTGTTGATCTATCCGGAATCGCCTTTGCTGCATGATCATCTGGGCGCGACGTATTGCATGCAGGGGAAGTTGTTTGAAGGGCAGCGGGAATTTGAAATGGCGCTGGCGCATGATCCGAAATTTGTGCGTGCGAATTACAACCTTGCGATCACGTTGTTTCGGCGTGGCCAGGGCGAGAAGGCGTTGGGGCATTTCCAGGCAGCGCTGTTGATTGATCCGAACGACCAGGCGCGCATGAAGTATTTCAATGAGTTGGTGAGCGGTCGGGCCAATTACGAGCAGGTGTTGGAGGTTTTGAGATCGGCGCGAAGCGCTGCACCGGAATCTGCGACCGCTTACGATGAGATGATTGCGCGGGTGGAGGCGACGCGGTCTGGAGGCAAGGGCGAGTTGAAGAAATGAATGTGTGACTTACGCGCCAATGTATTTGGCGTAGATGGAGCGGGCCATTTCCGGTTCTGCCACGCCTTTGATGATGGCGCGGCCGGTCGGGAAGAGCATGAGTTCGATGGGTTCGCTCCTGGAGTTGCGTTCGCTGTTAAATTCGCCACGGAGGAGGAATTCGTTGTGCGTGAATTTGCCGTGGGGGGCGAGACGAGCGGCGATGGTGGGGAGATCGAGTTGCGTGAGAGAAGTTGATTCCGGTGGGGAAACTTGAACGGCGTTGCGACCACAAAGGGAAAGGGCGGAGCCGCCGGTGGTTCCGTGGAGGAATTCAAAATTGCCTTGAACACAGCAGGGGCAGTTGGTGGCATCTCGGATGGAGGTGACATCGAATCGGCGGGTTTCGTTGGTCCATGCGTCGATGGAGAGGAGTGAGCGATCGAGGGAATCGATGTTGCCGGTGAGTAGTTTGATGGCTTGGGTGGATTGATGAGCGGCGATCATCATGACGACGGGGCCAAGGACGCCGGCGGTATCGCAGGTGGGGCTGGTGCCGGGAGGCGGGGCTTCAGGGAAGACGCAGCGAAGGCAGGGAGTGGATTGCGCGCTGGTCCATTTGATTTTTGAATTTGAGGGCGCGGCGCGTTTTGAATCGTGAGGGAGGATGGCGAGTGAGACACCGGTGGTGGCGACCGCGCCGCCGTAGATGTAGGGAATGCCACGACTGACGGCGAGATCGTTGAGGAGGTAGCGGGTTTCGAAGTTATCGAGGCCATCGAGGATGATGTCGATGCCTTCGATGAGTGCAGGGGCGTTGCGGTGGCTGAAGTCATCGACGTGGGCGTGAACGATGACTTCGGAATTGATGAGATTGATTTTGTTTCTTGCGGCCAGGGCTTTGGGAGTGTTGGCGGCGACATCGGCTTCTTCGTAGAGGATTTGCCGCTGAAGATTTGTGATTTCAACGATGTCGCGATCGACGATGGTGAGTGTGCCTATTCCGGCGCGCGCGAGAGAATCAATGATGACGGAGCCGAGCGCGCCGCAACCGACGACGAGGGCGTGGGAGTTGCGGAGACGATCCTGCCCGGCGGAGCCGATGCCGGGGAGAAGGGTTTGGCGGTGGTAGCGGGAGAGGGGCAAGGCAGTGATCATCGATTTCAGGGGTTCGTTGCGTCGTCGAGGATTGATTTTGCCCAGCGGCGTACATCGAAATCGTAGATCGCGGAGTCAGCGTATTGGGCGTACATGGTTGCTTCGTGAACGGAAGCGGAGGTGAGGTAGAGGCGACGTTTGCCGAGGACGACCCGCATGCGATCGATGAGGGAGCGTCGCTGGGCGAGGGTGAAGTCTTTGTC
>CAZWJR010000257.1:0-4055 GCA_964634655.1 uncultured Isosphaeraceae bacterium | reverse complement strand
AAGCAGGCGGGGGCGGGTGCGGCGGTGGGACTGGTTGCATTTCTGGTGTTCTTGATTGCGTATCTGGTCACGACTTCCGGTGAGTATGCTCGAGCAGTAGCGCGGAGGTTGGTGGACGCGGCGGTGGCGGGGGATTCTGTGAAGGCGATTGGGTTGTTCGCGCCAAGTGCGGTGTTTTCGGTGGGGTCTCCGAAGAATCCCGGGATGGGGTTTGAATTTATTCAGGATCAGATGACGCAAATGCCGAGCCGATTTCACATTGATGACAATACGGTCACGATGTTGCGGGGGTACACGGAGTCATCGACGGCAGGCACGGTTCACATGGCATGCTTTACGGAGGTGAACGGCGATCGACGGCCAAACGCTTCGCAGTGGGTGTTGCAAGTGGAACGACAGGCTGATGGAGAATGGAAGATCACGCACCTTACGTGTGTGACGGTGAACGGGCAGACGCCACCGTTGATGGGTTGGCGGTGAGGGCGCGAGCGATCAGGGTGATGACGCATCTGCGGAGCGTGTGGCGGGTTCTGCGGGTTGGGAAGTAATGGCGAGGAGTTGGTTGAGGCGGGTGAGGCCATCGCGTTCTGAAACTCCGATTCGGACCTGCTGACCGGAAAGACGTGCGGCACCGTTGGGAATGCGGAAGGAGCGGACTTGGGTTTCGCCGGGTGCGAGTGCGGCGATGGTGCGGCGATTCTGGCCAACGCCTTCGGCCATGATGAAGACGTTCAGACGCACGGTTTTTTCTCCGTGATTGGTGACGGCTTGGGTGATGACGAGATCGTTCAGGCCAGTGATGGGATTACGTGAGACGGACCACGAAGGAGCGAGATCGATGTTTTTCAAACCAACTTCAAGCGGCAGTTCGAGGTTTATCAAATAGGCTTGATCGGCATTGAGGGTGATCTGGGCGCGGACGAGTTTTGGACCGGCAAGAATGCTGCGCTGTGGAATGATGTTGAGGGGAAGGTGGACCTCGCCGCCGGGACGAATGGTGAACTCCTGCACGCTGGGGCTCAATTTCCATTCATCTACTTCAGCAAGGCGAATGGTGCCGGAAACGGCTATCTTCCAAGGGTTGCGAAGCACGATGGAGTGTTCATGAACTTTTGCGGTGGCTGGAATGAAGTCCGGTTCGATTGTGATGTTGCCACGGAATTGGACGAGATTGAGGTTGCCATGTTCGATGAAGACGGGGATGTCTGTAAGGGGAATTGTGTGGACGCCATCGGTTGGCTGGACGGTTGAAGTGTTGCCGTATGCATCGATGAGTGTGACCGCGCCGGCGGCCAGTTGAAGGGTGAAGGTGTCGGTGGGTTGTGCGGTATTGTTGTTTGAAAATGGAACGCGGTCGGACCATGCGACCATAGCCGATTGATCTGGTTTTTCGCTCCGCAACAGCCAGCAATGTTGGCCATCAGCCAAGGGGATTTCGCCGGCGAAGACCTTTCCTTGCAGTTGTTCAGAAAGAGTGCGCCACGCACCGAAGGTAGGTTCGGGCATGATCTGGCCGTGATGGAGTTGATCGGTAGACCACGGCGCGGCGATGTTGATGAGGGGCAGACCTGAACGCCATGCGTAGAGACCACGGATCATAAGATCTGAAACGCGCTGGCGGGGAGTGTGTGATTGCTCGGGCAGGACTTCAAGAGTGGCGAATGCATCGGAATTGTTGGCGAGGAGTGAGGCTGCGTAATCCTCCAAAGCGGAAGGTTGAAGTTCATGCGGCAATTTGACGGCGTAGCCAGAGAGTTGATCTTCAGGGCTGATGGCTTGATCGATCGGCCAGGCGGTGTAGAGGAGAGGTTTGGGGACAAAATCTGCAAGCGAGTTGCGAGCGAGTTCGGTGAGGGGACGCAGGCCATGCTGTGAAGCGGTTGCATGTGCTTGGGCGTCATTGAAGTCGCCGATCTGCCAGCGACTTACTTCGAGGCCGAAGTTGACGAGGAGTTCATCGAGGTATGGTTGCCAAAGGTGAGAATCTTTGGCGAGCAATTCAAGGACCTGATGGCGATCGACGCCAGCGACGCGGGCTAATTCATCGGGTACGACTTGGAGGGAGAAAATGAGGTCTTGGTCGTGCCGCAGAAGTTGTTCGATCAGTTGGTGAAGTGCGGCACTGCGTTGGGATTGATGCGTGGAATCAGCGCCATCCCAGACGGGTACGACGACGGTGCCGACGCCGAGGGAGGAAACGACATCTGCGAGGTTCGGGTTTTCTGTGAATGAATCCAGCTGAAGTGCGACGCCGAGACGGTGAGACCGCTCCGGCGACAATCGTGGATTGGAGAGGACGGCAAAATCCAGCCACTGCCAGCGGGAAACGCCGCCATCGCTGCTTACGTGCAACAGAGCGCGATACCAGCCGCAAGTGTTGATGGGGACGCGAATAGAGCCGGGAGCGCGGCCGCGCGGCGCGGGGAATGTGGAGTCAAACACGCTTGTGCCATTGAGATCGAACACTTGAAGGCGGGCGGTAAGGGGTTCGCTGGTGAGTTCGTTGACGAGGATCTGGAAGTCTGGCGATTGTGAACGGGGAACGAGATTGCCGGGGTGCTTGAGGGTGAGACTAACGTTTGGCAGGTGGGAGACAACGATGTCATCAAACCAGGCGCGGCCGGAAATATCTTCGAGTCGCGGCTGTTCGGGGGCGATCGCAAGTGCACCGAAATTGAGTTGACTGGGTTGCAGCACTTGCAGCTCGATGACCAGGTCTGCGGCGTCGGCGTGACGGCCGGCGATTTCGATGTTGATGGTCTCCCACTGGCCGGCGGTTTCGATGGCACGGCTTTGGGTCTTGCTCTCGGCGATGGGTTGGCCATTGCGGTCGTAAAGAAGTGCAACAAGACGGGCGCGGGCGTGCTGGAGGCCATCTGTGCGGACAGCGACGGAGATGGCGTAACTTGTCAATGGCAGAACGGGAACAATGGATGTGGGAATGCGGGCGGACATGGAACCGCCACCGAGCTCAAATTCAAAGGAACTGGCACCGGAATGTGCCACCGCTGTGGTCAATCGCATCGCGCCGAAGGGAGGGAATCCATCCTTGGGTGCGACGGAGCGAAAGAACGGGGTGGGCATTGAGTTGGGGGCGACATCAGATTCTTCAAAATCGAAGGTTTTGACGATCTGTTGGAGCGAAGGCAGTGCTGGCGGACCCATTGGCGGGGTGTTGGCAGGTTTATCCGCTGTTGCGACGGTCACCATGAAAGTGGCGGCGATGGCGGAGAATTTCGGGTGCTTGCGGCGCGGGCGCATGACAGTTCTTATCGGCCAATTCGCGGCGATGCTGCATGTTTGCCGATATTGAACAAATCTATGACAGCATTTCTCCGCACCGTGTTTGTTTCGTTGGTTTTGTGTTCTCTGGTGTTGCTAGGGTATTGGCGGCTGACGGTTGAC
Organism: uncultured Isosphaeraceae bacterium; assembly: GCA_964634655.1. Classification (GTDB taxonomy): domain Bacteria; phylum Planctomycetota; class Phycisphaerae; order Phycisphaerales; family SM1A02; genus CAZWJR01. Next base: position 650 of record CAZWJR010000257.1, on the reverse strand, counting down.
CGGCAGGCGAAGGCGATTGCGGAGTTGCAGGCGCTGAAAAGCCAGATGGAAGCGAAATTGGCGGAGCGGCAGGCGATGATTGAACGGTTGAGCCGCAGTCGCCGTGTGGCGCATATTCAGGTGAAGGATCAGAAAACGGACGAAGATGGCACGATTTCTCAAACGAGTCTGCAATTCATTGAATTGAGCGAACAGGGTGCGGAAATAGGGCGGCAGGCATTTACGATCCCTGGCGATGTGCTGTATGTGGACGCTTGGACGGTGAAGTTTGATGCGGAGCGTGTTGCGGAGGGCGATCCGTTGCGAGGGCGAACACTGCTGCTGCTTCGGCGGTTGTATTCCGATCGGCTGGCGCCGAAGGATGGGATGTTGATTGACACGCCGGGCGCGATCCCGCCGGGGTATGCGGCAAGTGATATTGGGCATTTTGAGAAGCGGGTCTGGGATAATTTCTGGACAATTGCGACGGATGCGGAAATGGCGAAGAAGATGGGAGTGCGGGTGGCGCAGGGTGAAGCGGTGTACAAACCTGTGCGTGCGGGGCAGACGTACGAATTTGTGGTTGATGCGGTGGGCGGGATGAGTCTGATGCCGCTGCCGTCAGAGAAGCCAGCGTTGACGAAGGCTGGCGGTTAAGATCCCTGCCGATG
>CAZWJR010000256.1:0-4075 GCA_964634655.1 uncultured Isosphaeraceae bacterium | reverse complement strand
CGGCGTCGATACGCCCGCAGTTCTCCAATCGCTCAAACTCAATTTCGCCAGCGATGATCTCACCAAGCGAATGGTCGGCTCCATCGATGCCGCCGCGCAAATCCAGGGTCGCCCCGCAAGTTCTCTCCAGGCTCAAGCCTCGTTTGCAAACATCCTCACTTCACAGGGCCGCCTCTCGCCAAACGCCGCCACCGCCAACATCACAATGGAAGCCCACAACCTTCCTTTCAAAACCGCAGACCTCCATGGCTCCCTTCAACAACTCAAAGCCACCGCCGTCAGCAACGATCTTTCCAAAACCATCGTCGTCGCCATCGATGGCAACGGCGAAATCGACGGCCAGCGTCCCAGCACGCTCGCCGCAAGCCTTAGCGTTGATGAACTCTTCAATTCCAACGGCGAATTGAAGTGGTCCATCGAAAAGGTCACCGGAACCGTCCAAGGCTCCACCCTTCCAACCTCCGCTATTCAGCCGTTCCTCAACAAAACCCCATTCCTTCTTGGCCGCGATGCCGGCCCCGTCATGGATGTCAACGCCTCCTTCGCCCCAGGTGCCAACCGCGATGTCTCCATCGTCGCCGTCGCACCGCTCCTCCGCATCGAAGCCGCAGGCACCTTCGATCAAGACCGCAAATCCCTCATTGGCAAGCACCTCCTGCTCAACGCGCCGCAAATCCATCCGGATCTTGTCAAGTCCCTCTCCAACATCACGATCAGTCGGCCCGTCGATGCCAACATCATGCTCACATCCTTCTCGGTCCCACCTCTCGATCCCCAAACCCAAAAATACCCGCTCATACAATTCGCCGCCGCCGGCGCAATCACCCTCGCCAACACAGGCGCAAGCAGTGGGGGAGCCAACGCAACTCCCTTCACCATCACACTCCCTCCGCGCGCAGATGCCGCACCCATCACCCTCACCGCGCAGCGCATCTCCATCCAACTTGTTTCACCCTCACTCGGCCAATTCCTCGATCTCGATGGCTCTGCCCTCATCGATTCCGCCAGCGTCGTCTTCAAACACAAAATCACAAACCTCTTCAACGCCGCCGGTGAACTCACTCCCGCCAACGCCCTCCCCGTCGGCTCGCTCACCATCAGCAATCTTTCCGCAACCACCCTCACCAAATTCGCGCTCGATCAATCCGAGAACATCTCACAATTCATCGGCCCATCCCTCAACACAACCATCACCACCTCCCTCTCAAACACCGATCTCGCCGCTGCGATACAAGCCAAGTCCGCAACGATGGATTCCACGATCAATGCCGTCCGCACTTCAAACGCAGTTTCCATCACCGGCATCAGTTCCACGCTCCAACTCACACCAAAACTAATCGCCTTCCTCCAGAAGTCTTCCTCCAGCCCCATCGCGCTCACCGCTCCAACCACCGCCACCGTCAGCATCGATGGCTTCAAACTCGCCTCCATGGAAAACGGCTCCATGAGTTTCGGCCTCCCCGCAGATCCCATCCACGCCATCATCGAATCCTCATCCATCGCGTTCGCCAATCTCCCCGCTAACACACCACCGCTCTCACTCGCAGGCCTCGTCGCCGATGTAACTTTCCAGCAACAGCCGGATCACTTCCAACTCACCGCCAATGGCGATGTCTCCGTCGATCAAGCCATCGCCAACACCCCGCGCCTTGCCGATCTTCGCTACAAATCCACGTTCCAGATTCCCCGCCCACCCGTCGGCTCCGCGCCCGCGCCCCCAATCACCTTTGATGCCAGAATCGGCGCTGTCAATCTCACCGTTCCGCGCCTCGAGCAGGTCCTCAACCTTAAACCCGGCGAATTCTCCCAGTGGACCGGCAACGATGGCGCCGTCGCTCTCCAGATCAACGGCAACCCCGAACGCTTCACCGCCGAGTGCCAGGCCACCACGCCCAACATCGCCGCCGCGTTCACCGCCACCAAAACGCCGGAAATCATTTCCATCACAGGCCACTCCGACAAACTCAACCTCAATCGCGCCGCGCTGGAAGCCCGCCTCAATCCTTCCACCCCATCCGCTCCGCAAACTGCCGCCAAGACAAAAGTCCTCGACGATGTCCCTCTCAAAATGGACATCAAACACATCCGCCTTCCCATGGCGATGCTCGACAAAAAACCCTTTGATCCCAAGACCGTTGTGATGGATGTCGCCATCACCGGCGGCCCTGTCCGCATCAGCACTCCTTCGCCGCAGTCCGCTGATGCCAAAACCTCTCCCGCAGAACTCCGCACCACGCTCTCTGATCTCAAAATGAATCTCAACTGCAACGATCTCTCCAAGGGTTTCGCCTATTCCATCACCAGCGCCGCCGCCGCCATCGAATCCGGTACCTCACCACCGGCCTCCGCTGCGCCGCGCACTGGCGCCATCAACGTCTCCGGCTCCCTCATCAATCTCGTCGCCGCAGATTCCACACTCCAGCCACAGGCCGCCACGCTCAAAATCAACGGCTCCGTCAAAGACGTTCCTACCGCCATCGGCGATGCGCTCACCAATCTCCAAGGCCTGCTCGTTGCCGCCGTCGGTCCCATGATGAGCGCCAATTTCAATGCAGAGAACTTCTCCGCCGCCGCAGGCAAACTTGATGTCCGCTTCGACGCCACCAACGGCTGGCTCAAAACCACCGTCGTTGGCAACAAGCAACTCTTCCACATCCAGAAATCCGCTCCCCTTCAGGCCGAACTCACCCTCACACCGGAACTCCGCGATCGCCTCCTCAACAAAATCCATCCTTTCATGGCGGATATTCGCAGCACGGAACAACCCATCCGCGTCAACGTCCCGTCCCTCATCATTCCTCCGGATTTCGATCTCCACCGCTTCAACTCCGATCTTGAAATCACCGTCGGCAAAGTCGCATTCGACAGCGGCTCCACAACCCTCGCACTCTTTCGTTTCGCCGGTCAGGAAAACCGCGGCAAAACCATCCCCGGCGAAATCGAGCCCATCATCGCCAAAATTCGCAACGGCATCGTCACCTACGAACGCTTCGCCGTTCACATCGATAAGTACGTCATGCTCTACTCCGGCCAGGTCGATCTCCCCAATCAAACCATGAACCTCCGCACCGAAGTCCCACTCAAAGCCCTCGCGACGACCTTTACCGAACTCGAAGGCTACGCCGACAAAATCGTCGTCCCCCTCGTCCTCAAGGGAAAATTCGGCGAAGCCAAACTCAAAATCGATCCCGATTTCGACATCGGCAAACAGGCAATTAAAGCAGGCTTCACCGGTGCCATCGATGAACTCCTCAAGGGAAAAGGCGGCAACATCCTCGACGACCTCCTCCGCAAAAAACCAGATCCCAAACCATAAAACAACAAAACTCAAACCAAAACAACGCGGCAGCAGCGCAAATCCCCCCTCCCTCGAGGTCGCAGAGTCGCCGCGGCGATGAGGGGGCCAGGGGGTGGGTGGGCCGTCATGCCTCGCAACAATGCGCCTAATTCAAGACACACCCCACAGCCCGGTGCTCATTGCCTCCCTGCCCTACTGCCTCCATGCCTTCTCTCTCACATCACCCGCAACGGACTCACGTCCCGCTGCGATATCTCCACCCGCATCCCCGCCAGCGCACTCTTCAACCGTTTCCGCAAAGGCTTTAGGTACCCGCGCTCCGTGTTTGTGTGCCCCGCCAAAATCACCGTGCATCCGTTCGCCTGTGCGTGCAGCACATCGTGATGCCTCATCTCACCCGTGAAAAATAACTCGCAACCCTGATCGAGCGCATCCCGCAGCATCGATCCGCCCGCTCCCGCGCACAATCCAATCTTCGTGTACTTCGCCGGCCCGTGCGGTGCCATCGCAACTTCCAGCTTCTTCAACCCAAGATGCTGCTTGATCCGCTGCACAATCTTCTTCAATGCCACCGGTTGATCAAGCACCACCCGCCGCCCCTGTCCAATGTGCCGCACCGTCCGTGGCATCAACTGATAAATCTCAAACGCCGGCTCCTCATATGGATGAAAATGCCGCATCGTCGCAATCGCCAATCCCAGCGCCGCCTTCGGGCAAACCATCTCCAGCCGCACTTCATTCACGTGCTGCATCGCGCCCCGCACCCCAACTTTCGGG
>CAZWJR010000255.1:0-4086 GCA_964634655.1 uncultured Isosphaeraceae bacterium | reverse complement strand
CTTGGGGAGAGATTGGCGAAAATTGAAGCTACGCTCGGAACCACAAGCAAGCCTTAAGGAGAACCATGAAGAACGTACTTTGCATCATCGTTGCGGCAGTTGCTCTTTCATTGTTCACAGAACGTTCGCAGGCACAATGGTCGTTTAACGGATTAAGGATTTACTATGTGAATGGCAATGTCGGCATTGGGATCATCAATCCCTCTTATTCGCTTGAAGTTCAAAGCGCGGGGCTGCGGGCGATCAGCGCCTCGGCAAACCTTGCGACCGGCACCACGTTTGGTGTGTATGGTGTGAGCCAGAGCACGGCGGGCAGGGGCGTGTTTGGTTTTGCGAATGCCGCCACGGGTTCAACGTTTGGTGTGTTGGGCCAAAGCAACAGCGCGACCGGCCGCGGGGTGTATGGATTGGCCAACAGTGTGACCGGAGTGAATTACGGAGTGTTTGGACAGACAAACAGCCCGACGGGGTTCGCAGGATACTTCACGGGAGGGAAGAACTACTTCAGCGGGAATGTGGGGATCGGGACGACTTCGCCGACGTTTCAGTTGCAATTGGGGACGAATTCCGCCGCGAAGCCAACGAGCGGTGCGTGGACGATTTCATCGGACGCGAGGTTGAAGAAGAATGTGCAGACGATTGATGGTGCGCTGGAGCAATTGATGAGCCTGCGGGGTGTGAGGTATCAGTGGAAGGATCCATCGACACAGGGCGGCATGGATGGAACGTACACGGGGATGATTGCACAGGAGGTTGAACGGGTGTTTCCGGAGTGGGTGAGCGTGGACGCCAACGGGTATAAAACGCTGACGGTGATTGGATTTGAAGGACTGGTTGTGGAGGCGTTGCGGAGTTTGCGGCGTGAGAAGGATGCCCAGATTGCCTTGCAGCGGCAGCAGATCGAGGCGATTCGGGCGGAAAAAGATGCACAAATTTCGTTGCAACAAAAAGAGATTGATATACTTAACGACCGTCTGGACCGTATTGAAAACGCACTTGCCAAATCCCAAAACGTGAAGGAACAACAGCCATGAAGTTTTCTCACCTCATCGTCAGCGTCACCGGTCTTTTTTGCCTTCTCAACAGCGCGCAGGCGCAATGGTCACTGAATGGTGTGAAGGTTTTTTACGCAGCGGGAAATGTGGGTGTTGGAACAAGCAACCCGCAATTCACGCTTGATGTAACAAGCGCGGGCTTGCGGGCGATCAATGGAATGGCTTCGGCGACGACGGGAGCGACGTACGGTGTTTATGCACAGAGCAAGAGCACGGCGGGTGCGGGAGTGTTTGGATACGCCAGCGCGGCGACAGGGACGACGTATGGGATTCGAGCGCAGGCGATCAGCACAAGCGGACGGGCGGTGTATGGGTTGGCCAGTGCGACGACGGGAACGCCGTTTGGGATTTATGGGCAGACGAGCAGTGCGACGGGTTATGCGGGGTACTTCGTTGGCGGAAGGAATTATTTTTCCGGGAACGTTGGCATTGGCACGACGGCGCCCGCGGAGAAATTGCACGTAGAGGGCACGATGCGGACGAAGGTGATCAAGATCATGGGCGGCGCTGATCTGGCGGAGCCGTTTGATGTGGCGGCGGATCAGGGCACGCCGGAGCCGGGACATGTGGTGGTGATTGATCCTGATAACGCTGGGAAACTGCGAGTTTCCAGCAAGGCGAATGATCGGCGTGTGGCGGGAATTATCTCTGGAGCGAACGGATTGAGGCCTGGACTGGTGATGCGATCTGAAAATCATCCGCAGACGGATGGTGAGCATCCTGTGGCGTTGACTGGCCGCGTGTGGTGCTGGTGCGATGCGAGTTATGGCGCGATTGAGCCTGGCGACATGCTGACATCGTCGGCGACGGCCGGCCATGCGATGAAGGTGCGGGATTTTGGGCAATCGCAGGGAGCCATTGTGGGGAAGGCGATGACGAAGTTGGAGGATGGTCGCGGAATGGTGCTGGTATTGGTTGGTTTGCAGTAAGCGGCAAGTTTGCCACTGCGTCTGAACAAGTACCGGAGATCATGCCATGAAGCGATGGAGTGGAAAATGCGCGAGGACGGCGGTGCTGCTGTTGGCGGCGACCGCGGCAGGGAGTGGGTACGGGCAGGAAATGGTGCCGTGTTCAATCCTGATGCCAGGAACGGACGGGCCGTATGTGACAAGCCAATGGCCGTCGGCGGTGGTGCCGTATTCGTTTGACGCGGGAGTGACGGTACAGCATCAACTGGATATGCGGGCGGCGATGGATGAGATTGAGAATGTCTCGCTGGTGCGATTTGTTGTTCGGACGAATGAACCAACGTTCCTGGACATTCATGAATCGGATGCCAACAACTCATTTGTGGGATACCGGCCCGATTTGGGCGGGCAAGTGGTGAACATTTTCAATTGGAATGTGCGGTTTATCATGTGTCATGAGTTGATCCATGCGCTGGGATTCTGGCACGCGCAGCAAAGGACCGACCGGGACAACTACGTGCAGATTGTGCTGGCGAATGTGCCGGCCAATCAGCAGCACAATTTCAATACGGTAAACGTGCCGATTTTCGGGCCGTACGATTTTGATTCGGTGATGCACTACGGCAAGTGTGATTTTTCGATGTGCAATCCGTGCACGACGACGAATTGCTTTACGATTCTTGTACCGGCGCCGAATCAGTCGTTTCAGAACACGATCGGGCAGCGCGACCACATGAGCCAGGGTGATATCGACGGGATGAATTTCTTGTATCCGGAGGCATGGGGGCCATTGGGAAGCGGGCCAAGCGCGGATGTTTATGCGTTGGGCCAATTCAATGGAGAATTGATCGTTGGCGGCAACTTTGCGACCGCGGGCGGAGTGAATGTGAACGGGATTGCCAGGTGGAATGGCACCATGTGGCAGGCGCTGGGGACGGGGATGAACAATTTTGTGAATGCGGTAACGGTGTTCAACAATGAGTTGATCGCGGGTGGAGCGTTCACGATGGCTGGCGGCAATGCGATGGCCGGCATTGCGCGTTGGAACGGGGCGGCGTGGCAGCCGCTGGGCACCGGAATGAGCAGCACTGTGTGGGCGCTGACGGTTTTTAATAATGAGTTGATCGCGGGCGGCGATTTTCTCCAGGCGGGCGGCACGACGGTGAACGGAATTGCGCGGTGGAATGGGACCACGTGGCAGACGTTGGGGACGGGCATGGATAACACGGTGAATTCGTTCAGTGTTTTCAATAATGAATTGATCGCTGGCGGGGCGTTCACGCAAGCCGGTGGAAATCCAGCGGCCAAAATTGCTCGGTGGAACGGTACGACCTGGCAAACGCTGGGGACGGGGATGAACAATTCGGTGCTGGCGATGACCACGTTTGACGGGAAGTTGATAGCGGGTGGAGCGTTTACGCAGGCTGGCGGCAATGCAGCGGCGAATGTTGCAAGTTGGAATGGAGCGGCCTGGGAACCATTGGGAGCGGGGATGAATGGCAATGTTTGGGCCTTGAATGTGTTTCGAGGTCGGCTTATTGCCACCGGGGAATTTACGACGGCGGGCGGCGCCGCGGCGAATCGGATCGCCAGTTTCCAGGGAAACATGTGGCGATCGATGTTGAGCGGGTTCAATCAGTTTGGATACGCGCTGACGGTGTTTGGTGATTCGCTGTATGCGGGCGGGGTGTTTACAACCGCGGGTGGCGCCAACGCAAATTTTGTTTCGCGGTGGAGACAGACCACCGGGACAGGCTTGTTCTGGCTGGATTTCGCCTATGCCGGGGCCAGCAGTGACGGACGATTTGACACTCCATACAAGACCTTGCAGACCGCGCTGGCCAACGTGACACCGAGCAGCACGATTCAGATCAAGCCCGGCAATACGAACGCGACGTTTCCGGCGGGCATCAATCAACCTGTGACACTGGCGGCGGATGGCGGGCCGGTGACGATCGGCCAATGAGTTCAAAGAAAGGGATTCACCAATGGATGCAACCGGATTGAAAACGAGAACATTGGCTTCGACAATCTGGGCAGCCGTGTTTTCGATTTTGTGGGGCGTTTCGACGGTTCAAGGCGCGGTGGTGCCGAAATCGATTGCGGAGCTGACGCAGGAGTCT
>CAZWJR010000254.1:0-4143 GCA_964634655.1 uncultured Isosphaeraceae bacterium | reverse complement strand
TCAAACGTCAGCAACGCCGCCATGTAATGATTTGGGAAGAACGTCTTGAGGTACGCCGTGTGGTACGCAACGATCGCATAGCCTGTCGAGTGCGACTTGTTGAAGCCGTACCCAGCGAATTTCAAAATGAGATCGAATAATTCATTGGCCTTGGATGCGGAAAGGCCTTTGGTTTTTGCCCCTTCAATGAACTTCGGCCGCTCGCCATCAATGACGCTGGACTTTTTCTTGCTGATCGCCTTGATGAGCGTGTACGCGGCACGCAGCGGGATGCCGCCCAGGCCGTGCACAATCTGCATGACCTGTTCCTGATACACCATGATGCCATAGGTTTCGCGTGTGAACTCCTCAACAATCGGATGCAGCGATGGCACTTTCTGTCGGCCGTGCTTGCGCTGACAGTAATCCGGAATCAAATCCATCGGCCCCGGACGGAACAACGCATTGGCCGCGATCAAATCCTCCAGACGGTCCGGCTGCATTTCCAGCAGCAATTTCCGCATGCCGCCGGATTCAAACTGGAAAATGCCCGCGCAATCCGCCCTGCGGAACAGTTCCAGCACGCGCTGATCGTCGTAACTCAACCGATCCAAATCCAGAGGATGCACTGGCGATGCCGTCAATTCAGTTTCTGCCGTGCGCTTCACCGCTGCATGAATCGCTGACTCATCAAGACTTTCAACGATCAACTTCTTGCACCGCTCAATCGTGGAAAGCGTCCGCAGCCCCAGGAAGTCCATCTTCAGCAGGCCGAGTTTTTCACACGTCGGCCCGTCCCACTGTGTCACGATGTCATCGCTGCCGGATGTCTTGCACAGCGGCACAATGTTGTCCAGCGGCTGCGTCGCAATGACAACCCCCGCCGCATGAACACCCGCATGTCGCGCGTGATCTTCCAGCGCGCGGGCCGTATCAATCACACGCTTGGAAACCGGATTTGTTTCATATTCCTTCTTGAAATCCGGTTCCTTCTGCAGCGCTGCATCGATCGTGATGTTCAACTCGCCCGGCACCAGATTCGCCAACCGCTGGCCTTCGGCCGGCGTCAGCCCGTTCACGCGCGCCACATCCTTCATGGCGGCCTTCGCCTTTAACCGCCCAAACGTGATGATCTGCGCCACATGGCCGTACTTCTGCCGCACATAGTTAATCACATCCACCCGGCCGTCCTGGCAAATGTCAATATCGATATCCGGGAATTCGCTGCGGTCCGGATCGGTGAACCGCTCAAACAGCAGGCCGTATCGCTCCGGGCAGGAATTGGATAGCCCCAGCACATAGCCAACCATCGTGCCCACACCGGAACCGCGTGCCGTCGCCGGGATACCGCGCTGCCGCGCCCAGTTCACAAAATCCCACACAATCAGAAAGTACGCGCTGATTCCCTTATCTGCCAGAATCTTCAGTTCACGATCCAATCGAGTTCGAATCGCCTCGGTCACGCCGTCAACGCCATACCGCCAGATCACACCCGCCTCGCACAACTGCCGCATTGCATCATCGCAGCCGCGCTTCAGCTCATCCTGCCCCGCGCTCACCTCATCACCCGATACCGGCAGCAATTCAAACTGCGCGCACAGCGAGTTGAACCAACCCGTTACATCCGCCGCATCGCACGGCGGCAATTCGCCCCTGCGCTCCACCCTCACCAGCGGCGCGTGATTGGCGCCAAACTTCAAATCAACATGGCACCGCTGCGCAATCCGCCCGCTGTTCTCCACCGCCTCCGGCAGATCCTTGAACAGATCCGCCATCATCTGCGGGCTCTTCACATACAAATCACGCGAATACCGCAGCCGCTGCGTGTCATCCTTGTTCTTCCCCATGGAGATGCAGCACAAACTGTCGTGCGTCTCGTAATCCTCCGCCAACAAAAAATGCGCATCGTTGTCGCACACCAGCGGCAGGTTCAACTCCCGCGCCAACTTCACCAGCAGCGGATTAATCCGGTGCTGCTCCTGCACATCCAATCGCTGCAACTCAATGAAGAACCGCGGCTCACCCGTTTCATTCGGCTTGAACGTCTCCGCATGCCACCGCGCCTCATCCACCGCCGCCTGCCAGTGCGCTTCATTGTTCGTCTGCACAAACTGAATGAGATAATGCGCCAGCGAGGAACCCAGATGCCCGTTGATTGCAATCAACCCATCCGCCCACTGCCCAAGCGTCGTCTTGTCCATCCGTGGCTTGTAGTAGAACCCATTCAAAAACGAATCGCTGGATAATTTCAACAGGTTCTGCCAGCCTATGTTGTTCTCCGCCAGCAGCACCAGATGGAACCCGCCATCCGCAATGCCGTTGGGTTTGCGTTCCTGCCGATCGCCCGGCGCCACGTACGCCTCAATCCCCAGAATCGGCTTCACACCCGCCGCCTTTGCCTTCGTGTAAAACTCAATCGCCCCGTACAAGTTGCCGTGATCCGTCACCGCCACCGCGTTCATGCCCAGTTGCTTCACACGATCAACCAGCAGATCGATCTTGTTGCCGCCATCCAGAAGAGAATACTCCGTATGCAAATGCAGATGCACAAACCCCGGACCCGGACCCCCAGCCGCCGCCGAAGCATCAGCGACCACGACATCTTGCGCATTTGATTGCTTGTTTGGCATGAAAACCACAACCTATGGTGGCAAAACTCCGCACTTCCACTATATCACGGCCGCCCGCCAAAAACGACCAATCGACAGCCTATTCACCGGTTGTTCTGATCACCCAATCCGCAATCGCTGCCGCCCAATGCCCAAAGAGTTTCCGCCAAACCCTTGAGCCTGCCATTCAGGCTTCTAGGATTCCACAAGCATGATCCGCAGCAGCCACTTCACCATTTTCGCCCAGCGAGGTTCGCAGCGTGCCCGCACCGTCTTCCAGGGCGTGCGCTCGCAACCCGGGTGGATCGGTCGCCTCGCCATGCTCACCGTCATCCTCATCATCGCGCTGCCGATTCTTCTGCTGGTGATGATCGCACTGCTCGCAGGCGTCCTGGTGTTCAGCATTCTCGCAGGCTTCAACGCATTGCTCGGCCGTGCCAAACGATCCATCAACGGCTTCCCCCGCCGCGATGGCCGCTCCAACGTGCGTGTGATTTCCCGTTCGGAAGTCTGAACATCGAAGGCCCACCGTCTTTCCCGCGCAGGCGGGAAACCAGCGATCACCCTTCATCCGCAGTGGCACGGGCGTCTCTGCCCGTGCAATTTCAGGCGGGCACAGAGGCCCGCCCCACTTTGAATCAGCCCAATCACACTCCTCACCAACACAACTTTAAAGCGCCTCCGCCTGCGTCTCCTGCTCCACCAGGTCCAACCACCCCTCGCGCAGTCGCCGCGTCATCTCACCCACCGTGCCATCACCAATCTGCTTCATTTCCACACCCGTCACCGGCAGAACGCCCCAACTGCTGTTGGTCAGAAACACCTCATCCGCCGTCAGCAGATCATTCATATCCAGCATCCGCCGCGTCGTCTCCACCTCCATCCGCTCTGCCAGATCAATCACGCAACTCCGCGTGATCCCCGGCAACACCGGCGCTGTCAGCGCACCCTTCTCCTCCTCACCCCTTGCAATCGGCGTCAACAACTGCCCATCCTTCACCAGAAAAATATTGCTCACCGAGCCCGAAGCCAGATGATTCGTCACCGTCAGCCACAGTGCCTCACCGGCCCGCTGCCCCGCCGCCAGTTGCAGCGCCCGGATGCGTGGCCAGTAGTTCACCGTCTTGTGCCCCGCCATCGGGTGCAGCGGATTTTCCCGCCCATCCGCAATCATCACCATCACGCCGTTCTCAAAAAATTCCTTCGGATAAATCGTCGGCGGCTGGGCCACGATCAAAATCGTCGGATCAATCTGGCTCGCACCCTTCTGCTCCAGCGAATTCAAATTGCCGCCCGTAATCGTCAGCCGAATCCGCGCCTCCCGCAACTTGTTCCGCTGCAGCGTCAGTTCCACCGCATCCGCCAGCGGATCAATCCGCAACCGCTGCGTCAGCAGAAGTTCCTTTGCGGAATTCGCCAACCGATCCAGATGCGCCTCAATCCGAAACACCGCCCCGTTCCGTGCCAGCATGGTTTCAAACAAACCAACGCCATGCTGAAAGCCCGCATCAAAGACAGAGACGGTCGCCTGATCGCGATCAACAAATTTGCCATT
>CAZWJR010000253.1:0-4149 GCA_964634655.1 uncultured Isosphaeraceae bacterium | reverse complement strand
GCCATTGGTGTCTGCAGATCTGGGCTGAACACGAACGCCGCAGTGGTGGCATCCAACCACTGCTTCAACTGGTAGTCGCGAACGAATCGGGCCGCGACGCGATCTGATTCGTTCGGCGATTGAAAGTGAATCAGACATCCGATGTCATCGAACGCCACACTTCGATACCTGCCAGATTCATCCACAATCGTAATTCCGGCGGCAAAACGATCATCGTTGATGATCATCTTGCAGTATTCGCACTCGGTCTGGCCGTAGTAAATCGTTGGCGGTTGAGGCGCGGAATCTGAAGAGCACCCCCACGCCAAAACGCCGAAAAGGATTGCAAGATGAGTGGAATGCGGAAGTCTCATCAGGATCCGCCTCGCCAATTGAACAGGCCTTGGGCTATGGCCAACGGCAGAATGACCCAGGCGGCCAGAACGCCGCCGAAGATGAGATTGAGGCTTCGGCCAAAGGTCTGAGTGGCGTACAAGCCGGCGGGCCCGAGGACATCCAGTGAAGCGTGAATGTTGCCGAGGGCTGCCATTTTGAAGACCTGCAGCGGATTGATGAGAGACAATCCAAACAACTGCTGCACTTGCAGTTTGAAAGCGAGTGTGCTTCCCATGAGTCCCAAGTCGCCCACAAAGACCAAGGTAAGCCAGAGAAACACCGAAGCAGCCAAGGCCACTCCCGATTTGCGTGTCACGGCAGAGATGCAGAAACCAACGCTTAGCATCGCGAGGCTCAAGGCGTACGCCAATCCCACAAGTCGCAGAAAACTGGCGGCGTCGGCTGACCCACTCTTTGCAGCAATCACCGCGGCACTGACGCCGAAACCTAAAGCCAATGAACCGAGCAAAGCGATAGCCAACCCCAAATACTTGCCCATGAGAATTTCCAACTTGCTGATGGGTTGCGAAAGCAAATAGTTCAGCGTGCCTCGCTCTCGTTCGCCGGCAAGACTAGCGGCCCCGGCCGTGAGCGCCATGAGGGGTACGATTAACATCACGAGATTGATGAGTCCCGCGGCTGTTCGGCCGAAGCCACCGAACCCATACGATCCGGTACCTGCCAGAGACAGATACGACAGCCCCAATGCCAATACCCCGAACGCAATGGTGTAGAGGACAAACCACTTGTTGCGCAGCGAATCGCGAATTTCCTTCCGGGCGAGAGTGACCAAAGTGCCAACATCGACAAACGGCTCGCGCGCCGGCAAGCTAAGTGGAACAGGCGGCTGTCCTTTCCCGGTTTCATCGTGCGCCTCAAACGCGCCGATCCACATTGGATTACTCATGGCTCGCTCCTTCCTGATTTGAATGCGCCAATTCGGAAACGAATTCGAAATCGCGAACAAATATTGAGACCTCGGCCAGGGCCCGAATTGGCAGCCCCTTTTGGCAAGGCGAAACTTCCACATGCAGTCCGCTGCCATTGGGCATCGCCGTGAATCCCCGCAACCGCAGCTGATCTACCGCGGTGCCAATCAAATCCTCACCCACAAACAATTTCATCGTGCTTCGCATTCCCAAGGCACCGGCTAGTTCCCGGGGCGCACACTCCATGCGGCGGGCGCCTTCAACAAGCACGAGGACCCGATCGGCCAGCAATTCAATTTCATCAAGTCGATGTGAAGTAAACAGAATCGTTTTTCCCATTTGCTTCAAATTGGCAAGTAGCGTCAGAAAACCGTGCCGCGCATCGGCATCGAGGTTGGCGGTTAGTTCGTCAAGTACCAACAGTGGGGGATCAGCCAACAGGGCGATTGCCAATGCCAGCCGTTGCTTCATCCCGCCCGAAAGTTCACGTACACGCTTGCGTCCGTGTTCAGCCAATCCAACTTCTGCCAGCACGATCGGCGGGCGATCGCCCGCGGCCTTTTTCAAACGAGCATAGAAATGCAGCGCGTCCAACGCTGTGAGATCGTCATGAAGTGCAAGTTCCTGCGGCACATATCCAAGCAATCGACGAGTGGCCTTGCCGTATTTGTGTGCGCTGATACCGCCGATCAAGAGGTTGCCTTTGCAGCGGATGAGTCCAAGGACGCAGCGAATCGCGGTGGTCTTACCAGCACCGTTGGGTCCCCAAAGTGCCAGGGCCTCGCCTGCGTGAACATGAAACGTCAGATTGTTGACAGCACGAAATCGACCGAACTTCTTGGTGAGATTTTCAACTGAGATCATCATCGCAAGGCGGCTCCAACGACGGGCTCCATGCGGGGTGCAAACGCGCGGTGCGAGGCGATGATGCAGGTTGCCCCTACGGCAAGTAATGCTCCCGAGGCCAACCACATGGTGAGCGATTGTGATGAACGTGTGAGCGGAGCTGTGAGCGGGATGGGCTCCATGAGAGGAGCGCCATCGGTGATGTTTGACAGGGGTGCCACCACAGGAAACGCCCGAGCCGCCATGTCAATGGCCTGTTGGGCGGGGCTGTAGAGAAACAATCGCAATTTTGGCTCGCGATCCATGAGGTTCTCAAACAGACTTTGGTTGTGATAGGCCAGATCGCCGATACCATCGCCAGACAGGTCGTAACCTCGGTAGTCGCTCCAATAATTGCCTCGGCCGCCAACGGTAAAGTCGTTGCCGCCAAACGCGCCGGTGCCAATCACGGCCACCTGCTGCATGTTTTCTATGAACGCGTTGTAGCTGAAGCGATTTCGCTTTACCGAAGGCAGGAACGCCACGCCGATATCATTGCACGCGAACGTATTCCCCGTGAAATCATCGGTCACGTTCTTCGACTGGGGAGAGTTGTCCAAATACACACCCACCCGATTTCCAATGAACAGGTTTTCTTCCGCGATGATATGGTCCATGTCCTTCAACCCCAGCCCGTATCCGCTAGGACCGCGGCTGCCGGAAAAGATGTTTCGCCTCACGGTCAGGTCCTTGCTGTACATGAGGAACGCACCAACGGAATTGTCCTCCAATACGTTTTCTTCAAGCAGATTGCTGTCGGTGTACATGAAGTGCATGCCGTAGCGGCAGTGGCTGACTTGATTGCGCCGCAGCGTGACATTGCTGGAGAACCACATGACAACATCCCGGCTATTGCGAACGATGTTGTCCTCCACCAACGTCCCGGGGCATTGGAAAAGGCGGATCGCGTCGCCACGCCGGGCGATGTCGATCGCCTTGCCGCTGATGGTGTTGTTGCGGATGACGCAGTTCGGTGAGTTTTTCAACAGCAACCCGAACAGAACGTCCACAATCACGTTGTCTTCAATGATTGCGCCGGGTGCATTGACAAGAACGCCCGCATTCTCCTTCTCCAGCAGTGCGCCGGAACCGCGGATTGTGAATCCGCGCAACGTGACGCCTGTGGCAGCAATCTGAACTACATCACCCGCTCCACCACTGTCAATGGTCGCTCCGCCATCCGCCACCAGAGTGATAGATGAGTGGATCGCAATGGGGCCATGATGCACGCCCAGTGGAACCCTTACGATGTCTCCATCCTTGGCGGCATTGACCACAGCGCGGAGGTCAAAAGTACTCATGGCAGCATCCGCGCGGGCATGAGCGCTTGCCATGCCAAACACCGAAATGACTGCAGCGACCAAAATGAAAGGTTGTGATTTCATGCTGCGTCAGGTTGTGTTGATGACGTCAAAGTGATTTTCGCCGTTTCGGCCAATTGCATAGCGTCGAACAGTGGTTTGAAAGCGCGCCGATGGAAGAAAAGAGCAGCGAGGACTACAAGCGAGGCGCCCGCCGCCAATATCAGGCCATTGTCTGCTGCCGCCACGGTTCTAAATTGACCGATAGTGCCGGTTCCTAATACTGGCGGCGTAAACGGCTTGATTGAATTGGATAACGCGGCATGCGGGTCAAGATTCTGACCGAAATTGCTCAACCAGAAATGCAGATCCAGAAGAAATCCCGCCGGAAACACCACGGCCGGCAGAGCGACCAGTGCTGCCCAGCGACTGTGAACAAACGTTGCAGACACAATCAGTAGAGCAATTGCGGCAATCAACATGAGCGAAGTCTCCCGCTCCAACTTCGCTGCCTCATTCAGAGGACGCATGCCAATGTAATGATTGAGTCCGTCGATTTCGCGCACATCGCCGGTCAATCGATTCAGAAATGCTTGCACATGCAGACCCTTGGGATATTGAGGGGCGTGGAGCGTCATGTTCCAATACGGCATGAAATA
>CAZWJR010000252.1:0-4155 GCA_964634655.1 uncultured Isosphaeraceae bacterium | reverse complement strand
TCGCTGCCTTGGTGTTAAATTGGCCAATGCTGAGTGGAGCAAGGCAGCAGGCAGTGCGTTCAAGGTCATTGTCCACCATTGGCGTAGCGTAGTGCATCAGGCCGCCACCATCCACAACAGCGTTCTCAGGGGAGATAGTGCGGCCTCACCCCGCCTTCAACGCCGCGATCAGGTCCACCACTGCCTTCTTTCCATCCGCGAAGTACATCAGCGTGTTGTCGTTCGCAAAAAGCGGGTTCGGTATGCCCGCAAACCCCGGGCTCAAACTTCGTTTGATCACCACCACCGTCTGGGCCTTATCCACATTGATAATCGGCATGCCTGCAATCGGGCTGTTTGGATCGGTCCGGGCGATCGGGTTCACCGTGTCGTTGGCTCCGATCACAATCGCGATATCGAACTGCTCAATCTCGGAATTGATCTCATCCATTTCCTTGAGTTTGTCGTACGGCACATCCGCCTCCGCCAGCAGCACGTTCATGTGGCCGGGCATGCGGCCGGCCACGGGATGGATGGCGTACAGCACTTCAATGTTGCGGGACTCCAGCAGGTTCGCCAGATCGCGCACGGCGTGCTGGGCCTGGGAAACCGCCATGCCGTACCCCGGCACGATCACAACCCGCCGGGCTGTATCAAACAGCATTGCGATTTCTTCCGCACCGGCGGATTTCACAGACGCGTATATGGCATCGGCCGCTTTCTTGTCCTGCACCACGGCCACGCCCATCCCGCCAAACAGGACGTTGGTGAGCGAGCGGTTCATCGCCTTGCACATGATCTGGCAGAGGATGATGCCCGAAGCGCCGACCAGCGAGCCGGAAATGATGAGGGCGGTGTTGTTGAGAATGAAACCCGTTGCCGCCCCTGCAATGCCCGAATACGAATTGAGCAGGCAGATGACCACCGGCATATCCGCCCCGCCAATCGGCGTCACCAGCAGCACACCAAGCACAAAGGAGACAACCACAATCACCCAAAACAGCCAGACAGCTTCGGGTTGAAAAACCATCGCCACGCCAAGGATGAGAATGATGATCGCGAGAACGGCATTGACAATTTTCTGCGAAGGGAAAATGAGTTTGTCGAGCCAGCGGAACTCCTGAAGTTTCCCCCACGCCGCAATACTGCCGGTGAAAGTGACGCTGCCAATGAGCCCGGACGAGATGATGGAAATCAACGTTTGCAGATCCAGCCCCACACCAAGCAATTGTGCATGACCCTGTTGATCCCAGATTGTGTGCGAAACATGCCAATGTTCTTCATGAAGCACCGCGCCTGCAACCAGCACGCTCGCCAAACCGCCGAAGCCGTTGAGCAGCGCGACCATCTCCGGCATGGCGGTCATCTTCACCTTGAGCGCCAGCCACGCGCCGATGGCAGAGCCAACGACTATGCCAGCGCCGATCGTGGCGTAGCCGATCCATCCTCCGCCCAGCACCTGTCTATCCAGAAGCGTGACGATGATGGCGATGAGCATGCCCAGCGCGCCGATCTGGTTGCCGCGCACCGCCGAGCGAGGATGGCTCATCATCTTCAGGCCGAGAATGAACATCACAGCCGCGACGAGGTAAGCGAAGTTTTGCAGGCTGACATTCATTTGCGTTTGAACATGGAGAGCATGCGATCGGTTACGACGAACCCGCCAACAACATTGACCATGGCGAAGACCACTGCGAGAAACCCAAGCGTCATGGTGAGCCACGTGATCTGCGTGCCGGCGGAAATGATCGCACCGATGATGGTGATGCCGGAGATGGCGTTGGAGCCGGACATCAAGGGAGTGTGCAACGTCGGCGGGACCTTGGTGATGACTTCAAAGCCAACAAAGATGGCGAGGACGAAAATGGTGAAAAGGAAGATGAGGGATTCCATGGGAGATGTCGTCGAGTGGGTCCGTCAAACTGGCGCGCCTTACGCCAAAATGGAGGGCGCAAAGTCGCAAAGAAGCAAAGAGCGCAAAGGAACATCAGGTCTCAAACTGTGGTTGATTGCTTTTCCATTCCAATTGTTGTTCGTCGGGCAACGCGTTCACAACGCGAGAAACCGCTTCCTTGAAGTACGGTTCTCCGAAATTGATCAATAGGCCAAGGCGTTTTCCACTCATGCGAAGGTAGGTCAACAACTGACGCTTGTGCACGGCTATGGTCCGGTCAACAGCCTTGATTTCAACAATTACCAGATCGTTGACAATAAGATCGGCTCTGAACGCTTCTTCAAACGAGACGCCGTCAAGTTGAACGGGCACCGGATGCTGGCGGGAAACGGATAGGCCGCATGCCTCCAACCTTCGAGCGAGAATAGTTTCATAGACAGACTCCAGCAATCCAACACCGGCCTTCTTGTGCAGTTGAAATGCCTCATTGACAATGATTCGGGCAATATCGTTCTCGTTCATTCTTGCACCTTCAAGTCTCTGCGAACTTTGCATCTTTGCGTCTTTGCGCCCTTCATTTGGATCAACGATGATGGAGTGATTTGACACGTTCGTTGGTAACCGAACCGTTTTCTGTCAAAAGCGTTTGCGCGATGATTTCATCGCCCATGTTGATGTTGAGTTTGCCTTCCTTTATGAGATTGAGCAGGAATGTCGCGATGTTCTTGGCGTACATCTGGCTGGCCGTGTGTGGAACCGTGGCTGGGAGGTTGGTCGGGCCGAGGACTTTTGCGTTGTTTGGTTCCACGATGACGACTTCATCGGGTTTGGTGAGATCGCAGTTGCCGCCTTGCGTGAAGGGCCGGGCGGCGTAGTCGATGACGACGCTGCCGTGCGGCATGGCGCGGACCATCTCGCCGGTGACGAGGACCGGCGCGGCGCTGCCGGGGACGGCGGCGGTGGTGATGACAACATCGGATTCTGCGACTACTTTGGCCATGAGTTCGCGCTGCTTGCGGTAGAACTCCTCATCCATCGCCTTGGCGTAGCCGCCTTTGTCTTCGGCAGCAGCGTTGGCGAGTTCAAGTTGCACAAAGCGAGCGCCGAGGGATTCCACCTGTTCCTTGACAGCAGGCCGAACGTCGTAGGCCTGCACCACCGCGCCGAGTTTGCGGGAGGATGCAATGGCCTGCAAGCCCGCGACGCCCGCGCCGATGACGAATACTTTTGCGGGAGAGACGGTTCCCGCGGCGGTCATCATCATCGGAAACAGGCGAGGCAACTGTTCGGCCGCCAGCAGCGCTGCCTTGTATCCTGCAACGGTGGCCTGCGAGGAGAGCACATCCATCGACTGGGCGCGAGAAATTCGTGGAAGAAGTTCCAGGGCAAAACTACGCACGCCGGTCTTGGCCAATTGGTTTATCGGCGCGGATGGATTGAGCGGATCGGCCAGGCCGATGATGGTTTGCGATGAGCGGTGCAGCGGAAGATCCGCCTCGCCTTCCTGCTGATTCGCAGCGGAGGTCCGCACCTGGCAGATCACATTGGCTTGCTGAAATACTTCCTTGCGCGATGCGGCAATCTTACCGCCCTTGGATTCATATTCAGAATCCGGAAAGCCCGCATCGTCGCCGGCGTCTGTTTCAATGAGGACTTGCAGACCGGCTTTGGTGAGCAAAGGAAGAACAGCGGGCACAAGTGCGACGCGTCGCTCGCCGGGGCAGGTTTCCTTGACCACGCCGACAATCATGAGCGACAGAATACCCGAAAGTGCATCGGGTCATGCGAGTCGCGTTTGTTCAGACCATCACGGACACGGACCCCATGCGTTGATCACGGCCAGCAAATCGCTGACGTTTACCGAGCAATTGTGATCAATATCGGCCGGGCAGTAGGGCGGGCAATTGGCACAGACGCCCCAGGCGTTGATGACCGCAAGGAGATCGTTGACGTCAACGCTGCCGCTGTGGTTGGTATCGGCTGGGCAGAGCGACTCGCACTCATCCGGGATGCCATTGCCGTTGACATCCGCGCTGGTATCGTTGCCGATATCGACGCTGTCCAGCACACCGTTGTTGTTGCAATCCGGATTGATGACGACGCGTGGCGTGATGGTGATGACAATGGACTTGCTGGAATCCGCGCCGGAGTTATCGGTGCCTTTGAGTGTGATGGTGTGCGTGCCTGGGGACAGGTTGCTGTTGATGAAAAGCATGCCGGTGCCGATCGCGCCGTCAATGCTGGAACTCCAGTTGAGGTTGTTACCGGTCAGCAGCAGGTCT
>CAZWJR010000251.1:0-4165 GCA_964634655.1 uncultured Isosphaeraceae bacterium | reverse complement strand
TGACGCTCTACGTCACGCTGGGACTGTACGTCCTGCTGCTGCATCAATTGCATGGCGCGTATGAGGCGGCACGGCTCGATCGGCAGCGCATTATCCCGGCGGATTACCGATTGATTCCGCCGCTCAAACCAATCATGGGAAAACATCCCACGCTGCGATTTCGGGTGCAGGCCGTCGCGATTGCGGTGTTGGGTTTGATCGTGAGCGTGGTTGTTTTTCTCGGCGTGCCACGCGACCTAGGCGCGAACATGCTGGGTTTATATCAAGGCGATGGCTCGACTCGCCGCACGCAGTTCTCCTGGAACATCGATTTGAACATCGGCGGACGGATCACCGATTCCCGCGTGAAAGTGTGCAACGTGGAGTTGCTCGACAACACGGGCCAGCGAATCGTTCCGAGCAGCGGTTCCGCCCCGTTGCGTTTGCGCGGCGCGATTCTGGATGAATACCTGCGACAAGGCCGTTGGGATTCCCGAAAAATAATCGGGCAGGAACGATTGTTTATCGTCGGATCACAGATCACTCCGCTCGGCGACATATCCCCCACCGCTTCAACCGCGTCAGACACAATCACCCAGAAATTTACTCTGGCAAGATCATCAGACGGGCTGGCGCCGATTTTCTCCATGTATGCCCCCACTGCAGTTGCCGTTGATTCCTTCGAGAACCGAGCCGATGTGATTTACGATCCGCTCTCGCAAACGATCCGGGCCGCGGACTCTGTGCGCCACCTTGTAGGCTACACGGTGCAGGCCCACAAGCGACCTTCGGATGAAACGCTGGTTTCTCTCACCTCACCAGTGCGGCCAGTGATTCGGCAGTCTCGCCGCACCTCGGGCGGTTGGTTTTCAGATTCTGATCTGGCTTCGCTGCGGACGCTGGCAGATGCAAAACTCGCTGCCGCACGTATTGCCGTCACGCCGCCGGATACCGTTCCCGAGCGATGGGAGTGGAATCGCGCTGCGGCTGGCGCACTTTCAACCTGGCTGCAATCGACTGATTTCACCTACACCACCGATCTAAGCAGCGTCGTATATCCAAACGCGGAGATTGATCCAATTGTCCGCTTTGTCACCACAACGCGGCGTGGCCACTGCGAGTTCTTCGCCTCCGGCCTCACCGCTCTCTGCTACAGCAAGGGCATTCCCGCGCGCGTCGTCGTTGGATACATCGCATACGATTTTGATGAAGCCATCGGTCAGTACAACGTGTTGGAATCCAACGCTCATGCATGGGTGGAAGTGGCGACGGGTGAAGGCGAAGGTCGCGGCTGGACGACTTTCGATCCCACTCCTCCCGCCACTTTGCGAACCATTCACGATAAACCCGCAACCCTTGCGGATCAGGTTCGCTGGGCCTACCAAAAAATTGAAGGTGATTGGACCAGCAGTGTGGTTGGGTTTGATGGCACCGCACAATCAAAACTGGCGGATAACCTGAATCGCAGTTGGTCACGCCGCGTCCTCAATTCACTGGAATCGTTCCGCCAATGGATGCAGGGCTGGACTTTCTACTTCGGCCCCACCGGCGCTGTCTGGCTGGCGATCGTCGCGCTGGCTGTCATCATCGCGGTGATCGCCATCGTCAAGGTTACTCGCCGCGTGATGGCGCTGCGACGCTCGCTTCAACTGCAACACGTTCACGGCGTGGAATACCAGCGGCTGCTCCGGCATCTGGGTTTTTATCTCGACATGCTCAAAGTCTTGCAAAGAGCCGGCATACCCAAACCGTCATGGCAGCCGCCAATGGAGTTTTCCCGCGCTGTACGCTCACGGGATATCGCGGTTTCAGATCTGGTGGAGCAAATCACAAACACCTTTTACGCTGCCCGCTACGGCCATCACCGAATGACCAGCCAGCAGGTCAATGATGCAAGGAAGCTGGTTCGGACTCTGGCGGAACGTCTGAACGTTCGAAGTATCTAAAAGGCGTCGCCAGATTCGCTCGTTATCGGCTCCAATGCAGTGGCGATTGTCGCCCGCCTTCCGCAAACCTCAAACTCCGCCACTGCTCTTGACACCGTCGCGGACAATCACATGAAGTTGTCCGCAGCGCAGGACGATTGATCCGTAGCATTGCTGACCGCGAAGCCTCCTCCTCGCGACCCAATGTTCCGAGGTCCAACGTGCCTGCCAATCGTTCAAGAACACTGGAATGGCGTCGATGCCTGAAACAGGTGCAGGAACGTCACGGCGCGCTGGAAATCGCCATCGCCAATCAAGATCCCAACGATTCCGCCGCTCATCTGGTCTGGCGCGTGCGCTTGATTAGTTTCAACGATGCGGAGTTGGTCGTGGAGCAGCCCGCCGCGCTCGGCCGCACCATCGACATCGCCCCCGGCATCGAACTGGTCGTCGTCTTCAACATTGGTCAGAACAGTTGGTCGTTCACCACAAGAACTCTTGGCAACCAGACAATCCAAAGCCCGGATCGCAAGTCGATGTCCACCCTGCGGCTGGCAACCCCGCAAACCGTTCATCGTTGTCAGCGAAGAAGCCACAGTCGCGTTGAGATTGAATCCTTGAACCTGCCAATGGTGGAAGTCTGGCCGCTGCTCGATCCCAAGTCCGTGCTTGTCGCCGAGCGCGCCACGGAGATTGAGGCCCGGCCGCAGACAGCCGATGCGGTCACAAGCAGCGAAGGCGAAGACCTCGATTCTTTCACGCTGCCGGAAGTCGGGCCAAAATTCACCGCCTCGCTGGTGAACCTTGGCGGCGGCGGCGTGGGGCTGCGCGTCACCTCCGCAGAAAGCCAGGCTCTGGCCCACCATAAACTCTTCTGGATTCGCATCATTTTGCCTTCGCTTTCCGCACCCATCTGCGCCACAGGCAAACTCGTCCATACCCACATGGAATCCAGCCACGATACCTACGCAGGGTTGGCGTTTGATTTCACGTTCAATCCCTGTCACCAGCATTTCGTCATCGACCAAATTTGCCAGTACGTAGCCCTTCAGCAGCGTGCTCAAGCCAAGTCCCTTGAAGAGGTAGTACAGCGTCGCCGTTCTGCTTGATTCAGCCGAATCTCAACACGGCGCCCGCCGTGCCTCCCAGCCGCCCGCTTGCCCCGTCTTCTTCCGCGGCACAATTACAAAAATCGCACTAGGATTGTCCCATGAAGTTCTCCATCTGGCTGGCAGATGCTGCGATAGATCCGGACAAGCCCGGCCGTCTCTTTGGCAACCTTCTCCCCTGGCTCATCATGCTCGTTGGATTTGTTTTCGTCGGTGGCGTGGTGATTTTCTACATCCGCCGCTGGATGAAAAACGATGCTATGTCCAACCAATCCGGCTTCACACTTCAGGACCTGCGTGACATGCACCGCCGGGGCGAATTGACCGTGGAGCAATTCAACGCCGCAAAACTCGCCATGGTCGGCCGTTTGACCAAACCGCCCTCAACTGTTCCCACAGGCGAAAAACCTGCTGCCGGGTCCGAAAACGAGGCCGGTAACCACGAACAATCTTCCGAATGATTTACCTGATCCGCTCGACTTGCGCGATCAGTAGGGCAGAATATATGGAAGACGATCGCTGTTTCATGGCTCTCTTTAGACGCCCCGCACCCGGCCCGATACACTTTGGTCCGTTGACGCTTGCCCGTGGACGATGATCCCAGAATCCGAGGTTTAATTGACGACTCCAGCCGACTATCCACCACGAGGAACTTTGATCAACTCGCCAAGGAACCGCACGGCCGCTGCGCCCATGAGCGCCACCGGCCCCGGACCTGGCCCTGGAACCGGCGGTCGCAAGCCCAACCGTGAAGGCGGCTTTGGCGATCACAGCGGTGGCGGTGGCGGCGGCGGCGGTGGAAATGCCGGTGGCGGCGATGGCGGCGGATTCCGCGGCCGCAAGGTCACCACCTGCTCCTTCTGCGGCAAGACTTCACGCGAAGTCGGCCCCATGGTGGAAGGCCCCAACGACATCTACATCTGCTCCAACTGCACCGATCTCTGCCAGAACATTTTCCGTCAGGAACGTCGCCGCATCTCCAGCGCCAAGCCGCTGTTCAGCGCGATTCCCGCCCCGCGACAGATGAAGGAGTTTCTGGATCAGTACGTCATCGGCCAGAACCACGCCAAGAAAGCCCTCTCGGTCGCAGTGCACAATCATTACAAGCGACTGACGCAGATTGAAAACGAAGAAGCGCCCGTTGAACTGGAT
>CAZWJR010000250.1:0-4241 GCA_964634655.1 uncultured Isosphaeraceae bacterium | reverse complement strand
GTCCGCCAGCGATTTCACATCCATCATCCGCGTCAGTTTCTCCAGCAGCCGCCCGCGCTGCAGCGGATCATCCTCGCCATGCAAACGGTTCAGCGTCAGCAGCAGCATCGCCGCACGTTCATCATCTGCATCCCACACTTCGCACTGCGCTTTCTCAAACCCCAGTTGCCGCAGCGCCTGCACACGATGGTGGCCATCAAGAATCTGATACCGCTCCGCATCGTGCGGCTGTCGGCGAACAATCACCGGCGGATAATCGCCGCTTGCACGAATATGCGCCGTCAGTTTCGCAAACGTCTCATCCGCCATGCGATTGGCGTTGTCCGGATGGGCATCAAGATTGGCGATCAGCAGCAGCGGCATCACGATCCTCCCTTCGGTGCAGGTAATACACAGGTTGTGAAAGCAACTGGTTGCGCGCCGCAACCAGCAGTTCGCGCAATGTCATGCCGCGCACGACCAGCCCAGCCGTTCGATGCGCCCCGCGTTGCCACCGTTGAAGTTCCCGCAGCAGGAACTGCGCACTCTGCGGATCACCGGTGGAAACAATCTGCTCAACCGTCGCCACCGATGCCAGAGCCGATGGCT
The DNA here is from genome assembly GCA_964634655.1 of uncultured Isosphaeraceae bacterium. Taxonomy (GTDB): domain Bacteria; phylum Planctomycetota; class Phycisphaerae; order Phycisphaerales; family SM1A02; genus CAZWJR01. The sequence goes on along the minus strand of CAZWJR010000250.1, from coordinate 3,653 downwards.
CCAAACCCAGAAGCCGCAGCGCATCGATCAACCGCGATTGTGCCGGCCCCGGCGGACGGTCGTAACGCCGCATGCCCGCATGTTCAAAGAAAGGCGAAACCCGCCCCATCGCCGCAAGAGCCTCCGTCAACGGCGCCTCGCAATCCTGCTCCGGTTGCTGCAACGCCGCACGCACAAGTTTCACCGCCAGGCCAAGGCCGCGCCAACACGGATCAATCACCACACGACTGATCGTGCGCACTTCCCGATTGAGCATCACCGCCGCATCACGCTGGCAAAGCAGCCGATACCGATTGCCCGTCGCCACATCGCGCAACCGGCACGATAACTGCGGCAAACTCCGCACCAATACACCAACCACCTGCGTTTCAGCGCCACGCCGCAGAAATCGCCCAACCACACTCGGCCCGCGCCGTACCATTCGCAACACCGATGTCACCGCCCCCGGCCGCTGACCGCGATAGTGAAACTGCGCCAGCCGCTTGTAATCCGCAAACGTGCCCGGCTGAATCACAAGATCATCCACCAGCGATGGCACATCCGTCGCCATGAATCGCTCTGCCAAGGATGTTTGCGGCTGTGGGAATTGCGACCGCACGGACTGCGACAGCGAAGACGGCGACAACGCGGACTGCAACAACACAGGCTGCGATAGCGTGGACTCCGGCAGCGCATCCTGCAGATCACCATGTTCATCAAGCGCGCCACGCAAGGTTTTAACGAAAACCTTAACTATTGAGTCATCGCCACGGCTGCGGTGAATGGCCCGCCCGGGATCTGTCGTGTGAAGTTTCATCGCGTCAACACCTCCACCTCATCGCCCAGCCCCTTCCACACCAGCACATCCGGTTGCAACGCATCCAGCACATCATCGTGCGCCGTCGCCACCACAAAACTCAACGCCGGCCCGTTCCACCGATCCATCCATCGCCGAATGTTCCTGCAAATCGTCTGCGCCGTCACACGATCAAGCGTCGATGTGAACTCATCCGCAAGAATGACCGCAGCACGATCGCTCGCATCCGAATAATCCGCTACCGTCTTCTCCTCACCCCGCATCACCTCCGAAATCACCTGCGCCAATCGCAACCGATGCCGCTGGCCATCGCTCAACTCCATCGGCCGCCGCAGCATCACAAACGCATCGCCCAGTCCCACAATTGAAAGCGTCGCCAGCGTCTTCTCCAACGTCATCCCCGGCCAATCAAACACATCAACCAGCGGCACATCGCGCAGCGCAGGCAACCCATCAAACTGCAACACCCTTGCCGGCCCGTCACCCAACGCCTCCGCCAGCAACTTCAGAATCGTCGATTTGCCGGAACCCGATGGCCCCGTGATCAGCACAATCCCGCTGCTGCCAAACAAATGCGGCAACGGCACACGGCACGCCGGCACAATCGCCATCTGCCGGGCTTCATCCACGCCCAGGCCAAACATCGCCGCCGTCTCCAACACCCGCGGCGAACACGCCACCGCACTCGATACAAATTTGCTTATCGCAATCGTCGTCATGCCGTCTCCGCTTTCATTTCAAAACCCGCCTCGCTCTTCACTCGAATGCGATGCACTTCCAGCCGCACCCGATGCGTTGAGATGTTCAACGCCGCCGCCGCTGCCCGATGCGTGTTCCCCTCCAAGATCACCAGCCGCGCAATCGCCCGCCGCTCCTCCGTCCAGTCGTATTGATGCTTCACCACATACCGAAACTCCGGCTTGTTCATCCGCGCCACCAACCGATCCAGTCGCTCCCGCAAAGTCCTTGTCCGCATGTGTGCCACACGCGCCAACGTGTGAAGAGCCATCCCACGGTTGTAAACACTTTCCACCAAAGCCTGATCCGCCGACCCCAGATACTGGCAATACACCAGCATCTGCTCGATCGTCGCCCGGGCCAGACGCTGCTGTTTGCCCGTTTTCGACCGCACCCGTCCCTGCAAAACCGCTGCTGCCATAGGAATTTCCCACTCTTTTGCGATTTTCACGTTTTCAAACTTGCAAACCAACGCTTCATGTTTACACTATCAAACGAGAGAAGCAAGTCGTTGTTCACAATTTTGTGAACTTTTGTTCAAATTGTCGATGGGAGTGCGTTTTCATGGCAAAATCGCGATCGCCCAAACGGGCCGCCGCCAATCCCGCCAAAAATCCCGTTGCCCGCGCAACCGGCAGCGCGATTCCTTCCTCCACTTCCGGCGGGGGGGTTGGCGAACTCATTCGTTCTCTCTGCGCTCAATCCAATTTCACACAAGATGCACTCGCCGCCGCCATCGGTTGCAGCAAGGCACAACTCTCGCTCATGCTCAACAACCGTCGCACCATCACTTTGGATTGGGCCCGCAAAATGGAAACCGCTCTCCGCGTCGCGCCCGGCTCCATCGTCGCTGCCATTCAGTGGCAATCCGTTCCGCCTGCCCTGCGCGATGAACTCGATCAATCCCGCACTCACTCCAACGCCATCGCCAGTCGCATCCGTCACGCACTCGCCAGCAAGAATCCCCTCAAAGCCCTCCGGCAACTCGTCGATGCCAATTCCCCCAACGTCGAAGAACCGCTGCCCATCAAAAACTTCCGTGGTCGCGGCCGAGGCATTCCCGTTATCAACAACATCGCTGCCGGCTATCCTACGGAGTTCACGGATCTCGATTACCCCGCCGCCGTCGCTGATGAATACATCGCCTGCCCGGACATCACCGATCCCGACGCCTTCGCTGCAAGAGTCGTTGGCGATTCCATGGAACCGGATTACCGCGAAGGCGACATCGTCGTCTTCTCACCGCAACTCCCCACACCCAGCGGCACGGATTGCTTCGTCCGTTTTGAACGCGACAGCCACACCACTTTCAAACGCATTTACGTGGAGGCTGATGAACGCTCCATCCGCCTGCAACCGCTCAACAACACCTACGCCCCGCAAGTGGTGGACCGCGAAGCCATCGCAGGAATGTACGCCGCAAGTTACGTCATGCGGCGGGTGAAGACCGACAGAACCACCGCTTGATACGCACCAGCACCGCATGATAATGCGGTGCCATGAGTGCAAAGGCATCAGGTACTGGTAGTGTTGGAATCAGTGGCACGGGCGTCTCTGCCCGTGCTCGCTCAATCAGAATTGCGCAATCGTTCACCTTGTCGCAGGAGTGCGTAGTCGCAGGAGTGCGTAGGCTCGGCATCGCCCACCTCCCAATTCTGGATTTGCAAAAAGTGGCACGGGCGTCTCTGCCCCTGCGCGTTCAAACAACCAAAACGCATCATCCGCATCCCCAGAACGATGCAACGCTCCAACTGCGCCTACCACATCAACACAAACAAACTCTGTACCGAATGCGGCAAGCCGCTTCCGGAGGTACCGCCCCGAAGGGGCGACGGACTGTAGCCACGGGTGAAGCGAATTCCGCCGCAAGGCGGATGAGCGCAACCCGTGGAAAAGATGAACAAAACAACCCCGCCCCGGCAGGGGCGGCGGAATCATCGATATTCAAAACGCCTGCATCACAGCGTGCGCCTCCTTCGCCCCGCCGGGGCGACCGTGATCGACCATCAATTTCCACGGGTTTCGCTTGATCGCTGGCGCGATCGGCGCTTCACCCGTGGCTACATTCCGCGACCCCGCTGGGGTCGAATCGCCGCCTCACCGTAGAATGACTCCATGA
>CAZWJR010000249.1:0-4246 GCA_964634655.1 uncultured Isosphaeraceae bacterium | reverse complement strand
TGAGTTGATCCGCAAACTCGACATGTCCGTCGATGAAATGGATCTCACCGTTCGTGCCAGCAATTGCCTTAGTTCAGCGAAGGTTCGCACGGTGGCGGAACTTGTTACGAAGGAAGAGCCCGAACTTCTGGCGGTCCGCAGTTTCGGCAAGACGTCATTGCGTGAAGTGAAGCGCAAGCTGGAAGAAATGGGCCTCTCGCTCGGCATGAAACTGCCGGAGGGATACCAGGCTCCGGCTCACGTGTAAGTGGATTTCACTCCGCCGAATGCGAAAGCATCTGGCGGAATTTCAAGATCGGCTTTCAGTTCTCATTTTTCGGAGTTAGTCATGCGTCACAGAATTGGTGGAACTCAATTTTCAATGGACACGCAGCACCGCAAGGCGATGCTGCGCAATCTCGCCGCTGGCCTGTTTGAGCACGGCCAGGTGGAAACCACCATCCAGAAGGCAAAGGCCGTGCAGCCGATGGTGGAGAAGATCATCACCATTGCCAAGAAAGGCGGCCTTAGTTCGCGCCGCCTGATCGCCCGCAAACTCAACGATCGTAAAATTCACGTTTGGGTTGCTGATCCCAACGTCAAGGATTGGAAGAAGGACAACCAGTTCTTTGATTTGCCCGATGCTGGCGACATTGAATTCAATCGTTACGGTGAGACGCGCAAGGCTCCGCGCCTCATCCAGCACATCATGGCCAAGGTTGCCCCGATGTTTGCGGATCGTGATGGCGGATACACCCGCATCATCAAGACCGGTCGGCATCGTCTGGGCGATGCTTCGGATGTGGTCATCCTGCAACTTGTGGGCAAGGAAGAAGGTCCGGAACTTGGCGGCGGCGATTCCAAGCGACGCGCCCGCGGCAACAAGCGCACGGCTTTTGCTGAAAAACTTGGCAATGGTGGGACGGCTTCTGGTACCGGATCGGAGGTTCAAGAAGTCGAAATGACCGAAGACCAGATCGCCAGGGCTAAGGCTCAAGGCGCGGAAGTTATTGAAGTTGAAGAGAAGGGGTAAGCGTTCTTCAAAACTGCATATGTATCCATGGCCCACGGCGTGCACGCCGTGGGCTTTTTTTACTACACTCTGGTCATGCTCGACGAGTTGAAAGAGATCGAGACGACCGGCTTGTCGGCACTCAATTCGGTTGCCGATGCTGATTCCCTTGAAGCCTGGCGCATCAAATACCTTGGCACCAAGGGCGCGCTGAAGTCCGTCATGCCGCGCCTTAAGGACGTGCCCAAGGATCAAAAGCCGCTTGTTGGGCAACGATTGAACGAAGTCAAAGTAGCGCTTGAAACAGCGTTTGAATCGAAGAAGGGGGCTGTGCAGGGGACGGGTGCGGCGAGTGGCAGTGGTGGGGGATCGATCGGCGGTGCGACCAAGCAACGAGGCGAGTTCATCGATGTCACGGTGCCGGGCTTGGCTGTCGGTGAGGGTCGCCGCCACATAATCAGCCGCACGATCGATGAGATTACGGAAGTATTTTCCCGGATGGGATTTTCCGTTGTAACGGGGCCGGAGGTTGAAGATGAGCGGCACAATTTCAATGCGCTCAACATCCCGGCGAACCATCCGGCACGCGAGGCGACGGACAATTTCTATCTGCGAGCAACGAATTCCACAGCGCGGGGGGGCGCCGGGTCACCTGATCCTCTTCGCATGTTGCGTTCGCAAACCTCCACGGTGCAGATTCGCACGATGGAAAAGTCCAAGCCGCCGTTGAAGGTTATCGCGGTGGGCCGCGTGTATCGCCCGGATACTCACGATGCCACGCACTTCAGCATGTTTCATCAGGTGGAGGGGCTGTTTGTGGATCGCGATGTTTCGTTGGTGGACCTCAAGACGACGCTGTTTCAATTTGCCCGGGCCTATTTTGGCCCGCAGGCGGAAGTCCGCATGCGCCCGAGTTTCTTCCCTTTCACCGAACCTTCCGCCGAGGTGGACATGAAGATGAAGATCAAGGGTGAGTACAAATGGGTGGAACTTGGCGGCTGCGGTATGGTTCATCCAAATGTGTTCAAGGCGGTCGGCTACGACCCGGAAGAGTGGACGGGATTCGCCTTTGGCCTTGGGATTGAGCGCATCGCCATGCGAAAATACGCCATTGCGGATATTCGCTGGTTGTTCGAGAATGATGTTCGGTTCCTGCGTCAGTTTTGACGCGTCGTGAAATTCGCAAGTTGTTTCTGCCAAGAAGCGCGTTTACTCACAGTTTTGTCTCTTTATTGGTGCCACGATCATGACTGATGCAAATGCTGCCGAAACGACTCCTCCCACGTATGGCGAGCCGCTCGAACCGCCGCCACCAAAATGGCCGACGGTGATTGGAGTGGTGGGAATTGTCCTGGCGGCATTCGGATTGTTTTGCGGATGCGTTGGATACTTCAGCCTGCCGATTCAGCGTTGGGGTGTCGAAATGCAGGCGCAAAGCGGTCAGTCCAATGTTGTGGCGGAAGCGCAACTTCGAGTTGCGGAACAGTTTCAGATCTTCACCTACGTTCTGATCACTTTGGGACTGTGTATGTCGTTGTGGCTCTTGCTTGGGTCAATTGCATTGGTGCGTCGACGCCACAAGGCGAGGGCCAGAATGATTGGCTGGGCCTTGACGAGTCTGTTCCTGCTTGTTTTCAATATCGCTTTCCAGATATTGATGTTCAAAGCGACCGCCGCCGAACTCAACAGGGTGAACGAAAACGGACACGTCGGTGAATTGTGGATTAGCGCAGTAATTACAGGTGTTTTCATCGTGATCTTTGGAATGAGTTTCCAGATACTTCTCCTTTTCTGGCTTTCCCGCGCCAAGATCAAGGCTCAAGTCGAACAGTGGCGATGATCATCGAGTTCGCGCAATCCTCGCTGTAGGAGACCACCTTCCATGACGCAATTTGAATCGACCATGTCTCCGCCGCCGCAACAACCCGGCGAGATACCTGCGCAGCCATCGACATGGCCCACAGTGTTGGGGATTATCTCAATCGTGCTGGCTTCACTGGGGATTCTCACGAACCTGTGTGGGGGCGTTGCGGCTGTTTTCATGCCTGCAATCATGGGTGCGATTGGCGATGCGGCGCCAAAGGATGATCCCATGATCAAAGTGCAGGTTGAACTCGCGCATCGATTCATGGCGTTCAATCTGGCAAACGCTGTAATTGTGATTGGCTTGGGCGTGATCCTGCTGTCTGCCGGGATTGGATTGGCTCGGCGTCGCCGCACTGCTGTGGGCAAGGTAAAACTCTGGGCGATCGGCCGCATTATCTGGTCGATTCCAGCGGCCTATGCCACCTACGTCATCACCGATGAGTCACTCAAGATGATGCAACAGGCTGCGGCAGATTCCGGAAAGCCTATGCCCGGCGGCGGTTTTGCGACGTTCATGGCCGCTATGGGGCCAATTAGCGCGGCAATCAACTTTGCCATCTGGTGCGCGGTGCCCATTTTCATGCTCATCTGGTTCTCGCGCGGCAAGATCAAGTCTGAAACATCAAGGTGGTAGTTGAAAATCAGGCTTTGCGGACCTGACCGAATGTGCGCTCTACGGCGTCCCAATTGATTACGTTCATGAACGCCGCGACATAATCTTTGCGCCGATTCTGGTATTTCAGGTAATAGGCATGCTCCCAAACATCCACGGGCAGCAGCGGCACAACGCCCCAGGCCGTGAGGTTCTGGTGCTTCTCTGCCTGCATGATCATCAACTGTCCAGCGATGGGTTCATAGACCAGGATTCCCCAGCCGCCGCCTTCAACGGAGTTTGCAGCCGCCTGAAACTGATCTGAAAACTGCTTGAATGGACCGAAGTCGCGTTCGATTTGTGCTGCGATGTTTCCTTTGGGTTGTCCGCCACCGCCCGCGGCAGGTGAAGCCATTGAATTCCAGAACAGCACATGCAGGAAATGCCCGGAACCGTGAAAGGCCAGTTCGCGTTCCCAGTGTTTTGTTTCAGCGGCATCGCGCTTGCCAGTTCGGATTTCCGCCAACTTCGTGAGCGCGGTGTTAAGCCCCTCGACGTATCCCTTGTGATGCTTGTCGTGATGCAGCTCCATCGTTTGCTTGTCGATGTGTGGCTCCAGGGCATCGTATTTGTAGGGCAACTGTGGCAGGACGTATTGACTCTTTCCGTCCCACCCAAGAGATTCCGGAACCACCGGTGGGGTACTTGCTGGCAGCGGGCTTGAAACCTGGCCCATGACCCGCCCTCCCAAAGTCAGACCTGCTCCCGCCAGTGCTGCCGCGCCAAGCCCCAAAGCA
>CAZWJR010000248.1:0-4262 GCA_964634655.1 uncultured Isosphaeraceae bacterium | reverse complement strand
CAAAGTGACCATCCATCACATCCAGATGTAGCAGATCCGCCCCCGCCTCCCGCACCGCACGGCAATCCTGCTCCATGTTGGCGAAATCCGCTGAAAGAATCGACGCCGCAATCAGCGGGCTTTTCACTTCCGCCTTGGCAAGATTTTTGATCGGCATATGGGCCGTCAGCATACACGCTTGCACACCGTCGTAGGAACCTTGAAAAACAACGCGGCACCCATGAGGCGCCGCGTTGCAACAATGAATCAGAAAAACCGATGTGGAACCAAATCAGGATGGCTTGTTCGTCACCGCAGAATTCCGCTGTGCCGCTTCCTGGTAGTTGCTCAACGTCCGCTTGTATTCCGCTTTGTTCTTGGGATTGGCAATGAAGTACGCCTGCTTCTGAAGTTCAATGGCCTGGTCAACTTCACCGCGGCGGAATCGAACATCCGCTACGCACGCCAGCGCGGTCGGATCATTGGCGCCGGCTACGCGACGCGCCGCCTCGGCCAATTCCAGCGCCAGGTCCATGTCACGCTTCGGCTGATCAATCTTGGGATCGCCCGCGATTTTCTCCGCTAGCATCTGCATGGCACCGGCATCCGAAGCAAAATGCTTGCCCATCAGTGTGTTGCGGGCATAGTCGTACGCCTTGGCACGATCATCCATATCGATCAGCATCATTTCAAACTTCTCAAGGCCAACCTCGGCAAACACCGCCGGATCAAGATTGATCACTTCATCGTAATGCTTGTTGGCCAGCAGCCAGTTGCGCACCTTGCGGGCAGAGCGGCCTGCTTGCAGCACCGGGTCAGCCTGCTTGGAAAGTTTTGGATCGTAGCGACCCGTCATCACCTTCTTGAGAGTTTCCTCAAAGCCATCCGGTGCCTGCGGATGCGGATTGCCGATCCAAGCGATCTTGCCCTTGCGATCGACAATGAACGCACAAGGAATGCCGGATTTGCTGGCCGCTTCCATCCACGCTCGCTTGGTTGCGTCCTGCTTGTCAATCGCCACGGTATAGGCCATTTGTTCGCCCTTGCCGCGCACAAATGGCACCACATTCTTCACAGTCTTCTCATCATCAGTGCTGATGCCGATGATCGTCAGGCCCTTGTCTTCAAACTTCCGTTGCAACTCGCTCAAATTCGGGATCGATGCCTTGCACGGCCCGCACCACGTCGCCCAGAACTCCACAACGTACACCTTGCCGCTGTCAAAGGCCTTGATCTCCTCGCCCTTGACCCACTTGTCCACATCCAGGCCCGGAGCCGCATCACCAACACGCAATTTCTTTTCCTGGGCAATAGCGCCGGCTGTCAGGCCCAAGGCCACTGCCGCACAGAGGACGGTTCGAAGCATCATTGTTCGTTTTCCTTTTTCCACGATCGATGAGAAAGAGATGACCGCCGCACCAAAAACCAATGCAACAGCCCACTACTGTTTAAATGATAGAGAGTTGATTCTGTTCCCGCCAAACAAAAACGAAACAAACAAAAAGTCCGGTTTCGCGCAAAAAGTCTCACTCCCACCCAAAATCGTCCTAATGGATGCCAAACAGCCGCTTTCCAAGCCTTACGCCTCATCCAGTAAGGCGACCGTCTCAAACTTCTTGCCCTCAAGCATTTCCAGACTCGCCCCGCCGCCCGTGGAAACATGAGAGAACTTGTCCGCCAGGCCGAATGCCTCCACCGCCGCTGCGGAATCTCCTCCGCCAACAATGCTCACCGCTCCCGACTTGGTCGCCCGCACAATCGCATCCGCAACCTGCCGCGTCCCCACTTCAAACGGCTCCGTTTCAAAAACACCCATCGGCCCGTTCCAAACGATTGTTTTCGCATTCCCCAGAATCTGGCTGTACTGCGCGGTGGTCTTCGGACCGATGTCCAACCCCATCCATCCCGCAGGAATGTTTTCTTCATTCACCTGCACCGGCGTCATGTGGCTGATTTGCTTTCCGCAAACATGATCTTGCGGCAAAACAAGATCCGTCTTGCTCGCCGCCGCCGCATCAAGAATCGAAGCCGCATCGCTCAACATTGCCGCATCAACCAAACTTGATCCAGTCTCCTTGCCCAGCGCTTTAAGAAACGTATAGGCCATCGCCCCACCAATCAGAATCGTGTCCACCCTGTTCATCAGGTTACGGATTGCCCCTAGCTTGTCCGAGACCTTCGCTCCGCCAAGCACCGCCACAAATGGATGCTTGGGAGATTGCATGGTCTCTGAAAGGTATTTCAACTCCTTCTGCAGCAGCAGGCCGGCAACCCGTGGCTTGCCCTGCATCAACTTGGGAACCGCATACATCGAAGCATCCTTGCGATGGGCCGTGCCGAATGCGTCGTTGCAGTAAATGTCCCCGTACGCCGCTAGTTTGGCAGCAAAGACATCATCCCCTTTTTTCTCACCCTTGTGGAATCGCAGATTCTCAAGAACGACAACTTCCCCATCGCGCATCTTCCCCACCGCCGCAACGGATTCCGGCCCCGTGCAGTCATTGCCCGGAAAAGTCACGCTCACACCCGGCAAGAGTTCTTTCAATCGATTCGCCGCCGGCTTCAGGCTCTCGGATGGTTCATACCCTTTGCCTTCAGGGCGACCCAGATGGCTCGTCAGGATCAGTTTCCCGCCTCGCTTGAGAATGGACTGAATCGTCGGAAGAGCCTGCTGAATCCGCCGGTCATCCGTAATTTTCCCCGCATCATCCAGCGGCACATTGAAATCAACGCGCATCAACACTCGCTTGGAACGGACATCGACTTGTTCAATCGTTTTTTTGGCCATGGGATGGTTGTTTTGAATTTTGGGATTGCGACTTTCAGTCTGGAGCAAGCCGCCGATGATACTCGGTTGTCCCTGATTGCTCCACCCTCTCCTCCACCGGTTCACGCTTGCCCATTGGCCTGCACACGCACATCCATTCGACTCAACTTTTCATACACCCGCCGTGTGTTTCGGATCGGCCACCAGTCGTACAAAAAGATCTCCAGCGGCCGCCACATCGCCACCCATCCGCCAATCAGCAGACTCTCCTGAAGAATCCGCGCAAACGCCTGCTCCTTCATGGACTCCACCAACTGACCCGCAAACATGCACCCAGCCAGAAACACCAGCCCAATCAGAAGGCTCGCTCTTCCACGCCGCAGCAACTCACGCAGCTCCCGTCGTTTCATTTGCCCCTTGTATTCAAAGAAATGGTGAACCGCGTTCGTCACAACTTCTTCCACGTCCGCTGGCGCTGCCTGATCCAGTCGAATGAGCAGCGACACCGCCTCATCATGCGGGTACTCCATCGCCCAACTCGTGATGAACTCCTCCGCATCCCCATCCAGATCCTTTTCATGGAATGGCGAGGGGTCCATTGAATTGAACAGTTGCGAGATATTCCGCAATCGCATTTCAATGAAGTGCTTGGCCGGGGTGTTCGTCACGATTGCAATGCCCTCGCGATCATCCTGAAGTCATACGATAGCCGAAGATGCACCCGCCAAAGCCTGTCATTCTCATCCTCGGCCCAACCGCTGGCGGCAAAACTCGCCTCGCCATTGATCTCGCCCTCAACCTCCCCGGAACAACCATTGGCGCGGAAATCATCACCTGCGATTCCATGCAGGTCTATCGCGGCATGGACATCGGCACCGCCAAGCCCACCGCCGCCGAACGTGCCCAAGCCCCGCATCATTTGCTCGACATCATTGATCCCGCCGATGACACCTTCAGCGTCGATCGCTGGCTGGAACTCGCAAATCATGCCATCGCAGAGATTCAGGCACGCGACCGCTATCCCATCATCGTCGGCGGAACAAACCTTTATATCCAGGCCTTCCTCGGCGGCATGATGGACGGCCCGGAACCAGACCCCATCCTTCGTGCCAACCTCAATAAACGAAGCGAAGCCGAACTTCGCCAACGCCTGGAATCCGTCGACCCCCCCGCCGCACAACGCATCCACCCAAACGACCGCAAACGCACCATCCGCGCTATCGAAGTCTACGAACAAACCGGCAAACGCCTTAGTGATCTTCAAACCCAATGGGCGACAACTCTCAATCCAAAATCCGAAATCCAAAATCCAAAATCGAATCCCATCATCCTCGGCCTCGAATACCCCGTCGAAGTCATCAACCGCCGCATCAACGATCGCGTCCGTGCCATGATCGATTCCGGCTTCGTCGAGGAAGTTCGCTCACTGCACAACTCCAAATCACTCGGCCGCAACGCACGCGAAGCCCTTGGATACAAGCAGATCATTGAGCACTTGGAAGGCCGCTGTTCGCTG
>CAZWJR010000247.1:0-4301 GCA_964634655.1 uncultured Isosphaeraceae bacterium | reverse complement strand
CCTTGATCTCCTTGGGATAATTCATGAGCACGACGGGTCGGCCGATGAGTTCCTCTGTGAGATAGCGTTCGTGTTCCGACTGAAGATCCGCGCCCCATTTGATGGGAAACTCAAACATCCTGCCTTTGGCGGCGGCGCTTTCCAGAGCCTTGATGGCGGCGGTGTAATCCATGCGCTCAAAGGATGCGTTGACGAGATTTTCCAGCCGATTGATGCATTCCTTATCGATGTGCTGTGCGAAGAACGCCATGTCGTCGGGCCGCTCGTTGAGCAGGGCGCGGAAAATGTACTTGAGCAGGTTTTCGGCGAGGGTGGCGTCGTCGTTCAAATCCGCAAAGGCGATTTCCGGTTCGATCATCCAAAACTCTGCGAGGTGGCGAGAGGTATTGGAGTTTTCCGCACGGAATGTTGGACCGAAGGTGTAGACGTTGCTCAAGGCGAGGCAGTAGGTTTCCACGTTCAACTGGCCGGAAACGGTGAGGAATGATTCCTTGCCGAAGAAATCCTGGGAGTAATCGATGTGCTTGGGATCATCGGCCTTGCGCGGCAGGTTGAGCATGTCCAACGTGCTGACGCGGAACATTTCGCCGGCGCCTTCGCAATCGCTGGCGGTGATGATGGGTGTGTGGATCCAATTGAAACCGCGCTCGTGGAAGAAACGGTGGACAGCCATGGCGAGTGTGTGGCGCACGCGCGCGACTGCGCCAAAGGTGTTGGTGCGCGGGCGCAGATGCGCTTGTTCACGCAGGTATTCAAACGTGTGGCGTTTTGCGGCGACGGGGTAACTGTCCGGATCATCCACCCAGCCGACGACGGTGATGGACTTGGCCTGGATTTCAACGGATTGCCCCTTGCCTTGGGAAGCGACGAGGGTGCCTTCGACGATGACGGAGCAACCGGTGGTGATGCGGAGGACATCGGATTGGTAGTTGGGCAGTTCGCCGGTGGCGACGACCTGAATGGGATCGAAGCATGAGCCATCATGCACGTTGATGAAGGAGAGGCCGCCACCGGCTTTGGAATCGCGGCGTGTGCGTACCCAGCCTTTGATGGTGACGGCGGAGCCGATTTGAATGCTGGAAGAGGGATCGGCGGTGGCTTTGAGGGCCTGTGAAATTCTGACCTGTGACATCAATGGTTCTGCCTTTTAGAGGAAGCGAAAATACGAAAGATTGCAGTTTAGCCGGGGGGAAACGGTGGCACGAATCGGTTGCGGAGGACCACAAATCACCCGCCAAATTGGCAGGCGGTTCGAGCGGTTGGCCTTTCGCTGACAATGGCGGTTGGATGCGGGTTGCGAATTCAGCGGGAAACAGGCGTATGGATGCGGTTTCCGGGGTGTGACGAGTGCATCGTGCTCCGGCACGGCCATTGCCTTGTGTCAGTGGGCTCAAGGCCCAAATTGCAATGATGCTGCGCCCGGACCATCCTGAAAACGCCCGCCCGCCGCAGGCAGCCCCCCGGCTGAACCTGCTGCTGTCCTGTGCGGGATGGAGGCATGATGATCCGCTGGATCACCTGCCGCCACTGCTGGCATCGCTGGGGATACAGAGCATCAAGGCGAGTTCCGGTGAAGAGGCGGCAGAGGTTATTCAGCGGTTCACGGTTCACATTGCGGTTGTTGATCTTTCGATCCCGATGCAGCGGGCGAATGGAGCGACGCCGATGCAGGGTGAAGCGGAAGCCGGGCCGCGTGTGCTGCAACTTTTGAGGCGATTGGATTGCCCGCCGCCGACGGTGGTGGTGCGTCCGCCGCAGCCAGCCTCACGGGAGAGCGCGCGGAGTTTGACGTTGGCACTGCGAGACGGCGCGTTTGCTGTGCTCGATCAACCTGTTCGTATAGAAGCGATGCTGGAAGTTCTGCGTCGCATACTTCGTCGGCATTATGCGGATGTGTGGCCGGCGTAGGGGAGCGGTCAGCATTCGGCGGTGAGCGGTCAGCAGTCAGCGATCAGCACGGAAGATTCGGCAGTTGGTAATCAGCACTTTTCATTCATCACTTTTTCTCGGAGCCCCCATGAACGTTCGACCACTCGGTGACAAAATTATCGTGAAGCGTGCGGAAGCACAGACCAAGACAGATTCCGGCATTTACCTTCCTGAATCCGCCAAGGACAAGCCCAAGGAAGGCAAAGTTGTTGCTCTGGGCAACGGCATCCTCAACAAGGAAACCGGCAAGTACATCCCCTTCACCGTAAAGAAAGGCGATCGCGTCATTTTCAGTTCCTACGCGGGCACGGAGATGAAGATCAACAACGAAGAACTGCTCATCATGACCGAGGAAGACATCCTTGGCGTGATTGAGAAGGACTAAGGGGCCTTCGGCTATCGGCTTTCGGCTATCAGCACCAGGAACTAGGCACTCGGTACTCGGCACTTTTTTTTTCAAAGGACACCAATGGAACGCGGCCCGTTGCTCACCATTCTCCAAGCCATGAAAGGCACGACCAAGGACTTGGATCTGCTGATGCTTGGCGAATCTCAACCTGTTCAGATCAACAACGTTGTTGATGTGAAGGCGCTCGATAATTCCCAGGGCCTCATGATCACCACCAAGCAGAATTACATCTGGCTTGATCCGGGGCATGTATCCGCCTGCTACCAGGCACGGGCTGACCTGCCATGAATGCGGATCAACTCCGACAGGCGTTGCGTGAACTGAACGGCGAGCGAAGGCTTGTGGTGGCGTTTGCGGATGTGCATTCGCCGGCGACGGGCGTTTCCAACATCGAGGTGAAAAGCGCGATGCTGATCCCCGATGAAGCGGATCACCTTGTGAAGGTGACGGACGGCCGGAGCATTGTGATCCTGGATGCCGAGCGCGTGGCTTGGATGTCCATTACGTGATCGACTGACAAAATATTTTTTCAACGAATCAACTGAATCAAAGAAAAGGAAATTACTTCAATGGCTGCAAAACAAATCGCTTATGACGTTGATGCCCGGGAGCGCATGCTCCGTGGCATTCAGAAACTTGCCAAGGCTGTCAAGATCACGCTGGGCCCATCCGGCCGGGTTGTCATCCTGGAAAAATCCTTCGGCGCCCCCACCGTCACCAAGGACGGCGTGACGGTTGCCAAGGAAATTGAACTGGATGACCCGTACGAAAACATGGGCGCGCAGATGGTGAAGGAAGTTGCCCAGAAGGCATCCAAGGATGCGGGCGACGGCACCACGACTGCCACCATTTACGCCGAGGCGATCTTTACCGAAGGCCTCAAGAACATCACCGCCGGCGCCAACGCCAATCAGGTTCGCTCTGGTCTGGACAAGGCTGTTGCGACGGTGATTGATGAGTTGCAGTCGATGTCCAAGCCGATCAAGTCGTCCACGGAGATTGCACAGGTCGGCACGTGTGCTGCCAATCAGGATGCGAATATCGGCAAGATTATTGCCGAGGCCATGGACAAGGTTGGCAAGGATGGCGTGATCACCGTGGAAGAAGGCAAGAGCCTTGACACCACCGTGGAACTGGTTGAGGGCATGCAGTTTGACAAGGGATATCTTTCGCCGCACTTTGTCACGAACGTGGCGGAGATGGAAGCGGTGCTGGATGACTGCTACGTGCTGGTGAATGAGAAGAAGATCAGCAGCGCCAAGGACATGTTGCCGCTGCTGGGCAAGATCGCGGAAGCGGGCAAGAGCCTGCTGATCATTGCGGAAGACATTGAAGGCGAAGCGCTGGCGACTCTGGTCGTGAACAAACTGCGCGGCGTGCTGAAGGTTGCTGCGGTGAAGGCGCCGGGCTTTGGCGATCGTCGCAAGGAAATGCTGGCGGACATCGCCACCCTCACCGGCGGCAAGCCCATCATGGAAGAACTGGGCATGACTTTGGAGAACATCACGCTCAACGATCTTGGCCGCGCCAAGAAGATCAGCGTGACCAAGGACAACACAACCATTGTTGAAGGCGCGGGTTCCACCAAGGAAATCAAGGGCCGCATTGAGCAGATCAAATCGCAGATTGAAAACTCCACCAGCGAGTACGATCAAGAGAAGTTGCAGGAGCGACTGGCGAAGTTGGCCGGCGGCGTGGCACAGATCCACGTTGGCGCTGCGACGGAAGTTGAAATGAAGGAGAAGAAGGCGCGTGTGGAAGATGCACTTCATGCCTGCCGCGCTGCGGTGGAAGAAGGCATTTTGCCCGGCGGGGGCGTGGCGGTGCTTCGCTCGCGCAAGGCTCTTTCCAAGTTGGAAGGCAAACTCAAGGGCGATGAAGCCGTGGGCGTGCAGATCATCAGCCGCGCGTTGAGCGCACCGGTGAAGCAGATCGCGGAGAACTGCGGCCTGGAAGGCGCGCT
>CAZWJR010000246.1:0-4319 GCA_964634655.1 uncultured Isosphaeraceae bacterium | reverse complement strand
CGTGGCATCCAGCGGCGTAACGAACCCGGCACCGGAGTCCTGCACCTCGGGAAAGTGACACCCCTCACTCACGACCGCGGGCACGCCGCAACCTAATGCCTCTGTGATGGCAACACTGAACCCCTCCTGACGACTCGGCAGACAGAAACAAGTCGCATCAACATAGGCAGCAAGTTTGTCGCGGCCATAGACCGGCCCAACCAAAAGCACTCGCTTCTCTACACCTGATACGCGAATCCATTTCTCAAAGTTCTCCCGCTCGCCGCCATCCGGGCCAGCAACTACCAATCGCACTCGCGAATCCTTCTTTGCCACAATTGCAAATGCCGCTGCAAGATAGTCAAGCCCCTTCTTGTAGTGAATGCGACTCAAGAAAAGTATGAACGGTTTGCCATCGAGTTCCGGATGTTTTGCGTAGAACGTTCCTAGCGGCGGCAGGTCGGCGATCTCTTCCAAGAAGACACCGTTTGGAATGATGACGGCCGGCGGCCTCAAACCAAGCGGCTGGATGAGTCGCACTTCATCGGAGTTGCCCGCATGAAATGCAGCCGCCCCATTGAACATCCGCCGATACGCCAGCATCATTGCGATTTTCTTTTTCGTCCTCCGCTGCGCCAGTGACCACGGATCAAGCATGCCATTCAGTAGTATGAAATACGGCTTGCGGTGCCTCCTCGCCAGCGTCGCGCCAACTCTCAAGACAGACTCCCAGATCGAATGGATATGCACTGCGTCCGCTTGTTTCACCAGAGGCTCCAGTGCAACCCTGGCCTGCGAGCCAAAGATGGATTCCCAACGGCTTGGCGGTGGCAGAATCACTCGTTTCACTCGATCAAAATCCGGGATGCCATGCAGCGCGGTGGCGATTACTTCACGACGAGCGCCGTCTTCGGTGGAAAAGATCGTCACCTCATGGCCCAGCCGTGCTTGCGCCGCCGCCAGCCGTGCGGCGATCATTGGCGGGCCGCCAAGTTGCGGATCGAGCGAGATGATGATGTGCAGGATTTTCATGCGCGACTTGGATTATAGGGTGAGGCTGAATGTTCGTCGTGAAGGAGAGACGAGAGTCGCGGCGTGATCACCTATTTCCGCCGATACATTTCCAGCGTTTGCTTCGCAATGACCGGCCATGTGTATCGCGATCGCACCAATTCTCTTCCGGCGCGGCCCATCTGCTCGCGGCGTTCAGTATTCGCTATTACTCGCTCTAGCGCAGCGGCGATTTTGTCACTTGTCAGCGGCACCACCTCGCCCGCCCCCACTTCAGCGATCTCCGGAAAATGACAATTCTCGGAAATGACCACAGGCGTGCCGCAGGCGATGGCCTCCAGAATGGCGATGCTAAATCCCTCCTGTCTGCTGGGCAGGCAAAAACATGCGGCATCCACTAATGCGGCATATTTATCACGGCCGTAAACCGGGCCCATCAAATGCACCCGTTGCGACACTCCGAGATCGCGGACTTGTTTTTCAAACGGAATTCGCGCACCACCGTTCGGCCCTGCCACTACCAGTTGCACCCGCTCGTGGCGACTCGCTACTTGGGCAAAAGCTGTGGCGAGGAAGTCGAGCCCCTTCTTGAAATGAAGCCGGCTCAAGAAAAGGATGTACGGTTTGCCAACCAATTCCGGATGAGCGCTCGAGAACGTGCCACGTACCGGCAACGGTTCAATTTCATCGAGAAATACGCCGTTGGGAATCACATGTGTCGACGCAGCCAATCGCAATGGTCGCATCAAGTCCGCTTCATCACGATTCAGCAGATGCAGGCATGCGGCGTTGTTGAGCAGGCGACGAAACGCCACGGCCAAGGCAAGTTTTTTCTTCCATCGCCCCTGATTCAAGGCCCAGGGGTCCAACATGCCATGGGGCGTGATGAAATACGGCACACTGGCCCGCCTCGCTTCTTTTGCCGCCATGAGCAATAGTTGATCCCATACGCCATGCAGATGGACTGCCGTTGATCCGCGACTGACCTCACGAAACACTTCTCGCAGGCGACTCCTTGCTCCCAACGCCACTGGCCCTAATCGTGGCACGGTCACAAAACCTACCGCTCCAATTCCCGGCACGCCGTTGAGTGACGCCGCCATTTCCTTCTCACGCTGGGGAAGGCAATCGTGGGACACGACGAGGACGCGGCCATCCCCTCCCAGAATCGCCCGTTGGGCTGCCGCCAAACGGCTGATTACTGCGGCAGGGCCACCCGTGGCCGGGTCCATTGAATCTACGACATGAATGATCTGCATTGATGAGTGGCGCAAGAAACCATGGGAGCAGGTGCTCGGTTCGAATTAGGATTCTGGCAGCAAACCTGTTCAAAAGCCAACGCGGCCTTCACACAATCGTAACGTTGAGCAAAGATGCTTCGCCACATGGGTATTCGTTTCACTTCTTCATTCACCACTTTCAAGGAAAACACGATGACAAGACACGCACTTGCGATGTCGGCAATGGTACTTGCGGGGAGCGTAGCAACTGCTGCGCCGCCGGATTCCACTAACGCCGAATCGGCCGCAGCGGGTGACTCCGTTGCAGAACTCAAAAACATGGTCAAGGACCTCAAAAGTCAGGTTGATGACCTGAAGGCCCAAAACAACCAGGACTGGCTTACCGAACGCAGGGCCGACGAGATCAAGGGCCTTGTTCAGGACGTTCTGGCGGATGCTGACACTCGAGCCAGCCTGTTGGAAAGCGGCGCCATGGCAGGTTGGGACAAGGGTTTCTTCATCATGAGCGCTGATGGAAACTACAAACTGAACATCGGCGGGCAGTTCCAGTTCCGTGGTGTGTACAACCGGCAGGAAGGCAACGCCACCAATGGCATTGACAGCAACCGATCCGGTTTCGAAAACCGTCGCACCAAACTGATTCTCAAGGGTCACGTTGTTGATCCATCGGTTACGTTCGATATCCAATTTGCTGCCAACCGAGCCACTGGCGTGGTGGGATTGGAGGATGCAGGGTGGATTCAGAAGGACTTCGGCAATGGCTGGAAGGTTCGAGCCGGCCAAATGAAGGCTCCGTATCTTCGTGAGGAATTGCTTTCGAGCACTCGGTTGATGGCGATTGAACGATCGCTGGTGAACAGTATTTTTACTGCTGGAACGGTGCAGGGCATTCAAGTTCTGTGGGAAGGCGACACAGTTCACGCCGCCGCAATGTTCCACGATGGGCCGGGAAGCGCCAATACGCCCTGGCAGATTGAGGACACGGAAGGCGCGGTATCCGCTCGTGTGGAGTGGCTGGCCAGCGGCGACTGGAAGAACGTCGCTGACTACAACAGTTTCAAGGATGAAGGCAGTTCGATGATCTTCGGCGGTGCGGTGGACTATTCAGTGCAGGAATTTGGCACCGGCAGCGCTGCCCCGACTTTCAACAATGCAGAAATCGAAAACCTCGGCCTGACGGCGGACGCTACGGTGGACTTTGGCGGTGTCAATGTGTCCGGTGCGATCATGTATCGCCAACTGAACATGCCGGGGGCGGCGGCTTCGATTGATCAGTTGGGTGTCTTGATTCGGGGCGGAGTGTTTGTGACCGACGACCTGGAGATTTACGGCCAGTATGAATGGGCCGATTCGGACATCGCAGGCTTGAGTGACTTGAGCGTGGTCACGGTTGGTGTGACGAAGTACTGGGCCAAGCATCAATTGAAGTGGCAGACCGATGTCGGGATTGGGCTTGACGCGGTCATGGCAGGTGCAGCGATTAACGGTGGTTCCATGGCTCCCTGGTTGACGGCAGGCGGGCTCAACGGAGCCGGCTGGCGCGCGGATGCGGCTGGTATGAACAACCAAATTACGGTTCGTACCCAGATCCAACTGCTGTTTTGATGCGTATGTATTGGTAGGAAATTGTCATCCACCCGTTGGTTGTCTGGGAGAAAACTCTCCTGATCTGTCAAACTAACGGTAACTCCACCACCGACCCGGCCTTTCACGGACGGGTCGGTTGGTTTAATGCGCCAGAGGAGAAATGTTTGGCTCAACCAGCAAGTGAATCACGAAATAGGCGAGGGCCGACATGAAGGCAGCGCAGGGTATGGTGAGGAGCCAGGCGATGAGAATTCGCTGACCCCAAATCCAACGAACTGATCGCACGCCTTTGGTGGTGCCAACGCCAAGGATCGCACCGGTGATGGCGTGGGTGGTTGAAATGGGGACTTTCAAAATGGTAGCGCCGATGATGGTTGCGGCGGCGGCGGTTTCGGCGGAGAAACCGGCTGAAGCGCATCGCTCCAAAATTCTTCCGGCCAGCGCGGTCGATCGGTTAACAGGGGCGTGCATTGGCGCTTGGCAATCCGAAAGACTGATTCC
>CAZWJR010000245.1:0-4320 GCA_964634655.1 uncultured Isosphaeraceae bacterium | reverse complement strand
CTGCCGGTGGTGCCTGCCATGCCGGAGGCCGATCCTTCAACCGCCCCGGCTGATCCCGCCACCTAGGCTACCAATCACCAGACCATCGGTCGGCCTGGAACTTCGGGCCATGGCAAAGATCAAACCTGCGATAGAGGGGTCTGGTCCCCGAGCCCGTGCATTTTCCGTTGGCATCGAAACCTGCCCCACCGCCGTTCAACCGCTGTAATTGCCGAAGTTTGGCGGTTACCGCCGCTTGGGGTACACTGCCTGTCCTTGGTCGCTTCGGCGACCATCAATCGGAGGTTCATCGTGGCTCAAGATGTTCTGGACACCATCATTGGCGCTGGAGACGCCAAGGCGGATCCCAAGGCCGCCGAAGCACAGTACCGGGCCGGCTTGGATGCGGAAGCAAGAAACGATCACGATTCTGCGATCGATCTCTACCGCAAAGCCTCACGGCTGGATCGCAATCCACAATACTTCTTCAAACTTGCCTACATGCTCGACCTCGTCGGCGAAGAGGAAGAGGCCATCTCAATCTATGAGCAACTTTGCCATTGCGAGCAGCCGCACATCAACGCGCTGCTCAACCTCGCGGTGATTTACGAAGATCGTGGAGAAGTTGGCCGCTCTGAAAAATGCCTCCGCCAGATTCTGGATACCAACCCCGATCACGAACGCGCTCGCCTGTACATGAAGGACGTTCAGGCCTCGCGGGATATGTATTACGATGAAGAGCAGGCCCGTGATCTTGCCAAGCGCAGCGCCATGCTCGATACCCCCGTCACGGATTTTGAACTCTCCGTCAGAGCCCGCAACTGCCTAAAAAAAATGCAGATCCGCACGCTCGGCGACCTCCTTCGCATCAGCGAAGCGGAACTGATGAGTTACAAAAACTTTGGCGAAACCTCGCTGGTTGAAATCAAGCAAATGCTGCAACAGCGTGGCCTTCGTTTGGGCCAGGGTCTGGAAGGCCCGCTCAACCGCGTTCGCAAGGAAATCTACGATGAACTCAAGGGCCAGGCGCCCGAATCGGTTCTCAACAAGCCGATCTCCGCACTGGACCTCTCCGTTCGCGCCCGCAAGGCTCTCCAGATGCTCAACGTCCAGACCATAGGCGATCTCGCCAGCCGCACCGAGGCTGAATTGATGGGCGTCAAGAACTTTGGCGCAACCAGCCTCGTGGAAATTCGCGAAAAACTTGGCAACTTCAGCCTGGCCCTGCGAACGCTCGATTGAGCCAATGACGTTCCGGTCAACATTCGTCAAGCCCGCGGCGTCATCGTCGTGGGCTTTTTCATTTCCCAGAGCCCGGATTCCAGCGACAATGCGAAATCTGCCGATGCACAAACACTCACCCTTGGTGTGATTCAAATGTCTGGCGACCACTCCCGAAGAGCATTTCTCGTTCGCGTGGCAGGTTCACTTGCCGCGCCATTGGCGCTAAGCGCGTGCCGTCGAGATTCCGATCAACCGCCTGCTGAACCTCTTTTAGACGATGCCAACCTCGATGAAGTGCCCGAGGCCGCCGTCTTTCGCCCACCACTGCCAACGTCACAGCCCATCATCCGTGTGCGTGTGATGAAAATGAGACCTGCCTCAAGCGTTGCGGCCAACCCCATAAGCATTGGCAGCAACAACCAATGGCTCGCGCTCCGTCGCACCGGCGCCGCGGGAAAAGGCGCTGCTCTGCAAGGTCCGCTGACCGTATCAATAGATACCAGCGGGTGGTCCATCATCGATGGCAACGGATTTCGAGGCGGCATCAACGGTCGCGATTCCGTTGAAATCTCCCTTATGGATGAAAATGCCTCGCCGTTGCTTGAGGTCAACGAAGTCGCGCCCTCCAAATCGCGCTCTGCCGCCTCGCCAGCACGACGTTACCCCGGAACCCTCCGATTAGTCTCGCGGCATGATTTGGAATCCACTCCCGGCTTATCTCCAACCGGCGCGTTCGACATGGTCAACGACGTTCCACTGGAATCCTACTTGCCCGGCGTTCTATCTGGCGAACTCTACAAAACCTGGCACCTCCAAACCTTCGCCGCACAGTCTGTCGCCGCCCGCAGTTTTGCCGCGACAGAAATCGCCGTCTTTGCCGGCAAACGCCATTACGACGTCACCAACACCGCTTCATCCCAGATGTACCTGGGCAGCGTGACGGATTCCAAGGCCAATGAAGCCGTCGCCATGACGCGCGGCCTCGTCCTCGGCTACAACGGCCTGCTTGTCTCCGGCTATTACTCCAGTTGCTGCGGCGGCGTCGCAGCCAGCGCCACCGACGCCATCGGCTCTAATCCCGTCAACGATGTTCTGCCCTTGCATGGCCGGCCGGAACCGGATATTTGCACCGCTGCCCCCGTGTACCAGTGGAAAGTCGAACAACCCATCGATCTGCTTAGCCGCCGCCTGATCGCCTTCGGAAAAGATCGCAGCATCAGGGACCTCATCAACTTCTCACGGCTCGAAAGCGTCGAAGTCTCCGCAAAAAACGATCACGGCCGGCCGGTGCGCATTCGTGTCGCAGATGACCGGAAGACAACCTTGGAAATGACCGCCGAGAATTTCCGCAGGGCCGCCAACTACAGCGGCCAGGGGCTGAACCCACCGGAAAAACCGCTGCTCTCCTCCAACCTACGCGCATCCTTCAAGCGTAACACGGTCTCCTTTGAAGGCTACGGCTTCGGCCACGGCGTCGGTCTCTGCCAATATGGTGCCGAAGCCCTCGCCAAAAGTGGCAAAGACTTTCACCAGATTCTCCTTTGGTACTACCCAGGAGTGGAATTGGTGCAGGCGTACGGATGAACTGCTCATTCAGTTTTCTGCGGCGGCTCGTCAACTCGTTTCCGCTGCAAATACCCCAATCCCAGCGCGCCGACAAACCCCATCGCAGCCAGTGGTATGGCCGCAACACCCGTCGCCACGCTCATCCACGTCAGCAACCGTTCCATCCAGCCGCCGACCGCATCCCCGCCTCGATACACAAACGTATCGATGAAACTCTTTGATTTGTATTTCGCATCCGCGCTGACGACCGTGTACAGCACTTCCCGTGCGGGCCGATCCAGCGCGTAATGGAACGCCCGCCGAAAGACCATGACCACCGCAAACACCGCCCACGTATCGCGCCACATCAACGCCGCGAAACCAATCATGGTCACCAGCGGCACAATCGTCAGCGTCCCGCCCACACCAACGAAGCGAATAATTCGCCCGGTGAGCAGCAGTTGAAGAACCAGCGTCAGGCTCTGCGTATAAACATCCAGTTGCGCAAAAGCCGCCGTGCGATCACTGTTCGTGGCAAACGTCTGCGCCACAATCCGCCCTTGCTCCATATACAGCAGCGATGACAGGATCGTAAAGATCAGCATGAACCCGCAAATCAACAGAAGCAGCGGCGACTGCATGATCTGGCACAAGCCTTCCAGCAATCCCGGTCCCGGATCAGTCCCGCGTTGCAATGCCGCCACGGGCATGGCCGGCGAGGTCAATTCCGCCCGATGAATCCCCGCTAATCGCAGCAGTCGTTTCACGCACTGCACTGCCACCTCAAGGCTGACACCTGAAACCAGCAGCATAGCATCGGAGGGCATCTTCATCGCCATCCCACCGGGAAGATCAAACCCTTTCACAAGAATACCCGTCAACAGCGGCCCGGCCAGCGCTCCCAGCGTGCCGCCCACCGCAATAAAACCAAACAACCGCTTCGCCTGGTCGTGATTGAAAATATCCGCCATGAACGCCCAGAACACCGACACCACAAACAAATTGAAAACACTTAACCAGATATAAATGGCGTACCCCAGCCCCACGCGCGATTCCTCCGGCAGAAACCGAAACATCAGATAGAACGCCAGCATCGAGATGGCAAAGAACCGGTACGTGATAGGAATGAACCGCCGCCGCGGCACCGCCGACACCAGCCACGCAAAAACCGGATTGGCAAAAAGCATGACAACCAGCGTGCCGGTCATCAGCCACGTCAAGTCCTCATACCTTTTCTCAATCCCCATCGCCTCGCGCACCGGTCGCAGCATGGAGTAACTGAACAACACAAAAAAGAAGAATCCCGCCGACCAGCACATCGCCGCCGCCTCACCGCGACGCAACAGGAGAGTGCGCGACAGCAAGCCTGTGCCCATGATCTCATTTGATCGCTCATCAGTTCGCGGCATGTGCTGGAACACAACGTACAACCAAGTCGCCATATGGATGCAGGAATCGAGTACATTTACTTTTAGCTAAAACACGATGTATCAGAATTAACGACCCGCGTCCCGGCACTGGACCCCGCGAATCAATCAAATTGCCCCTGCAACCCCAATTTCCCCCGTTAGT
>CAZWJR010000244.1:0-4429 GCA_964634655.1 uncultured Isosphaeraceae bacterium | reverse complement strand
GGGCGGGGCGGGGGCGGTTCGGGTGGTATTTACGGGTAGCCGGCCGGGGGAGAAACTGCATGAGGAACTGGCTTTTGATGCGGAAGCGAGGCGGCCGACGCGGCACCCGGATATCAACATTTGGGTGCTGCCACAGCCGGATGAGCGGTTTGTGGCACAGATGATCCACCAGTTATCACCCGTGAATCGGACGGCCGATGCGGTGGCTTTGGCGGGGCTGATCAGGCGGCTGGTTCCGGAAAAAACGGCCCAGATTGCTGCATAAATGACGATTTAGCCGAATCTAGTGGGGATTTGGTTCAGAAACGGAACTGGATCGACTTGCGTGCCAATAATGATCCGACGATGATATTGGGGTTGGATCACCGATGGGTTGGGAAATGGTTAAGGCTGGCTAGGCGATCGCCCGGGACCTTGAGGGACCGTTTGTATGGTGAGTGAAACACAACTGAAACCCAATGGATTGACCATGACGCAGGCTGCGCAACTTCGGCAACAGGCAGGGGAATTGCTGGAACGGCTGATTTCCGACCGTGAGCAGAGCGAAAAACGCTTTGCGGAGGCGGGAAAACGCGATCCCATGAAGTTCATTACCGGGCGGACGGCGTTGGAAAACGCGATTGCCTCAACCCGGGAAATGATCAGCAATATGGATGCTCTGCTGGCCAGGATGAATGGGGAGTTTGACGGCGAGTTGGAGCCGATTGAAGCGGCGAATGGACGGCCGCAGGGTCGGATGGGCAAGTTCCAGAGCCGGAATGGATTGCGTCATCCTGCGGCGGCGATGGCGGCGCCTGCTGGCGGATCGCTGGTGCCGGTTCCTGTGACGGGGATGCCATGACGCGAACGGCCACCCGGCACAAAGCCAAACACAAACAAGCGGTTGCGAAGGTCAAACCCTCCAAGAAGACCAGCGATACGGTTATCTATTCCGGGATTGTGCTGGTTGGTGCGTTCTTTGTGCTGCTGGGCTGGCTGTTCTCGCCGGAGTACTGGCGGTGGTTTGCGCTGGGGTACATCGCCTTGATGGCGTACTACATGAACATATCGGTGATGCACATTTATCGGGGCAAGCACATTGTGGGATGGAAGCAGGCTTTGGCGCGGTTGCCTTTGCGAACGGCGGGGTATGGAACGAGGGATGGCAAACCGCTGGAAGCGGCGCATGGACATCCGGAAGTATTGCGGGCGATGGGGTTGAGTTTGGCGGTGAGTGTGGTGGTGCTGGCGGCGCTGGCGTTTGTGATGCTGCGGCTGCTGAAGTAATGCCATGAGGCGGGGTGCGGTACACTGGGGCGATGGCATCTGTATCGCTGCGATTGAAGAGACTTTCCGAGTTGGCGGACCTGCCGCGGTATCAATCTGATCATGCTGCGGGGATGGATCTGCATGCGGCGGTGGCGGAGGCGGTGACGATCCCGGCGGGGGAAATCCGGATGATTCCGTGTGGATTTGCGATGGCGGTGCCGGTGGGTTTTGAGGCGCAGGTGCGGCCGCGGAGCGGTTTGGCGAGCAAGCACGGGATCACGCTGCCGAATTCGCCGGGGACAATTGATGCGGATTATCGGGGAGAGGTGAAGGTGCCGCTAATCAATCATGGGAAGGCGGCTTTTGTGGTGGAGCCGAACATGCGGATCGCGCAGATGGTGATTGCGGCGGTGGCGCATTGCAGGGTCGATGAGGTGGAGGAACTGGACGCAACGCTGCGTGGCGTGGGCGGGTTTGGCAGCACGGGGCAGTGACGGTTAACCACAATGGACACAGAGAGCACAGAGGGGGATTTTGGATTTTGGATTGAGGGGGCTTGGATGGATTGGGGTTTGAAGGGAATCCGCAGATTTCGCAGATTTCACAGATCGAACGATGTTCAATCCTTGTCTTTATCTGTGTCATCTGCGACATCTGTGGATTGTTCCAAAAGACATTCTCGTTGGTTGGTGTGTCCTCTGTGGTTCCAGATTGTGAGAGTCCCTGTGGTTGTTGTACTTCACGTGCGGTGAATTTTCCCGCTTGCCATCGGATTTCACCGAAAAAGGGAGTGTTCATCGCAGCGAGAGGAAGAGATGAGTGCTTCTGAAATCACTGCGACCCACCCACCCCCTGGCCCCCTCCCTCAAGGGAGGGGGGATTTGATGGCCCCCGCTTTTCACCCACCCCCGGCCCCCTCTTCTTCACGGCGAATCTTCGACCTTACGGGAGGGGGAATCTAGATGTCTGATCGATTTGAGAAACATGCGCGGACGGTGACGCTGCTGACGTTTGTCAGCCGGTTGACGGGGTTGGCGCGGGATGCGGCGTTGTCGCGCATGTTCGGCCTTTCGGCGATCACGGATGCGTTCTGGTTTGCGTTCATGATTCCGAATTTATTCCGGCGGTTGTTTGGAGAGGGGGCTCTTTCAGCGGCGTTCCTGCCGGTGTACACGCAGTGGCACAAGAATGATCCGGCAGTTGGCAGGCAACTGGCGACGCTTACGATCAGTTTGATGTTGATTGTGCTGGGCGGGATTACGTTGGTTGGCGAGGGGGTTTTGTTTGCGCTTTCGGCGCGCGCGGGGCACGATCATCTGGGGTTGCGGCTGATGATGGTGATGCTGCCGTACATGCCGCTGGTTTGCCTGGTGGCGATTCTGGGGGCGATGCTGCAAGTGCACGGACGATTCGGGCCGACGGCGGCGGCGCCGATTGTGCTGAACTTTTTTCTGATTGCATCGGCGGTCGGATTTGGAATGTGGAAAGGCAGCACGACGGAGGCGGGGCAGATTGTGCATATCAGCGCGGTGGCGTCATCAGTGCTGCTGGCAGGGGTGGTGCAGGTGATGTGGTCGCTTTGGGGATTGCGGGGCACGGCGTGGTGGGTGAAAGGTTTGAAGAATTGCAGCGGCGCGTACCCGGCGATGAAGAAGGTGCTGGCGCTGGCGTGGCCGACGATTATTGGGTTGGGCGTGCTGCAATTGAACACGTTCATGGATGGATTGATTGCGAGTTATCCATCGACGATCGGGCCGACGATTTTTGGAGTGAAGTTTCCGCTGGATGAAGGTGCGCTGACGGCGATCAGCAATGCGCAGCGGCTGTATGAGTTTCCGCTGGGGGTGTTTGGCATTGCGGTGGCGACGGCGATTTTTCCTGCGCTGGCGAAGGTGGCGGATGATGCGGGGGCGTTCACGAATATCTTGCGGCGGGGGTTGCGATTGGTGGTGTTCATTGGTTTGCCGGCGAGTGTGGGGTTGATGCTGGTGAGGATGCCGCTGACGGCGGCGATTTTGCAGGGGAAGAACTTCACGGCGGATGACACGGCGCGGGTGGCGTGGGTGCTGATGGGATTTGCGCCGGCGATCTGGGCGTACTCCATGACGCATACATTGACGCGAGCTTTCTATGCGCGCGGCGATGCGAAGACGCCTGTGAAGGTCGCGCTGGGAATGGTGGGATTGAATTTTGTGTTGAACGTGACGCTGATCTGGACGCCGCTGAAGGAGGCGGGCCTGGCGTGGAGCACGGCGTTTTGTGCGATGCTGCAGGTGGTGTTTCTGCTGCGATTGACGCGGCGGTACAGCGAGCATGTCATCGACCGCGCGGTGGTGATGAGTTGGGTGCGGACGGGGATTGTGACGGCGGTGATGGCAGGCGCGGTGTTGCTGGTGGATTGGAAATTGACGCCAAGCGCGAGTTTGGCGGGGACGTGGCGATGGTCGGTGATTCAACTGGCGGTGTTGGTTGGAACAGGCGCGGCGGCGGTGGTGGTGAGTTCGCTGGTGTTAAGGATGCCGGAGTTTGGTTGGGCGCTGGGGAAGTCGGGGGCGGCGAAGCCTTCGGATGTTGAGCCGGTGGTGGTTGAGTAGGCGGAAGTAGTCCCCACGCCGAGCGGTGGGTTTCGCGACACGGTTGTTGTGATTGGATTGGTTATTGCCTGCTCAACCCACCCTACAGTTGACTCAATTAGCGCGGTCTTGATGCGAGGAGTTTGTCGATCGCTTCGAGTCGCTTGGCGTGTTGCGGGCGATCGGGCTCCAGCAATGTCAGCGCGAAGATGTGCTGGCGGGCGGCTTCGAGGTGTTTGGCTTCGACGGCGATTGATGCGGCGAATTCGCGGTTGGCGGCGTGGTAGGGATTAATGTTGATGGCGCGGGTGGCTTTGGTGAAAGCCTTCTCCAAATCGCCCCCCCCAGCGCCTTCGGTTGTTGGGGTTCCTTTGGCTTGAGCCTGCTGGCGATAGAGTCTGGCGAGTTCCAGTGCGTAGACGGGGGATTTTTCTTCGCGGACATCGAGGTATTCCAGATGGGGAATTGCCTTGGCGGGAGTATCGCTGGCGAGCCAGATCTGGGCGAGTTTTTTGTGCGGGTAGGGATCGACCGGACGGAGCGTGGCGTAACGGTTGAGGAGTTCGATGATGGCGGTGTCTTGCGGGCTGATGCGATCGCCGAGGTTT
>CAZWJR010000243.1:0-4435 GCA_964634655.1 uncultured Isosphaeraceae bacterium | reverse complement strand
TCTCCATTTTCGCGCCCCGCGCGCCCGCTTTACGCGGTGAGGGGGTAGGGAGTTCTTTTGGCGCGGTGGCACGGCTGTCGCCGTGCCATGTCAGGCGTGGAACAGGTCGGATGGCCTGTTCCACGCATTCCTCTGATTCACCGCCTTCATCGGATTGAAACCACGTAGGACACAGAGGACAGATTGCCATTGTCTGCTGACGAGAACTATCTCGATCTGGACCCAAACCCTTTCTCTGTGCTCTCTGTGTCCTACGTGGTTTCTTCCTCACCTTTGCATTGCTGCAATCGCCCGGCCACATTCAACCAACATCGCCGTTTCCCCATCTGTGAACGTCCGCGCGGCTCGGTTGGCGATGCCCAACGTTCCCACCACGTTCTCACCAGCGAAGATCGGCACAACAATCGCGCCTTCCAACCCCGTCATCTTCGCCCCAGGGCGCACATCGCCGCTGGTATCCGTTTGAAGATTGCAAACCGTCACAGCCTCTCGGCGTTCTGCCGCAAGCCCGGCCATCCCTTTGCCAATCGGCACGATGCGTACAAGATCCTGCACCGGTTGAGGAATACCCTTGCTCGCTGCCCGCAAATGCAGCATGCCATCTCTCTCATCAACAAGATGAATCGTGCCGCTGTCGGCTTTGAAATGGCTGATGATCGCCGCCAGCGCAGCATCCAATGACCCAACATCGCGCAAATTAACGGGGAATGTGCTCATGGCGGCACTATAGCCTACTGCTTTCACCACGAGGATTTGTCCACGCGGAACCGGACCCTCCACTACACCGCAGCCTGCGCCATATCCCGCAACATGATTCTGGCTTGTTCGCGCGTTGAAATCGGCTCCAGCGCAGGCACGCGCACCACATCAAATCTGGCCCGCACATCAAAACCCAGCGGATCAACGCCTACCATCACCGGGTTCTCCACATCCATCTTGCCATAGTGCGAACACAGCCGCCGTAGATCATCCATCTTTTGCGTGTTCATGAGTTTGCAAAGCCACGGTTCCTCCCGAACCATCGGATTCGGCCGCATCAGCGCATCGCCATCAATCACAAACCCGCCAAACCGCGCCGCATCAATACGAAGAAACGCCCATCGGACATCCGGCGGCTCGCCGTGATAAATCCGCCAGCGATCCGCCGCCATTCCATCCGGGCCACTCTCCTCAAAACCTTCCAGCGTCACCTGCAACTCCATGGCGTCATCCACATACCCCGGCACAAACAGCACCGTGTCCACCGATCGCAGCATCGCAACCATCACCGGCACGATCAACTTGCCGTCCGGCCCCACGACGTATTTCATCGGACGCACGTTTTCATCGAATCGCAAGTCAGCGGTGAAATGTCCGCGAAGAAACGCATACGCGTTCTCAACATTGGCATCGGTCGTAGACATCATGACGTGATCGTACCTGGCTTGGAAAGACCGCGAATTTCATCCCGCATTTCCCGCAGCGCCTTCAAGTGCTCCGGCGTCCACTGCGGTGCACCGGCTGAATGATCGGCATCATCGCCAAGCCCCGCCGTCTTCGATTGCCGCAGCCGCGAAAGAATGCGATCACGAATCTCCACCGCGTTGGAAATACCCTCAATGATCCCCTTGTTGGATACACCCTGCGAACCCTTTTGATGCGAATCCCCGCCTGCCCCTGCGGTTTCCACAACTAAATCCCCAATCCCGAAGTGCCGCTGCAGCGGCCCGCTGTTCACCTTCAGGTTCTGCACGTTTTCGAACGTGATTGTCGTTTCATGGATGATCCAAATGCCCCGACGAATGCGCAGACTCCGGTCTGTCATCACATACCACGTTGTGTCATATCGCAGGTGCAACGCGATGAAAACGACAATATCCGGCGCCACAATGATGAACAGAGCTACAGGAAACAGCAGTGCCGCCACCCACCACAAGCCTGCGAGGCACAACGCAATCGCGGCCGCAATGTAGCCCACCGTCATCGCCACATCCGTTACCGCAAGCACAATCCAGAACCAGAACTTGAGATACCGCAGAAACCCCGGCGCTGGCTGAAAATGCTGAATGAACTCACCGGGCTTTGCAGGCAGCGTCGGCGGCTGATCCGGCACACGAAACAGGTCAACCAGCACTCGCCACACGCCGTGATAAATCCACTCCGCTGCCCGATTTGCAGAGGCGCTCCTGATCCAGCCCTCCCCGGTCCCGCACGGCTTCGCAATTGCCGCAATTCATCGCGCATCTCCCGCAACAGAACCAACGCTTCATCAGCAGGCGTCTGCGCAGCCACGCCATCGCCTGCTTCACTCGTTTCAATTTCATTCCGCGCCCCGCGCATTTGCGTGTACAAATAATCGCGCAGTGCTTCCGGATTGCGAATCCCCTCAATCGTCATCTCCGCACCGCTGGTTCCCGACGCCGTCTGAACAGATACCGCCGCCAGCCCCAGCCAGCGGTGAATGAAGTTCCGCGTCACATGGATATCCTGAATGCGGCGATACGTCAGGTAAATCTCCCGATGAAACAAAATCCCCCACGACATGGAAACGCCCTTGTCATCAAACCGATATTGCAGCGTCTTGTATTTAAAGAGCAGCGGCCAGATGACAATCGGAAAACCAAACACCGTGAACAATGCGACGATTACGTAATAATTCCACAGCGCCGGGTCCGGCCGCTTGATGGAAGCCGGATCAAAGGGTTCGATGTTTGACGTTGGTTCGATTTGCTTGCCCATAATCGTGGATACTGTAAACGATGAACGATCAAGTTGTGATCTTCTTTGATGAATCCATGATCCGCCACGATCCCGGCCCTGGCCACCCGGAACGCCCCGCGCGGCTGCAGGCCATTCGCCAGATGCTGGCCGACCTTCAATTCAAAGGCGTCAAACAAGCGACGCCCAAACCTGCAACCCGATCACAAGTCCAGCGCATTCACGATTCCCACTACATCGATGAAATTGATTCCCTGCGCGGCAAATCCACCCGTCTCGATGAAGACACCGCCATCTCTCCAGCCAGTGTCGATGCGGCATTCCTCGCCGCCGGCGCGGCCATCAATGCCGTTGAAACCGTTGTCCACAACAAGGCCTGCCGGGCTTTCGCCCTCGTCAGACCGCCCGGCCATCACGCCGAGCGCGATCGTGCCATGGGCTTCTGCCTCTTCAACAACATCGCCATCGCCGCAGCCCACGCCATCGCGGAACTTGGATGCCAGCGCGTGTTGATCGTGGACTGGGACGTGCACCACGGCAACGGAACCCAACACGCCTTTGAAAATCGCAGCGATGTGTTGTTCTTCAGTTCACACCAATCACCGCTCTACCCCGGCACCGGCGCGCTGGAGGAAGTGGGAATCGGCACGGGTAAAGGTTTCACCGTGAACGCGCCGCTTCCCGCTGGCTTTCATGACACCGACTACATCGCCTTGTTTGAAAAACTGCTCGTCCCAATCGCCGATGCATACAAACCCGATCTCGTCCTCGTGTCCGCAGGGTTCGACGCCCATCGCGATGATCCGCTCGCAGGCATGCGCATGACTGAAGACGGTTTCGCCTCACTATGCGGCATCGTGCGCAACATCGCCGATCGTCAAGCGCAAGGTCGCCTGGCTCTGATCCTTGAAGGCGGCTACAACCTCAACGCCCTTGCAAATAGCACAAAAGCGTGCATTGAAATTCTGGCAGGCAGCGCTCCGCCGAAAAGTGCTGCCCCAGACAGTGATTCGCTTGCGGTGGTCGACAAACTCTGCGCCTCGCATCGGCGCCATTGGCCAATCTAATCTGAAGATCAACGAAAAGGCTCCAACCCGCGGCGACGGGGAGGAGCCGGTTGTTCGGCGAATCACTCGCCGCTCGTTGACCAACTCTCGTTGATCGTTTGACGCTCGATCAATTCAGCCGGTTCTATAAAACTTCTTCGGCTGCTGTTGAGGCGGCTGCAAGTGCGGGCACTCCTGGCAGAATCCATTGCCGATAGAGGTCGCCCGGACATTCCCGCTCACCGCTGCCGGTGGACCATTGCGTTTGAACGTGGCCTTGAACAGATTCGGGCATGCATTCCCAATCCCAAACGACAACGGGCACTGAATGCAGAGAATCTGGCCGACGGCAACCATTTGTGGTGTTCCCGCAGGCGTCCCCGCCGGCTGCGCGCCTACCGCATCAACCCGATAAACGCACCAACGATTGCCTGCTCCATCGGTTCCGCCCTGCCCCCGGTCGCCGCCACCGGTGAATGTCCCCTCGATGTATTCAAAGACTGGGCTGCACGAACCCCACCCATTAATGACGGCCAACAGATCAAACACGTTGACCAGCCCGTCATTGTTGGTATCCGGGCGATTCGGCGAACCGGGCACATACGGTCCCCATTCGTTGATAACACCCAGCAGATCACTCGTGTTCACCTGAAGATCACCGGTGACATCAGCAGGACAGAACTGGGCTTTTG
>CAZWJR010000242.1:701-4445 GCA_964634655.1 uncultured Isosphaeraceae bacterium | reverse complement strand
TTCTATCCCCCCGATGACCTCGGCGGATCCTACAAACTCAACAATGGCGAAAAAGCCATCGTCAACCCCGGCTCCGTTGGCCAACCCCGCGATCTTGATCCCCGATCCAGTTACGCCATCGTGAGCGACGATCAGGTCGAGTTTTTCCGCCTGGATTACGACATCGACGCCGTCGTGGAAAAAATTCACGCCATTCCCCAATTAAGCGATTGGCTCGGCGAACGCCTTAGAGAAGGAAGATGAAGTACATTTTGGATTGCCGATTCTGAATCATGGTTGGCTGATCCGCTCCCGCCGCGTTTCCCAATCCAAAATTCAAAATCGTGAATCCAAAATTGATTATGTCCAAACGCCTCCGCCGCATCCTCATTACCGCCCTGGTCCTTCTCACGGCCATCGGCGTCCTCGCCGCCGTTTTCAACGGCTCACCGCGCAAGCCCGGCTCGCTGGCCAAACCCGCTGCTACGCCTGCCGCATCCACTCAGCCACAGCCAGCCCCGGTGACGACCGCGCCGCCTTCGGCCGATCCAGTAATCCCAGCAGCCGAAGCCCAGCCACCAGCAACTGCCGCCCCAGAGAATGCCACCTCTTCCAGCACACCCCCTGCCGCTCCCGCACAACCAATCCCCGGCCTCAAAGCCATTGCCGCCGGCAACGATCTAAGTCCGCGCGATCAACCGCTCCACAGCCTCGGCTCGCTTGATCCCCGCGCTCATATCCTGCAATTGGAGTTTTCCCGTCAGGGCGCCAGCATCGCGCGAGTCGCCTTCTCCGATATCTGGAACACCGCCGAGGCAAAACGCAAAGCCGAACGCTACCTCAAGCAGGTTCAACCATCCGGCGCGGTGAGCGTGGCAACTTCCACTCCTTTCGATTTCACCCAAGTCGATGAATCGCAGCGATACGTGCTCCAGAACGTTGGACTCGCCTACCGCATTCTTGTCAACGGTCAGCCCGTTGATCTCGTTTCTGAATCCGCATGGTCCGAAACCGCGCCCGGCCGATTTGAATCGCATATCGTCGATGCCGATGGCCACCCCATTCTTGCGATTTCTCGCCAGTTCACGCTCGGCCCCACCTACGACATCACGCTTCAGCAGACGATCAAGAACATTTCGTCGCAACCCGTTGATGCGCAGTGGATTCAACTCGGACCCACCGATCTTGCCGCCGATGTCACCGGCTACATCGATCGCCGCCGCTTCGATATGGGCTACCTGCCCGATCCAACCAAACAGCCTGATCTCATCCTGACCGGCGAATTTGAAATGGACCGGTCGGCCGTCCTCAAGCAGGCGAAGAAAGTTCTGGAAGCGACCGATGAGCAGACCCGCAGTGATCTGCGATCCCTCTGGCCCAACAAATCCAGTCGCGAGCGCGGCTACCACCTCGGCTGGTTCGCCAGCATGAATCGCTACTTCACCGTGGCAATCCATCCCTCCGCGGATGCCGTCGCCGCCGGAGCGCATTCTCTTCAAGGCGTCCTGAATCAGATCACCGTTGAGGTTGCCTCCGCCCCGGGCGCCGGCGAAGTCATCGTCACAAAACTCTATGGCCCCGCCGTTTCGCTCACTCCCGGTGGCGAAAAGAAACTCGATATGGGTCTGTACGTCGGCCCCCTTGATCGTGCGGTTCTTGCACAGCATCCATTCTCCGATCTCTCCATGGGAGAACTAATCCTCTATCGCATGGCGGGCGGCTGCTGCACGTTCATGACCTTTCAGTGGCTTGCCAAACTTCTGCTCGGCTTCCTTTCGCTTCTTCACAACTACATCGTCTTCGATTGGGGCGTCGCCATCATGCTTCTGGTGGTGGTCGTTCGCATCCTGTTGCATCCACTGACCAAGAAGTCGCAGATCAACATGCAGCGCTTCGGCAAGCAGATGGCGGCCATGAAGCCCGAGATCGACAATCTCCAGAAGAAGTTCGGCACCGATCCAAAACGCATGCAGGCCGAGCAGATGAAGCTCATGCGCGAGCATGGCATCAATCCGCTCAACATGCTCGGCTGCCTGCCCATGTTTCTCCAGATGCCTATCTGGATTGCCTTGTGGGCCATGCTCTACCTTGCCTTCGATATCCGTCATCAATCCGCTTTCTACGGTCTCTTCCAATCCTTTGCGGATTGGAAGTTCCTTGGCGATCTTTCCAGCCCGGATCATTTCTGGATTCTGCCCGGCGTCGGATTCACAATTCCGTTCATTGGCGTCCACATTGACGCGCTCAATCTTTTGCCACTTCTCATGGGCGTCGTGTTTTTCTTCCAGCAGAAGTACATGTCGCCCCCGCCGTCGCCAAACATGACGCCGGAGCAGAAGCAGCAGCAGAAAATCATGAAGGTAATGATGGTCCTCATGATGCCGATCTTCCTGTACAAGGCCCCGTCCGGCCTGACGCTCTACATCTTCACCTCCACCTGCATCGGCATCATGGAGAGCAAGTACATCCGCAGCCACGTCAACCAACTTGACCTTGGCAATCTCGGCGGCGGACCTGCAGGAGATGGTCCCAACGGCGGCCCGGGTCCGGCCAAACCCAAGAAACCCAAAGACTCACTTGGAAAACTCTGGGCCGAAAAACTCGAAGCCGCCCGCGCCAAACGCCAGCAATCCGAGCCGCCCAAGTCCTTCAAGAAACGCAAGTAAAACTCCCTCCCCCCGCGGGAAAGGGTCGGGGTGAGGGCGGACGGCATGTCCTGCGAAGATGTTGCGCTCTCTTGGGCCATCACGTTTATCCTTCCTCTGCATGTTCGCCCCATCTGAAGTCATCCTTGCCGTTGCCTCGCCGCCGGGCAGATCCGCTCGTGGCATCATTCGCATCAGCGGCGAGCAGACTCTTGAATTACTGGGCCATCACATCCATCAAGATCATGCGGATCATCGCTTCGTCCGCAACGCTGCACCGGCGCGGTTGCATTTCAACAGCACTTCCATTGCAGTTATCACGCTCATCACTCCTTCGCCGCATTCTTACACTGGTGAGAACTCGGCGGAACTGCAACTGCCCGGCAACCCGATTCTTCTTGATCGCATCATTGATTCCCTGCTGCAATCCGCACAACAACTCAACATCGCAGCACGCAGAGCCAATCCCGGCGAGTTCACGGCGCGGGCGTACCTCAATGGGCGCATTTCGCTTACGCAGGCCGAAGGCGTCGCAGCGACCATCGCAGCGCAATCTGATGCGGAACTCCGTGCAGCGCATCTGCTCACCAGCGGTTCGCTTGGCAATTTTGCGCACCAACTTGCGGACGATTTGGCGAGCGCTCTGGCGCTTGTGGAAGCGGGAATCGATTTCACTGACCAGGAAGATGTCGTCGCCATCGCACCTGGTGATTTGCATGGCCGACTCACCAGTCTGCACCAGCGCATCGATGACCACCTGCGGCGGGCAGTCGGCATGGAGCAACTCCACGCCATCCCCTGGGTTGTGCTCATCGGCCAGCCAAACGCAGGCAAATCCGCACTGTTCAACGCATTGCTCGGCCACGAACGCGCGGTGGTTTCGCCGATCTCCGGCACCACACGCGATGTGCTGGCTGAACCGCTCACCATCCAAACCGCGCACGGCAATGCTGAAGTCATGCTCATCGATCTGGCGGGCGTTGATGATGAACGCGATTCCATAAATGACCTCATGCAGGAAGCAGCACGCCGGGCGATTGAGCGGGCGGAATTGATTTTGCGATGCGTGCCGGTTGATTCCCCCTCCCTTGAGGGAGGGGGCAAGGGGGTGGGTGAAAAG
>CAZWJR010000242.1:0-691 GCA_964634655.1 uncultured Isosphaeraceae bacterium | reverse complement strand
TTGGGGGGGGTTTTTTTTTTGGGGGTGGGTGGGGGTTGGGGCCCCCCCCATTGGGGGGGGGGGGCTGGGGGGTGGGTGAAAAGCCATTGATTGCCGAGAACGAGATTCTCGTGCGCACAAAAGCCGATCTGCCGCGTTCCTCTTCCCTTGAGGGAGGGGGCAAGGGGGTGGGTGAGAAGCCACCAATCACAACAACCAAGTTGATCACCAGTCCGCTGGAAGTCAGCGCCCTCACCGGCCAAAACCTCAATGCCCTCCGCGCCCTCATCGCCGAGCGGCTGGCGGATCGTGCGGTAAGTCTTGCAGCGGATGCCACCGCGCTGCGGCCGCGGCACGAAGCAGCGTTGCGGTCCACGTTTGCCAACCTTGCCGAGGCGATTGAACTGGTCGCCCCGATCCGCAGCCAGCGGGCACTGACCGACCCGGAACTGATCGCATCGACGATGCGGGCGGCCCTGAACGACCTTGCGGCACTGGCGGGCGACATCACGCCAGACGAGGTGCTGGGGCGGGTGTTCGCGACGTTTTGTGTGGGGAAGTGATGGGGATTTGGCGATCTGGCGATTTGGCGATTTGGCGATTGAGGGGGTAGGTTTTTGGGGTGTGGTGGTGTAGTTTGCGCGCGCCGTTGGGGCCTCAATTGGTTGGATTTTTGACTCGTTCGAGTGGCGTTTTTGATAGCGCCAGGGGC
>CAZWJR010000241.1:1336-4449 GCA_964634655.1 uncultured Isosphaeraceae bacterium | reverse complement strand
AAGTCTTTGTCGTCGGCGGAGGCAATGAGGAGTGAATCGAGATTTGATTTGGCTTCATCGGAAGGCCAACCGGCATCGACGAGGGCAGCGCATTTTTCCAGAGCGGAGAGTGCGGGGCGATAGCCGGTTTTGGGGAGTTGAGAGGCGATCCAATTGCGGAACTCGATGGCGGGGCGGCTTACTTCGGCCATTTGTTTGGCGCGATCATCGAGATCGGCGAGGGTTTGCTTGGCGGCTGCCTTCTGGGATTCTCCGAGCGCCCCGGCGCGAGATGCGGCGGTGATGGCGTTGATGAGTTCGCGGTTGGCGCGGGGGTTTTCCGGAAGTGCCGGGAGATCAGCGAGCAGGGATTGGAATTCACGATCGGAAAGATCAGGGAGGCTTGCGCCGGGGAAGGCGGAGAGTTGCCAGCGGATGTAGGCGTCGATGGTGGAGTTGGTGTCCAGACGCTTGATGAGTTTTTGCTGGAGGATGGGGGCGGGGATTTCGTGCTTGAATTCGGAAGTGAAGTTTGGAGTGGAGCGAGGAAGGGTGCGGTCCTTGAGCGATTTGCGGGCTTCATCGGCGAGTCGCTTGATGGCGGCCTGAATGGGCGCGGCTGGGGTAGGGGTTGAAGAGGGAGGAGGCGCGGCGGCGAAGGCGGTTGCCATTAACAGGGGAACAAGCAGAAGCAGGTGGGCGCGCCGGTGCATTGGTGGATGATATGCAGAGGTGGAGCCAGCGATGATCGTGAACGGGTGAGAGGTTTGCGTGAAATGCACGGCCGACTCCCGTTGGTCGGTGGCCGTGCCACCCAACTTGAGGATTGGGTCGTACTCACTGAAGTGAGTACGCCCGGTCATTTTGTCGCAAGAAGCGGCTTGGTCCACTTTTGGACATCGGCATCGGTGATGGCCGGCGTGGTGAAGGTGACGTTGACGGAGCCATCGGCGAGAAACGTGATGTGATTGATGGCCGTGCGCTTGAGGCCGGCAAGTTTGCGGGTTTGCTCGACGAGGGTTTGCTTTTGCAAAGGGGATAGGGCGGGATCAGCGGCGGCTTCTTTGAAGGCTTTGGTCATTTGGGATTTGACGGCGCGGCAGGGCCAGCCTGTGTTGATTTCCGCAGCGCAGCGTTCGATCATGAATTGAAGGCG
The DNA here is from genome assembly GCA_964634655.1 of uncultured Isosphaeraceae bacterium. Taxonomy (GTDB): domain Bacteria; phylum Planctomycetota; class Phycisphaerae; order Phycisphaerales; family SM1A02; genus CAZWJR01. Next base: position 3,314 of record CAZWJR010000241.1, on the reverse strand, counting down.
ACGGGGATCGGTGGAGCCGAGTTTTTCTGCGAGCCAATCGCGAAGGCTCTGGGCTGGGCCGTTGACGGCTTCGGCGATTTCGGCGCGGCGATCAAGTTCCTCGCTGGCCTCGCGCAGTTGAATGTACTCATTGCGAGCGAGGCTGCCGGCTTTGTCGGCTTTCTTGAATCGCTCGACTAATTCCGGTGTAGCGCGCGGATTGTCGATGAGGGCGGGCAGGGTGGCGAGCAGTTTGAGAAATTGCTCATCATCCATGACGGGCATAGGTGGATTGCAACTGGTGAGTTGCCAGCGGATGTACGCGTCGGTGAAGGCGTCGGCATCGGCGGGTTTGGAAAGGGCTTCTTGAAGATCCGGGACGGGAATCTGGCGATTGAATCTGGTGGCGAAAGAGGCAATGGTGGGTGGAAGTTGCTGATCGTGTTTGAGTTTGCGTGCTTCTTCGGCGAGAAAGGCGATTGCTTCGTTGATGGGGGAGGACTTGGAATTGGCGGGGCGTTTTGGTTGTGGGGGTGATGCGGTGGCGGTGAGGGCGATCACATATGCCAGAATTGCAATCGTTGTGATGTGCCGGGGCATGTGCTGATCGTACCGCGCACAAGAAAAACGCCCATCCATTGCAATGGATGGGCGTCGTAATTTCTATGGGCGAAAATGGACTTTTTACCAGGCGAAGTGGGCGAAGGCCTTGTTTGCATCGGCCATCTTGTGGGTGGTTTCGCGGGTGCTCATGGCCTTGCCTTCACCCTTGGCGGCTTCGAAGAGTTCCTTGGCGAGACGGCTGGCCATGGGTTTGCCTTTTTCCTCGCGGGCAGCGGAAATGATCCAGCGGAATGCGAGGCTCTGCTGACGACGGGCGCTGACCTGCATGGGAACCTGGTAGTTGGCACCGCCGACGCGCTTGGAGCGGACTTCCACGCCGGGGCGGACGTTTTCGATGGCCTTGTTGAAGACCTCGATGGCGGTGGCGGGGAAGTTTTCGATCTTTTCTTTTTCGATGCGGGCTTGAATCTGATCAAGCGCGGTGTAGACGACGCGCTGTGCGACGGATTTCTTGCCATCGTACATGACGCAGTTGATGAACTTGGCGAGAACGCGATCCTTGAAACGGGGATCGGGACGAAGTTGCCATTCTGATTTGGTAATACGGCCGGTCATGGGGTCTCCTTGGTGGCTTGTTTCACCGCAGCCGACTTAGTGGTGGAGAACAGGGGCTGCGATTACTGCCGGGAAAAAGTACTGAGTGCTGAGTGCTGAGAAAAACGAATCCGAATTTCAAAGTTGGTTTGGCTTACTTACCGCGTTTGGTGCCGTACTTGGAGCGACCCTTTTTGCGGCCATCGACGCCGAGTGTGTCGAGTGCGCCGCGGACGACGTGGTACCGGACGCCGGGGAGATCGCGAACGCGGCCGCCGCGGACGAGGACAATGGAGTGTTCCTGCAGGTTGTGACCTTCGCCGCCGATGTAGGCGGTGATTTCACGACCGTTGGAAAGGCGCACACGGGCGACCTTTCGGAGCGCGGAGTTTGGCTTCTTGGGAGTGACGGTGCGGACCTGAAGGCACACACCGCGCTTTTGCGGACTGCCTTCCAAATCACGAGATTTGGATTTGGCCGTGGGTGTACGTCGAGGCCTGCGGACCAGTTGATTCAAAGTGGGCATAAAAAGACAAACTCCGGTCGATTTCCCGTCCGCGTGCATCCGGAGGATTCCGGGGGTTCCGGCAAGGTTCCGGTGGCGGGAAAATCTGAAAAAAGCGAGCCGAGGACTGTAGCAGGGTCCGGGGTTTTCAGCAAGGAGGCGGGGGTTGAGAGCGGCAAACCATGCGGGAATTGCAGGCTTTTTGACGGAGTTTGGCGTTTTGGGGAGGGGGAGCCAAATTAGATGAGGCTCACGGGTTATCCCGGCTTTGGAGAGCTAAGCGTGCCTGGCTGGCGCGTCGGCATCAAGCTGCTTGACCACCTCTTCGGCGGTGGC
>CAZWJR010000241.1:0-1326 GCA_964634655.1 uncultured Isosphaeraceae bacterium | reverse complement strand
GACGTCTTCATCGAATTGGTTGGTCAGTTGGAGGCGGGAGGTGGAATTGAACTCGCCGATGATGGCGTAGGGAATGTTGTGGCGGCGGAGGATGGCGTCAATGGAATCGAGGTTCTGGCGGGCGATTTCCAGGAGGTAACGGCTGGGGGTTTCGGCGAAACATTCCTGGTGCAGATCGAGGGATTCTGAAGTGGGCAGGAGGGTGAGATCGAGACGAAGGCCGAGACCGCCGGCGAAGGCCATTTCGGCGGCGGCGACGAGGATGCCACCTTCGCTGCAATCGTGCGCGCTGCGGATGAGTTGATTTTGGATGAGATCAGCCACGGCGATGGCGGTGCGCGGGCCGGTGTGGAGATCAACGGCGGGCAATTCGGAGGAGGCTTCGGCGGAGCCTGCGATCTCTTCAAAGTGCGAGCCACCCATTTGGGGACTTGTGTTGCCTATGACTAGGAGCAGGTTGCCTGCGTTCTTGGCATCCATCGTGATGCATTGATTGATGTTGCTGACGATTCCCATGCCGGAGATGAGCAGGGTGGGAGGGATTTGGATGGTTTGGCCATCATCGGTGGTGAATTGATTGTTGAGGGAATCTTTGCCGGAGATGAAGGGAGTGCGATAGGCCTTGGCGGCGTCGTAGCAACCTTCGGCGGCGCGGACGAGTGAGCCGAGGTTCTGCGGGGCGTTGCAACTTGGCCAGCAGAAATTATCGAGGATGGCGATGCGCGTTGGATCAGCGCCGATGCAGACGAGGTTGCGGACGCACTCATCGATAGCGGCAAGCGCCATGAGATAAGGATCGGACTGCCAACCTGTTGCAAGGCCATTGGCAATGGCGAGGCCGCGTGTGGAATTGAGGACGGGAGTGATGACGGCAGCGTCCATCGGGCCTTCATGGTGCGGCGGCTGGCCGGCGATGGGCTTGATTACGGTGCGGCCTTGAACTTCGTGATCGTACTGGCGGATGATCCAGCGTTTGGAAGCAATGTTGGGGTGAGAGAGGAGTGAATAGAGGGAATCGGCAATCGAATGGGGCGCTTTGGATGAACTTGGAGAGACAGCGCGTTTGGATTGAGCGGTGGGATTCCACGTGGCTTCGCGAGTGATTTCGGGGAGGCCATCGTTGAGGAATTGTGTGGAGATGCGGCCGACTTCATTATCGCCATATTTGAGGATGAGTTCGCCGGTTGGTTCGCCGAAGTGGCCAAGGTCTGCGATTTCGACATCCTGGGACTGGCAGATTTGGCGAAGCGTGGCGAAGTTGTCTTGCGGGACGGCAAGGATCATGCGTTACTGAGATTCGCTGATCCAGATTTCTGTGGTGGTGAG
>CAZWJR010000240.1:0-4461 GCA_964634655.1 uncultured Isosphaeraceae bacterium | reverse complement strand
TGCTCAATGTGGTCAACATCTGTTTGGTCGCCAGCCATGCATTGCGGTTGGACGGCGTATCGCTGCTCGGATAGATGAAGAATTGCATCAACATGCCCGCTGGCGGAGCGTTGGAATCCACCCACAAATCAGTGAACTCGTTGTAGTTGGTGGCCGAAAAACTGAAGAGATATGGCGCGGTCGGATAGTCGGTCTGCCAGCGGTACCGCAACTTGTTGCCTGCCACCACATCGATTCCCTGGCGTATGCCGTTCGAAGCGACTTTCAGCGTGTTGGGCACGGTAAACGCCAGGTCGGCCGTCGCTTTGTCGCGGTTGTCTTCCTTCACCGGCCACCATGTGTACGCATAATACGGCTCACTCAAGGTGAAAATGAGTGGCTGACCGCCCTGTGTCGTGAAGTTGATGGATCCAAATCCCGCGGATACCGGCGTGCCGGAATAGGAAATGGTCACATCGAACAGATCATTGGCGTTGTACGTGTGATCGAGATTGACATCCAGATTCGCCGTATCAAGTCGTGTGAATGTCACGTTGATTCCGTTGACTTTGACCGAACTGATGGTGAAATTGGACCGCAGCTGCACCGGGAACTTTGTCATGCCGTTGCTCAAGCAACGAACAGTGATGATGTTGGTGCCGATTAGATTGGCGGGCGATGGAACGATTTCGAGGTCCAGGTTGTAGTGCAAGACGTCAAAATCTGTGATAGCATCGATCTGGAGATTGCCGGGTAGTGGCGGAGTCTCTTCTATCCGACGGCGATCATTCTGTGCATGGGCACAGCCCAGAACATCTTCCTGGTGGCCCGGCACAATTGTGCCTTCCGGCGCTGTCCGAGGCGGGGCGGCTGCGACCAGGAACGGAACGAGGATCAAAATTGACAGCATCAGCAATCTCCAGTTCTTGGTGCCGGGCGAGCCTTGAGTGTGATCCCCATACTTCCATTATGTTCCTAGATTGACCGCTTGCAACGGCTGGGCTGTTTTTGCCGCCAAAACATCAAATTTGTGTCCGATTGCACGATTGCGGGCCTTGGTACGATTTGCCGGGCCGTGAGGGTTGCCAGACCACCCGCATCTATTACCGGTCTTCGCAGCCAGTCAATGATTTCCTCAATTCCAAGGGTAAATCGCAGGCATCAAACGATCGCTCGTTCGACTTTCCGGCACTCACGGGCTATGCTGCCCGTCCCGTGGGCGGAGGCTGCCAACCGCTTTCCTTGCGTAGTTTCATCAGGAGTTCGTTCTTCATGATTGATGCCCTCAAGAGTGATGCCATCGTCGAGAAACTTGGCGGTCGATTCAAATTGACTGCGCTTATTCAACGCCGGTTGAAAGAACTCATTATCGACGGCGCACGCCCCCTCGTGGAGCGGCACGGTCGAACAGATCTCGAAATCGTTATCGAAGAGATTCTTCAAGACAAGATTACCCCTGACTTTTCCGAAACCGGATACGTGGTTCCGGGGGCGTCCAAGTCAAAGAAGAAGTGATTCCGATTTTGGATTCTCCGGGCGTTGTATGAAATGGCCCCTCCACAGTCCAAGCCCAAAGATGCTTCGTCGCCGCACCGGATAATTGTCGGTCTAAGCGGCGGGATTGCATGCTACAAAGTGGCTCACGTTGTGAGTGCCCTTGCACAAGCCGGCATTGAGGTCACCGTGGCAATGACGGACGCAGCGACGCGATTTGTGGGTCCTCTCACTTTTCAGGCACTTTCCGGTCGGCCGGTGTACACCAGCCCGTGGGAGCACATCGAGTCCAGTGACCCGCAGCACATCAGCCTTGCCCGCGCTGCGAATCTCATGCTCATCGCCCCCTGCACGATGGACATGCTGGCAAAACTGGCGCATGGCCGGACGGATGACGTGGTTAGCCTGATCGCATCCGCCATGGAACCGAACCGCCAACCAATACTGCTGGCTCCATCAATGAACGAAGTTATGTGGAACCAGCCATCGACCGTTCGAAACGTCAAACAACTCCGGCAAGATGGCTTCCAAGTGATCGAGCCCGGGCGAGGATGGCAAGCCTGTAGAACTGAAGGCGTAGGGAGGTTGGCGGAGCCAGCTGAAATGATCGATGCGGTCAGATCGCGACTGATATCGCATCCATAGAGAATTCTCGATCGAAAGCCGATTCTTGGACCAAAAAATGGGATTTTCCTTGATCCAGGCTGATTTTCAATCACACTAGAGGTATGCCATGCGCTGAATTTCGGCGTGCGGTTGTCTGTTTCCTGCTGGGCATCAAGACCATCTCAAATTGGAGATAGGTTTATGAAACGTCGTCGTTCAAACCAATTTTGGATTCTGTCGGGTGTGGTCGTTGCCGCACTGGTATTGATTGGGACGCAAATGTCCGTTGCCGCCGACAAACGGCAGCCGATCACTGCCGCACAGAATGCGAGCGAAGTCTGGCAGAAGATCGAACTCTTCAACCCGCGCCCGGACATCATCCAGCAGATTACCGCCACCGGCGGCGGAATCGACGCCCCATGTCCGCAGGAAGTCGTTACATATTCCAACCACAACTTCACTTCCGGTCCATTTACCGCGCAAGCCGGCTTCGTCGCCCAGGAAATCGCTGCCGTCACTTACACGATCGACCCAATCCAGTTCCCGATAAGGATCGACTATGTCGGGGGACTTTTCGGCACCCAGACACTTTCACAGCAGGTGACCGTACATTGGTCTTTGCTTGTTTGGCAGGGTGAACCGAACAATGGAAATCTGGTCTATACAATCACTTCGGACGGTAAGAACCCACCTCACATCATTGTCGGCCCGCCGAATAACGCCATTTACCTCCAGGCTGGCGTCGATGCGGGCGATCCTGAACAGATCATTGTGGCGAACAATGGGTCGAACAAGTTTTCTGTCGGATTCAGGTTCGACACAATGAACAATCCACCTACCCAAAGTTGCAATTTTGGCCTCACTCCCGCGCCATGTTGCCCACACAACCCGCCAACCAATATCTTTCCAAGCACTGATACAAACGGATTGCAACAGTCGGCGAACAACTGGATCTATGCACGCCCTGGATGCGGCATTGGCTCGTTGAGCGGCTGGTATCGCTTCAATCAACTGGGTGCAAATACGCCCAGCGGCGATTGGAACATCAAGGCCGCCTATACGCCGAATGGATGCGTTACTCCCATGGGAGCATGCTGTCTTCCCAGTGGATCGTGCCTCAGCGACCTTACACCCGGTCAGTGCGCGGCTCAAGGCGGAACCCATCAGGGCAATAACACCACCTGCGGCCGGGTTACCTGTCCAGTACCAACCGGTACCTGCTGTCTGCCGGATAGCACTTGTACAACGTTGACAACCGCCCAGTGCGCTTCTCAAGGTGGCACTTTCATGGGCACGGGGGTGTTCTGTACGACCAACCTCTGCAAAGGCGCTTGCTGCATTCCGTCAACACAGAGTTGTGTAACGACCTCACAGAACAACTGTGCGTCCGCCAACGGACTGTTCCAGGGTATGTCGACGAATTGTGCCGGGGTAGCTTGCTTTGGCGCGTGCTGTCTTCCCAATGGTTCGTGCATCCAGGGCGTCACTTCCGCTAATTGCTCCGGTCAAGGCGGCGTATTCCAGGGTGGCAACACGACCTGCGCTCAAGTGAGTTGTCCACCGCCTGTCGGCGCCTGTTGTCTGGGAATGACGTGTCTACCCGGCGAGAACCAGTCTGATTGCGTCAACGGATTCGGCGGCGTTTGGCAGGGTCCGCTCACAACGTGCACTCCCAACAATCCGTGTGCCGCAGCTCCATGTCCGACAGACACCAACCATGATGGCCAGACAAACGTGACAGACCTGCTGGCAGTCATCAACGCATGGGGACCATGCGCCGGTTGCCCAGCCGATATCAATCACGACAACCAGGTCAACGTGAGTGATTTGCTTGCGGTGATCAACGGTTGGGGTCCCTGCCCGTAATCTGCATTGTCCTTAAGAGGCACCAACAGACAGAAGCGCCGCAAGGCGCTTCTGTTTTTCATTCCAACAACTCTTCCAAGGCGGTCGACTGCTCCTGATCCGTCCAGAGAAAGCACCCAAACTCCCCCTTGATCGCCACAGCCTGAATTGCCAGCAGGTTGATACCCGCCGCGGCAATCTTCTCCAGCGTTTGCACAAGCATTCCGCCGTTGTCAGCCGCATTCAAATAGAACGTCACACTCTCCCGGACCGGCAATTCCGCTGATCGTGCAAAATTGCGAAACTGCTCCGCGCTCTCCGGAACGCAATAGAACCGCGCGTGGCCGTTCTCTGCTCCATAGCCCCACAGACCTAGCAGGTTTACATCAGCCTCGCGCAAACGGGCAGCAAGGCGGGCCAATTCACCCGGACGATCAGGGAGATTGATCCAGAAATCCGCCAGTCGGGTCCATTCTGCCATGGCAGAATTGTAACGACAGAATCGTCAGGAGGTCCAAACTCGAGCCGAAACGACCG
>CAZWJR010000239.1:0-4493 GCA_964634655.1 uncultured Isosphaeraceae bacterium | reverse complement strand
CGTTCGACCTCGAGCCCTGGGGAGAGGACGCGGTGCTCACGCACGTCGGCGCACGACCAACCCGTTGCGAATCCGCTCCACCGTCCCCGGCGGCTCCACCGGGCAAAACACCACAATCTTGCACTGTTCAGATTCCGGCAAATTCCCGTACGCCGCCAGCGCGCGGCAATCACCCTCACCCAGACACTCCGCCAGCCAGTCATTCACTCCGCCCGGCGCCGCATCCAGTGCCGTATGCGGACTGTAAAGCCCGATGTTCTCACTCATCGCTTCCACCAGCACCCGCCCGCAGGACGTTTTGTCCGTGATCGATTTCACCGCTTCAAAAATCGGCGGGTGATACGAAACAATCATCGGCCCTCCAACCGCCCGATTGCCCCCGCCGCGCTTCACCACCTTCTTCATCTCCTTCGCTTCCGCCAAAACCGCCTTCGTCAGATCGATCGTCAGCAGGATCGAATCCACCTCCCACCTCCCAGATCCCGCCAGCAGCCCCACGTTGTCCCACTCCGCCGCATAACTCAACGGTGCAATCTCCTCCAGAACCGGAATGATTTTCTCAATCAACATGTGTCGGGTTTCCCATTGTGATGAATGGCGTCACCAATCCTATACGCACCGCCGACCAATGAGACTCAAACCGCTCTCCCCCTCCCTTGAGGGAGGGGGCCAGGGGGTGGGTGGGGCGCAATTGCTTGCAGCAACGCCTAGATGGAAACTCCCATTTTCACAAAAAGACAAAGCACCGCACCGCACATCTATCCCCTTCACTCCGTACCACAAATCACTTCCATCCCCACTATCATTCAATCCCCGCCATCAAATCGCCGAAAAACATCGCAAGGCCGCTCTTTCACGCCAGAACACTCCCGTGCAGCATCAATACCCGGAGATTGAAATTTGAAAACGCCTGTGGATGACCGCTCCACATCTCGCCGTTCCGCCAAGAGCCAGCCCGGAACCGCCGCCTCCCCAAAATCACAAGCACAAAAATCCTTCGTGCTTGATACCAACGTCCTCCTGCACAATCCAAACTCAATCTTCATGTTTCAGGAGCATGAAGTCGTCATTCCGCTTGTCGTGATCGAGGAGCTCGATCGCTTCAAAAAGAACAGCGATGACACCGGCCGCAACGCCCGTCAGGTCATCCGAGAAATCGACCGCCTCCGCGCCAACGGCCGCCTCTTTGAAGGCGTCCCCATCAACGACATGGGCGGAACGCTCCGCGTCGATCGCTGCGATCAACCCATCCCCGCGGAAATGGGTGCCGGCATCGCTGACAATCGCATCCTCGCCGTCGCCTACGCACTCAATCAGCAGGGTCGACGCACCATCTTCATCACCAAGGACATCAACGCCCGCGTCAAAGGCGATGCCCTCGGCCTCGAAGTCGAAGACTTCGAAGCCGATCGCGTCGATACCGATTGGCTCTACAACGGCCACGCCGAAGTCTCCGTCCCCGGCGAACTCATCGATGAACTCTACAACGAGCGCCAACTCCCGCTCGAGCGCATCCAGCCCTTCCTCTTCACCTCACTCCCACCCAGCAACGGCGCACTCCATCAATCCGATAGAGAACCAGAGCAAGTCCCGCTTCAAACATTCACCAACGAGTTCCTCGTCCTCCGCGACATGGCCGATGATTCCCACACCGGCCTCGCGCGCATCCTCGCAGACACCGGCCACCTCATCCCCATCACCGGTCCCCGTCGCCCCGTCTTTGGTGTGATGGCCCGCAACGTCCAGCAGACCATGGCCCTCGATCTTCTGCTTGATGATGAAATTCGCCTCGTCACCATGCTCGGCTCCGCAGGCTCCGGCAAAACCCTCCTCGCACTCGCCGCCGGCATGCACAAGGTCTTCAAGGAAGAACGCTACGAAAAACTCCTCGTCGCCCGCCCCATCATGCCGCTCGGGCGCGACATCGGCTACCTCCCCGGCTCCAAAGATGAAAAACTCGAGATGTGGATGCAACCCATCTTCGATAACCTCGCCTACCTCCTCTCCACGCGCGGCAGCCACCTGGATCACGCAGAATCACACACCACCGAACAGCGCATCAAGCAACTCGTCGCAGGTGGCAAACTCGTCCTGGAAGCCCTCACCTACATCCGCGGCCGCTCCATCCCGCACCAGTTCCTCGTCATTGATGAAGTCCAGAACCTCACGCCCCACGAAGTGAAAACCATCGTCTCGCGCGTCGGCGACGGAACCAAGATCGTCCTCACCGGCGACATCAACCAGATCGACAACCCATACCTCGACGCCTCCAGCAACGGCCTCACCCATCTCATCGAACGCATGAAGGGCCAGGCAATGTGCGGCCACGTCACACTCACCAAGACCGAACGCAGCGCACTCGCCAGCCTCGCCGCAGAGATACTCTAGAAATCTACCAGACCGACGCGCCAGCGAGGTATAGGCCTGAAGTGAACCAAACTCCACGAATCCAACGCGCCTCCTACCAGGCCGACGCGCCAGCGAGGCAGTCCGTTGACAACCGCGCAACGCATTCAATAACTTAACCGCAATGCCCGCCCCGTTGGCATACTTCCTGTCATGGACCACAAAGGGCTCATGGCTCCACGGCGATCCGCGCGGCTTCGTCTACGAAGGCATCCCCGGGATTCAGGAACCTGACCCGGAAACGTACTATCGCGCCCTCATCGCTCTGTCTGACGATGAAATCGTCCTCGATCCGTCCCAGCGTGACATTGTCACCCAAACTATTCGCGATCACTGCGCCATTCGCGGCTGGGTTCTCCACGCTATCAGCGCTCGCACAAATCACATCCATCTCGTCGTCACTGCAAACAACATCAAACCCGAGGACGTCATGGAACAGTTCAAATCATGGTGCTCACGCCGACTCAACGAACGCGCAGGCCGAAAACGAAAATGGTGGACCCCGCACGGCTCTACCAAGTGGATCAACGACGAAGAATACTTCCACAACGCCATCAACTACGTCAACAATCAATAGCAAACCCAATCCAACCCACAGCCAATCCAACGCGCCACAAAACCAACGCACCACCTACCAGGCCGACGCGCCAGCGAGGTATGAGTCTAAAGTCAGCAAAGCCCCACCAAGCCAACGCACTACCAGGCCGACGCGCCAGCGAGGCATGAGTCTAAATTCAGCAAAGCTCCACCAAGCCAACGCACTACCAGGCCGACGCGCCAGCGAGGCAAGAGTCCAAAGAACCAACAACCTCGCTGGCGCGTCGGCCTAGTTATCCTCCCCAATCACTTCACTTTCTTCCGCAGCACAAAATCCGTCAACCCCGGCATCAGCATCATCAACGCCGCTGATGTCCGCACCAGAAAACTCGTCCACACTTCTGGCCGCGGCCGCCGCAAACATTTCACCACCGCATTCGCCACTCGCTCCGCAGGCTGCATGAAAAACCCCGGCGGCTCCTCCGCAACAGGTTCCGAAGAACCAGGAGAGTGTGGGGAGTGGGGGGGCGGCGCAGCGGCCGAGGCGGCGATACGCTTCGCCGAAGTCTCAAAAAACTCCGTCCGCGTCCCGATCGGATGCACACTCGAAACAAAAATCCCCTGCGATCGCAACTCCATCCCCATCGCCCTGCAAACCTGATTCTGCGCCGCCTTCGTCGCGCAATACGGCCCGGACATCGGCAGCGAAAACTTCGCCAGACAACTCGAACACATCAGCAAGTGCCCCGGCCGCTTCGCCGCAACCAACCGCCGCGCCGCCCGCTGCAGCAAATCCACACCCGCAAAAAAGTTCACATCAAAAATCGCTCGCAACTCCGCATCACCAACCTCAATCATTCCCCGCTCAAACCCATACCCCGCATTCGCAAAAACAAAATCAAACCGCCCGAATCGCGCCTCCGCCGCATCCAGCATCCGCGCCGATATCCCCGCCTCCCCCACATCGCCCGCCACAATCTCCGCCTTCCTCCCCAACGCATGAACCCGCGTCGCCACCTCGCTCAACCGATCCGCCCGCCGCGCATTCAGCACCACATCCATGCCCGCCGCCGCGCAAGCAACCGCCGTCGCCGCACCAATACCGGAACTCGCGCCGGTAATAATCATGACTTTGTTCGTAAGATCGCGCCGCATAAGAAGGTTTGCCCACTCTAGTCCAAAGGCCCGATGACTGGCAAAATCGCTTTGAGGCTCACGCCGGCGCAAGCTCGCAGCGGCGCAAAAAACCCGAAATTCGGATGAATCAATTCTTTCTTGGCGCTTCTTTGCGACTTGGCGACTTTGCGCTCAAACGGCTTGATTTCATCCCATGTTCACCCCGGCAAATCCGCCAACTCCCCCTTCACCTCCTCCATCAATCCCGCCAGCGTCTCCGGCCCAAACTCAAACTTCAACTCCGCCGCGCCAAACAACTCCGGCAGCGGCCGCGATCCTCCCAGCGTCAACGCCTTCCGGTAATTCTCAATCGCCTTCGCACGGTTCCTCCGGAACTGTCGCCACAACTGCAACGCTCCCAACTGCGCTATTCC
>CAZWJR010000238.1:0-4578 GCA_964634655.1 uncultured Isosphaeraceae bacterium | reverse complement strand
GGAAGGCCTCGGCCATGGCCTTGGGGACTTCTGCTTCGGCGAGGATGACGAGGGCCCGGTTCTTCTGGGCTTCGGCGACGTATTCGCTTTCCTGTGCGACGGCCATGGCGCGGCGTTTTTCGGCTTCGGCCTGGAAGCGCTTCTTGTCGGCTTCGGCCTGGTGGGCTTGAAGGTTCGCGCCGATGTTGTCTCCGACATCGACTTCGGCGATGTCGATGGAGAGAATTTCAAAGGATGTGCCGGCGTCGAGACCCTTGGCGAGCACGGTCTTGGAGATTTTGTCGGGCTGCTCCAGCACGGCGAGGTGGCTGGCGGAGGAACCGATGGTGGAAATGATGCCTTCGCCGACGCGGGCGATGATGGTTTCTTCGGTGGCACCGCCAACGAGACGGGCGATGTTGGTGCGGACGGTAACGCGGGCCTTGGCTTTGAGTTGGATGCCGTCCTTGGCGATGGCGTCGATGGTTTGTTTGCCGGAATTTTGATTTGGGCAATCAATGACTTTTGGATCGACGGAGGTTTTGACGGCATCGACGATATCGCGGCCGGCAAGATCGATGGCGGTAGCGCGGTCCCAGGGGAGATCGATCTTGGCTTTGTCAGCGGCGATCATGGCGCGGACGACGTTGGTGACGCGGCCGCCGGCGAGGTAGTGGGATTCCAGTTGATTGGTGGAGATTTCCAGGCCGGCTTTCTTGGCGCTGATGCGGTTGAAGACGATGGTGCGTGGATCAACCTTGCGGAACTTCATCATGATGAGATCGATGAGTTTGACGCGAGCGCCGGAGACGAGGGCCTGGAGCCAGAGGGAAAAGAACTGGAAGACGACGAAGCACAAGACCAGCAGGATGATGCCGGAGATGGCGAGGATGGCGATAAGGACGGGATTATTCATGCGTGGTCCTGTTCAGAGCAGTCGCGGAAGCGGAAACGATTCGGTTGAGTTGTTTGATAGCGTACCACGAAGGGGGGATGGGGGGGGAACAGATGGAATCACAGAGAGCACGGAGGGAGATTTTAGTTTAAATGGAGGGCGCAAAGACGCTAAGAGGTGCAGAAACGCGAAGTGGAAATGTGCGATTGAAAAATTGTGCGCCCCACCCACCCCCTAGCCCCCTCCCTCAAGGGAGGGGGAACAAGCGTGCTCACTGAAGTGAGTACGCCGGGACTCTTTGGTTCAGACGGGGCGGACTTTGATTTGGTTGTCGTAGACGTCGGTGACGATGACGGTGGTGCCGGCGTCGATGACGCCGGATTCAGCCATGGCGTCGATTCGCTGGCCGTTGATTTTGACGACGCCGACGGGTCGGAGGAACGTGACGGCTGTTCCCTGTGCACCGATGAGTTGGCGAAGTTGTGCGATGCGTTCGTGGCGGGCGTGTGCATCGGACATGGGGCTGTCGTCATCGTCATCGGCCATTTCATCGCCACCGAGAATCATGCGACGGCCGAGCGGTGAGTTGAGCCACAAACGGAAACCGAAGATGACAATGATTGGGCCGAGCAGGACGTAGGAGGACGACATGACGATGCCCCATGTCGTGTCGTACTGGAAGAAACAGATTGCGGAGCCGAGTGTGGCAATGGCTGCGAGCATGCCAATGAGGCCGCCGGAGGGGATAAAGAGTTCCAAGCCGAGGAGAAGGACGGCTCCGCCGAGGAGGACGAGTGCCCAGAAGAGGTAGGAATCGTCGCCGGTTTTTGCGAGGGGCACAGCGGCTTGGGCGAGTGTGTAGATCATGGAGAGGATTCCTCGACTTCGATGGCAAATCGTCCGACGGAGACGACGCGAAGGGGAGAGCCTTTTTCAATATAGGTGCTGACAGAGGTAACATCCACCAATCTGCCGGAGAAGTTGGCACGACCGGAGGGGCGGAGATCGGTGTGTGCGATGCCGGTGTCGCCAACGGCGAGGGCGCGCTGGTCTGCGCCCATGGCGGCGAGGAGACCGCTGGCGGTTCCTGCGGGGGCATCTTTGAGTTCTGTGTGGAGGATCAAACGGTTGATAAATGGGAGGGTGTGCATCTGGCGGGCGAGGAACCAGATGACAATGGAGGCGACGAAAGCGGAGAGGAGGGTGACGGCGAGGCCGGTCCACATCTGGTTTTGACCTGCGGCGGAGTTGATATCACCGGAGACAAATGTGCCGACGACGCCGACAAGCAGGCAACCTGCGCCGGCGACACCAACGATGCCAAAACCGGGAATGAGGAAGAGTTCCGTCGCAACAAGTACAAGCCCGATGATGATGACGAGGATTTCCCACCATTGGGCCATGCCGGCGAGGGCGGGCGCACCGATGAGGATGAGCAGGGCGACAATGGAGGTGGCGCCAAACACACCGAAGCCGGGGATGGCGAGTTCAATGAAAAGGCAGATGAGAAAGATGATGATGAGGACGGCGCGGACGGGCCAACTGATGAGGAAGCGGACGAGGCTTTCTGACCAGGTCTGGTCGTATCGGCGGATGGATTGCGCGCCGAAGTAAGTGGTGAGTTCCGCATCGTTGGCGATGACAGCGGCGGCGATGCCGTAGTAGACGGCTTCATCGGGTTTGAGGGTGAGCAGGGTTGTGCCATCTGTGACCTGCATGAGGAGTTTCCACTGGCCGCGATCGGAATCGGCGAGCGGGGATCGTGCGGGCGGGAGCATTTGCTCAAACTCGACCTGACGCTGGAGTTCCTTTTGGGTAAGAGCGGCGTGATCTGCTTTGCGCGGAATGGATTGATTGATGAAGGGAAGCAGCGGGGAGGTAATGCCGGGCAGTGCGGGGAGCACGGCGGCGGGCGCGGTGCCTAGTTGCGTTGGCGGCTCTTCACCGAAGGCGGTGCGGTATTCGGCGGCATCGACGAAGATTCGTTGTTGGGTCTTGGTGTTTTCAATCATCCACAGCCGCTGTTCCAGCATGATGAATGCCTGGACGAGTTTTTCATCGTAGTGATTGCGGCGGGCGGAATCGATGAGTTCTGCGAGAAGCGGTGAGAGGAGTTTGGCACGTTCGGTGGGGGCCATCTGGCGGCCGAGCATGTCAATGGGTGCGGCGTCGCCGATGGTAGAGGCAGGTGCGACGACGATTTCGCGACAAGCAAGGGACATGATGGCGCCGGCGGAATAGGCCTTGGGATGAACCCATGCGACGACGTTTGCGGGTGTGTCGTTGCGGTCTTTGAGGAGGTTGCAGATTTCGAGGGTGGCGGCCAGTTCTCCGCCGAAGGTGTCGATATCGAGAACGACGGCGTCTGCGCCATCTGCGACGGCCTGCTTCATGCGGCGTTCAAGGGACATGAGAGTGACGCTGTCGATTTCGCCACGGACGGTGAGGATGGCGACGTTGTTGGCCTGGCGATAGGCGGGGACGGCGGCGGGAGTTGGCGGAGATGTTTGGGCGATGGCGCTGAAGGCGAGCGATAGCAGAAGCAGCGCGAGGACGATGCGGCGTAGGGTCTTGAGCGTGAGAAGGGATTGGATGCTGGGGTGAGGCATGGTGAGTGGGTGAGGGACGGATTGAGTATAGATTGATTGGGCGGGGTGGGAATGCAGCGTGCTACACGCGACGATTGGAGTCTCGACACCCCTCACCCTGCCCTCTCCCGTCAAGGGGAGAGGGTTCATGATCGGCGTCCAACATCGAGATGCGGCCTAGAATGACTGCTGCCCGGAATTTCTGGGTGAAGGGTTCATTGAAAATTGGGGCCGAAATGGAATCGACCGGACAGGGAAGGCTTGCCGCGGCGCGTCGTGGAGCATCCGTGCCACGATAAAAGGATGCAAAACAATAACTGCTACTCCGCAGTATGCTCTCGCTGCCTAATTTAGGTTAGCGCGATTCATGCTCGACGCCCGATAGGGTGTGAATCGACGACATCGGGATAGTTTCCGCACACTGACAAGCGATGCGGAGGCGAAACAAAGTTTGTCAAGGCGAGATGAAACGCTGCCAATCGCGGTTCATCAAGCTGAGATCAAAGGATTGGCTACACGTGTAGAAGTGTCTTGCTGACTGTATCGGCACGGGAGTTCGAATCTCCCCGGCTCCACTGACTGAAGGAAGTACCGAGTAATGAGTGCTGAGTACTAAGGAGAACATTCTGCACTGTTCGATGGCTTTGTGGACGTTCGTTTGGGCGCAGAGTCGCAAAGACGCAAAGAATCGCAACGTTTGACAGAAGCTTGAGTGCCGAGTGATCGCCCCGCTCCAGGATGTTCGTGAAATCCAAAACTTGCAATCGTGTGATCGTGGCTTCGATCGTGATGATGGCGATTGTGCTTGTGGTTTGGGTCATGAGTTACTGGCGGTTCTGGGGATGGAGCCGATTGGATGAGACGTGGTTGGTCATTCCGGCTTCGGGAATGCAGGAACTGCATGAGGCCCACCGCGGGTGGTTTGTGATTGACGGGTGCTTCGAGGCGTCACGAACAGAAACATTGCGGGCGGTGATTCCCGCGGGGTCATCCGCGACGACCGAACCGAGACACGAATCGCATTGGTTGTGGCAGCCTTCGGAGCCGACGCGCGTGCGTTCGTGGGATAATCGCTGGCATGTGACGCGCTGGGACGAATGGCGGCTGGGCGAATTC
>CAZWJR010000237.1:0-4604 GCA_964634655.1 uncultured Isosphaeraceae bacterium | reverse complement strand
GAGACGCGCTCGAATAGGCCGACATCCATCTCCGCTTGCGGCGCATCCGCGCGCAGGGGCGCAGCGACCCGCTCGGCAAGCTCAGTTCGCTCCACCGGCGCCAGCGGCGCAGCGACTCCAGGCGCATGCATTGGGCGCCAGAATGTCACCACCAGCGCGAACTTCCCTTCGCGTTCGACGATTTCCGCCAACCCAGTTTTCACCAGCTCACCGTAGCGGCGCATGATCTGGCTGTGATCGAGGTAGAGCTTGCCCAACGTGTCGCGCGCGAGTTCAGCGGGATGGCCCAGCAATGCGCGCGCTTCCTCCGGCGTACGTGCGCGGCCGAGCGGTTTCTTCGTTGCGGCTTCGACTGTGCGCGCGACAGGCGCAGGGGGCGCGGGCCGCCAATAGCGCATCGCCACCCGCCAGACGCCATCGCGCCAGAGCAATTCGTATAGCCCAGTGCCATAGAGCTCAGGCACGGCCTTATCGGCCTCGTCCGGCGTCGCGAAGACCTCCGCCGAACCCTGGCCCGCCCGACATTCAATATCTCGGCGATCCTGCAGCGGCCGGAATTCATCAGTACCACGGTTATCCTTGTGGCGTTCCTGGCAATAGTCAGCGTGGCTGTGATTTGGTCGCGCGATCAGGTCAAAGTGCGCGATGGCCAGATCATGACGGTGACTCGCATCAAGCGGCTGCCCTACCAGGTGCAGGATGTGGAGGCGACCAAGGCCCGCAAAGAAGAGGCCCGCAAGTCTTCTCCGCGAATCTACCGGTTGAATACGCCGTACATGGATCGTCTGGAGGCCTCTCTCAAGGGGCTGCCCAAGGCTGTGGCCGGCAAGACATCGTTGGATGAAATCAACGTGGAACTGCTCAAGGAATTTGAGTTGACCGAGGACGACCTTGGTTCACTGCAGGCGATTGCTGCGGATGAAGTTGCGGGTCAGAAATGGGAGCGGTCGGTTGGCCGATTGATTCATGAACAATTGGATCGCAAGCCTTTGCTGCGAAGCCAGGAGTTTCAGATCCTGACCACGACCTTGAACAACGCCGTAATGTTGCCAAATGATCAGACGCGTCGATTGACCAACGCCGATGCCATTGAATGGCGATCCGACCCGACAATGGCCCCTGAATTGCGCGGTAATGAAGTCAGTCCGCGACTGCGAGAACTGGTTACGGATGCGGGATTCTCTCCCAAGCTGGCTCCACTGGTAATGCGACGCCTGGT
Source organism: uncultured Isosphaeraceae bacterium (assembly GCA_964634655.1). Classification (GTDB taxonomy): domain Bacteria; phylum Planctomycetota; class Phycisphaerae; order Phycisphaerales; family SM1A02; genus CAZWJR01. The sequence goes on along the minus strand of CAZWJR010000237.1, from coordinate 3,385 downwards.
GCTGGATTCGCAGCCGACGTTGCTATTCTCCGAGGAAGACACCAACCGCCTTGCCGAGCAATCAGCGGCAGCCGCGTTGCCGGTCTACATCAAACATGAGAAGGGCGAAGTGCTTTATCGCCGTGGCGATCTGCTCACTCCGGAACAGTACACCGAGGTGCGCACCGAAGCAGCGGAGTTTCGGGGAAGCAGCGAAACGGCAATGGAGCGATGGAAGACCCGGCTTGGAACCATCGGTCTCATCGCTGTCGTGGCGCTTTTCCTGGGCACATTCGCCACGATTGCTTATCCCCGAATCGTAAGGAACCCACTGCGAATGGCGGCCATCTGCGCCCTCATGAGCGCGCTGCTGGGCGCCTCTGTTGTCATTACCGTTTACGCACCGATTTTTCTGCTGCCAGCTGCCATTGGACCCACGCTCTTCGTTTCCATCATTCTGCTTGTTGCCTACGACCAGCGATTGGCGCTGCTGCTGACCGGCCTTCAATGCATGATCGTCACGTTGGCTCTTGATCAGAGCATCGGGTTTTTCATCCTGTTGGTCGCCATTTGTGCCACAATGATTTCGCAATTGAAGGAACTGCGGCACCGCAACAGTCTGATTCGGGCCGCAACTATGACCGCCACCGTTGCCGGCGTGGGCACGCTTCTGCTGGTGCTCTTGGAAATTCCAATGGTCGGCTCCATTGGAGAGCAGATGTTGGCCATGGCTTTCTCGGCAGTCGGCACGTGTTATGGCATTGCCTTCCTCGTGCTGGGCATTCTGCCGAGCATTGAGAAACTCTTCGATATCACGACCGGCATGACGCTGGCGGAACTGCGCGACCCCAAGCGCCCGCTGCTGCGGCAACTTCAACAGCGTGCTCCGGGCACTTACAACCATTCGCTTCAGGTGGCCAACATCGCGGAGGCCGCTGCCGAGGCCATTGGTGCTCACAGCCTGCTTGTGTACGTTGGAGCGCTCTATCACGATGTCGGGAAGATCAACAAGCCCGACTACTTCATTGAAAATCAAGGCGGCGGGCACAACCGGCACGACAAACTAAGCCCCGCCATGAGCCTTCTGGTGATCATCGGCCACGTCAAGAATGGAATCGAATTGGCGCATGAATACGGTCTGCCGCGGCAGATCACACACTTCATTGAGTCCCATCACGGCACAACGTTGGTGGAGTACTTCTATCACGCCGCTCGCGCCAAGGCGGAAACAGACGAAGATGGTTCACCGGTCGCTGAAGTTGAATATCGCTACCCGGGTCCCAAGCCGCAGACCAAGGAAGCAGCGATCCTGATGCTTTCGGATGCCGTGGAATCCTCCACACGCGCCATGGCAGAGCCCACTCCCAGCCGCATTGAAAACCTGGTTCGTACCCTCTCCAAGAAGCGCTTGGAAGATTCGCAGTTTGATCAGTGCGATCTCACCTTCAAAGAGTTGGCCTTGATTGAGGACGCCATTATCAGCCGCCTGTTGTCAATCTACCACAGCCGCATCAGTTATCCGTCCAGCGGAACTCGTTCAACAGAACAGCCGCAATCGCCGCGTTCGGAAGTCAAAGCAGTTTCTGCTTGATCGCAAATGCCAGCACACGTTTCTGGGCATTCCCCATTGGGTGATCTGCCAGTTCATTCGGCCGCTTCCAAGAACCTCGGCGCAATTTCGTGCTGCCGAGATACACATGGAAATGGACGGATCGGTGCGACGTCTGGTGATAGAACGATCCGCATTTCACGAGATCTGAAGTGCTGTGGGGCATCGCGTTTTTCACTTCAGTCTGGTTCAACTTCCGATCGCTCTCCACAGTCGGGGTTTGCCATAGCCCGGCCCACATGCCGCGCTCACCGCGCCGTTCCATCAATACCTTGCCATTGCGAGTCAGAATAACCGCATGGTGATGCGCGACCTGCCGCAGCGTACGTTTCTTGGTGCCCGGAATCACGTCCTGCAGCCCGCAGCGATTCGCTTGACACATCTTCGCAACAGGGCACGCTCCACATTTCGGCGATTGTGGCGTACACACCAGAGAGCCCAACTCCATCAGCGCTTCGTTGAAAGCGCCTGGATCAGGCACTTGTTTCACGAGACGCTCCGCCGTTTTCCACGCCCATTTCATTCCTTTTGCATCGCCAGCTGCACCCCTGCGAGCGAACCATCTTGCCAAGACGCGTTCGACATTGCCATCAACGATTGGCTCCGCTTCTCCATAAACAATCGATGAAATGGCTCCAGCGGTATATCGCCCAACACCCGGCAGGAGCAGCAACTCATCAACTCGTTTGGGAACCCGCCCGTCAAAATCCTTCACAACCATTCTTGCCGCCGCGTGCAAATGCCTGGCCCGCCGGTAGTAGCCCAGTCCTTGCCAATGCGACAGGACCTGCTGTTCATCCGCTGCCGCCAGAGCCGCCACGGTGGGAAACTCGGCCAGAAAATCCGCGTACCGCAGCAACACCCTGGCCACTTGGGTCTGCTGCAACATGATTTCCGCCACCAAAGCACGATATCCGTTTCGCTTTTTTCGCCAAGGCAATGGCCGCGCGTTTGCTTCAAACCAGCGACACAATTTCTCGGCCCGGCGAACCTCATTCGGTCGCTTGACATTCGCGTTGACTGTGGATTTCACACGGCATCCTTCAAAACGCGCTTCACTTTTAGTTGAACCGCATCCCAATCCGACTCCGGCAATTTGTTCACGGTCATCCAATCGCCATGGAACAGGACGTTGGTCACCCCAGCATCAGCAAACAGGGCGGCGGCGACGGGGTCTGCTGCCGCCATCGACGCGTTGAAAAAACTCCGAGGTCCATCACTTATCGGCCGATCCAGCCAGCACTTCATGGCGTTAGGATTCGGCGTACTCTCAAATTCCTTCACGTGGTAGGGCATTGGGATGATCCAACGATCAACATACCAAAGACCAGAGGAGCTGCGGATTTGGGCCACCTTGGGACGGCACTTGATCCGTTTCTTGTGGGCCATCCAGGTCGCTTGCCACGGACGCGGCGGCTGCTATCCTAGAAGTCTCAAACTGCGGGTGTAGCTCAGTGGTAGAGCGTCACGTTGCCAACGTGAATGTCGCCGGTTCAAGTCCGGTCACCCGCTTTCCGATCGGCCGCTCTGCAACAGCAGGCCTACGTGATCAAAACCCGATCGGAGTGCGGCGCGTTAAGTCGCGTCGTCTACGGGATTTGCGCGCGACGCGCACAAGCCAAAGGCCCGCCGAGTGTGGTAACTCGCGGGCCTATTTTTTACCCATCCATCCCATGATGTTCACCTTACGTAAGTGACGCTCGCCCCCCATTCTGCCCAACCAATCATGGGGCCAAAAGTCCGCGACGCAGTCCATCGCCTCCCCTAACAAATCGGTGTTTGAAAAGCGGTGATCCA
>CAZWJR010000236.1:0-4606 GCA_964634655.1 uncultured Isosphaeraceae bacterium | reverse complement strand
GTCAACCCGTCCTTCCACAGTCGCCGCTCACCCATGCCGGTCAATCGCACATCCTTCTTGCCTGTTGAAATGAAAATGTAGTCGACGCGTTTGTTCGGGTTTCCCTCGCTTCCGCGCGTTGGCGAGGAAGTGTTGAAGTCGTGAAACTTGAATTTGGAAGCCAGGCTGCCTTCCTTGATCAACGTCATTTCACTCCCATCTGGTTCTGCGTTGAAATCGCCTCCAAGAATCACCACATCTGCGTGTACCGACTTCTCACGATTCGCCATCCATTCCAGGGTCTCACGCAACTGGTTGGTCCGCACACGAGTTTCAAAACCCCAGTTCGTAAAATGCACGTTGACGACGCGCACCCGGCCGATCTTCGGGATCACAAATTCCCCCATCACGCTGACACGCCGGAAACCCAGCAGGAGAGCACTCGTTTGTGAATTGAGAATCCGTTCTGCGTAATAGGCAAACGGGTAGCGGCTCAAAATGGCCACCCCTTCCGGATCACTCGTTCGCTTTGTGGCCCGAACGTGATATTCAAGGTCTCCGGCCAGGATAGCCGCCGTGTTGTCTTCATCCCGGTGCCCCGAGGCGACTCGATTGAACAGCACTTCCTGACACAAAATGAAGTCAGGCGTTTCCATCAAGTCGGTTTCGAGATGATGAGCCATCACATCCAATTGGTCCGGATTATTGCGATGCTGCATGTTGAAAGTCAGCACCGTGAGGCGTCCGGGCAGGCCGTCGTTTCGTATCTGATTCGCCGCCTTGGGAAACGCGCTTGGATGACCAATTGCGCCCAGAGAAGCTGGCGCCGAGAATCTTCCAGCGTGCGACTGACAACCTCCCATGTTTCCGAGCAGAACGATGCCAGCAACGAACATTGATGGAATGCGCAACCGCTTTCCTTTCCGGTCGCAGATGCAACCGCCGAGGCTTGGAGATTCATTTTTCAGATCGCCGCGGTCCGCCACCAGGCAAACTGGCAGCACACGACCGGACTTCTCTTCTCGGCAATTCACCCAGCGCAGAAACACATTTCGCTTCCACCCCGAATTCTGCTTTGAGAATGCGGTTTCAACTATGCCATGGGCACAGTGCTTCGGGATGCAGACTTGCATTGACTGCTCCCACCACCCGGCAATCTACTGCCCTGCGGCTTGTCCAATTCAAAAGCGTCATGCACTACTTGCAACGCGCGTTCACCAAATTCCCTTGGCACAATGCACGAAATCTTGATATCGGACGTAGTGATATTCGCGATAGGAATACCCGCGTCGCCCAGTGCCTTGAACATCGTCGCCGCCACACCGCTATGGCTGCGCATGCCCACCCCCGCCACGCTCACTTTTGCCAAGCCGATTTCAACCGCCACTTCGCCCGTCCCCAACTGTTCAATTGCCCTGCTGGCGGCGAGTTTCACGTCCGCCAGATCGTTGTGATCAACTGTAAACGAAAGGCTGGCCGTGTCTTCGTGCGTCGTCTGGATGATGTCATCGACAATCACGTTCGCCTGTCCAATGAGGCCGAAAATCATGCCCTGGACGCCTGCTCGATTTGGAATCCGGCGCAAACTGATGCGGCCAAGGTCCTTTTTTAACGCGCAACCGGCAACGACGATGTCTACCATATCTGCAGTTTCCTTCGCAATGAGAGTTCCCACATCGGGCTTGCCGCTGTGCCGTACATGGATTGGCACGCCGTACTTCTGGCCAAACATGACCGAGCGAGTTTGCATCACAGCAGCGCCGCTTGACGCCAACTCCAACATTTCCTCGTAACTGATTCGATTGAGTTTTCGCGCGTTGGGAACAAGCCGCGGATCAGCCGTAAACACGCCATCGACGTCCGTGTAGATCTCACACACACCGCCAGGGCTCTCTCCGATACCAAGAGCGGCCGCAAGTGCAACCGCTGTCGCATCGGAGCCCCCCCGCCCAAGGGTTGTGATTTGGCCGTCATCCGTCACTCCCTGGAATCCTGCAGCAACAACCACTTTCCCTGCTTTCAATTCTCTCTGAATGCGATGGACATCGATGGACTGAATTCGCGCCCGGGAATGAATGGCGTCGGTAACAATTCCCATCTGCGCGCCTGTCATGCTGATGGAATCAACGCCCAGCGACTGAATCGCAATCGCCATCAACGAGATGGAAACCTGCTCCCCCGTTGCCAGAAGCATGTCCATCTCTCTGTGAGATGTGCCGGTCGCGCGGCGATGGACATCCGCGCCTGATCCACCATGCTTTGCCCCTTCCTCCTTCACCTGCTCTGCAAGTGAGATCAACTCATCCGTGGAATGCCCCATCGCGGACACCACAACCACCACATCGTGCCCATGCCTTCTTGCATCAACGGCTCGTTGGGCGCAACGCAGAATCCGCTGGGGATCTGCGACTGACGTTCCGCCAAATTTTTGGACAATGACTGCCACGGGAAGAATAATATCGGCAGCCGACCAAATGTCGCGTGAGCGGAAGCAATTCTTCGCTGGATTGTCGCCGGGAAATCACTGGGAATCAGCAAAATCGAACATCGTGTCTTGCCAGGCAAGATTTCTCTTGCGGAGGATGTCGTTTCGATCATAATTGGTGCTGCTGTCGGGCCTGCGGACACAGCTACGGTTGTCCATCAATGATCCATCGGTGAGAGCCAACACATGAACACGAAAACCCGTCCAACGCGATTTGAGTGGCACCTCGCAATTCCATTTGTGTTCCTGTTCATCTCAATTTCGCACTCATACGCCGACAACGGCGTCCCCACACCGAACAAAGTCGTCATTGTCATTGAAGAGAACCACGGCTACTCACAAATCATCGGATCCGCCAGCGCTCCCTACATCAACCAATTGGCATCGGCCGGGGCCCTCATGACCCAATGCTACGCCGTCACTCACCCGAGCCAGCCAAACTACATCGCCCTGTTTTCCGGCTCAACCCAAGGCGTCACCAGCGACAGTGTGTACCCGCACAGCCAGTTCACCGCCCCAAATCTGGCCGCCAACTTGCTCGCCTCGCCCAATGGCTACACCTTTGGCGGCTACTCCGAAACGATGCCTTCCGTCGGCTATGACGGCGCCAGTTCGGGGACCGCGCCGGCAACCTACCAGCGCAAGCACAACCCCTGGGTCAATTGGCAGGACTCCACCATTCCGCTGCCTGCAAACAAACTGCCCCCCAGTGTCAACATGCCTTACGCCGGCTTCTTCCCGTCTGACTATTCAACCTTGCCGACACTTTCCTTTGTCATCCCCAACCAGGCCAACGACATGCATGATGGGACAATCGCGCAAGGTGATACATGGCTATCGAACAATCTGGCTGCATATGCCACTTGGTGCCAGACGCATAACAGCCTGCTCATCGTCACGTTTGATGAGGACAATGGCGGAGAGAACAACCGAATCGTTACCATTTTCTACGGGCCAATGGTCGTGCCTGGCCAGTACCCTGAATCAATCACTCACTACAACGTCCTGCGGACGCTGGAAGACATGTTTGGCTTGCCCCACGCAGCCAACACGGTTGCCTTGGCCCCAATCCTCGACATCTGGGGTATTCAGGCCCCGGTAAACAACAACTGTGCCAACGCCACCGTCAAGGGAAATGGAACGTTCGCTTTTTCCACACTGGGCGCCACCACCGACGGACCGGATGAACCCGGGGCGTGTACCGTTGGCGGCTTCTCGCAGATCACAAACGACATCTGGTACAAGTACCTGGCATCGTGTACCGGCATCGCAACCGTCAGTCTGTGCGGCTCCGCGTTCAATACCAAGATGGCGGTTTATCAAGCCTGCCCGACAGGATCTGGGCAGGCCTTGGCATGCAATGATGACTACTGCGGAACTTCATCACAGGTCAGTTTTGCCGTAAACCAGGGGACGGTCTATCGGTTTCGTATCGGCGGAGTGAACGGCACAAGCGGCACCGGCACAATGACCATCTCGTGCGCCGTTCCTCCCCCACCGTGCCCCGCAGACATCAATGGCGATCACAACGTTAACGTGACCGACCTTCTTGGCATCATCAACGGCTGGGGCGCATGTCCACCCCCGTGCCCGCGTTACTGCTCTGCTGACATCAATCACGACTGCAACATCAACGTGAGCGACCTGCTGGCCGTGATCAATGCCTGGGGACCGTGCCCGTAGGCTACCGCACCGCCGCAGCCTTCGACTTTTCGCTTCGGTCGGCCCGTTTGCGATCGTTTTCGCCAAGCAGTCGCTTGCGAAGACGAATCGTCTTGGGCGTCAGTTCCACCCACTCGCCATCCTCAACGTATTCCAGCGCTGATTCCAGCGTGAGAATGCGCGGCTGTTTGAGCACCACCGTCTGCTCCTTGTTTGCTTCGCGCATGTTCGTAAGCGGTTTCATCTTCACAACGTTGATCGTGAGATCGTTGTCGCGGCTGTGCTCTCCAACGATCTGTCCTGCGTACACCGGCTCGGTGGGCTGCACAAACATGATGCCGCGATCCGCGAGGTTCAGCAGGGCAAACAGCGTGGCAGTGCCGGTCTCGGTGGCGATCATCACGCCATTGCTGCGCTTGCGATCCACGCTGCGCACCGGGGCGTAGTGAGAAAATGCGTGATACATCACAGCCTCGCCGC
>CAZWJR010000235.1:0-4673 GCA_964634655.1 uncultured Isosphaeraceae bacterium | reverse complement strand
CTGGTTGCCGCGCTGTCGGCGAGCCAGGATTTTCGGTTTGGGTGTTGCCCCGCACTGATTCTGCTTGGGTCCAACCGGGGAAACTCGTTCGGGATGCGATCGTGTTGCCCGTCCCGCCGGAAATTGGACCCACCACCCTTCATTGCCCCTCCCTAAATTGTCCCCCCGCAAATCCCTTCCACAACGTCCCCTCGACTTCCCCACCCTGTTCTCGCCTGACCCCCCACATTTCTCGGCCCCCGCGCGGCAGCCCCCGTACGGTGAATGGGGGCTGCCGAAACCGCCCTCTCTTCAGTCCGCAGCGTCCTCAATGGCTTCGCCGGCCTTTTCAATGTCCTTGCCTGCTCCCTCCATGGTGTTGCAACCGTGCAGCAACATGACACAGGCAGTCAGCATGGCCAGGCCCGCTGCGATATTTGCGAGTTCCTCAAGTGCGATTCTCGTAAGGTTGCGACGAAATATTCGCGTGCTTGTCATGGTGAGCCTCCTAATCATCGTGATCGTGGTGTTCGTGTTCCTTTATTGTTTCGTTTGCTTCTTTCTTGCCGGCGGCATGTCCAGCCACATAGCCAGTGGCGCCGCCTGCGGCTGCGCCGGCCAAGACCGCGCAGCCTGGCAAGGTTGCCGTGCAGACGACGCCAAAGCACAAGATGGCAATCGCCCCCCACAAAAAAGGAGGAGGTGATGCGCGCAGGCCCACAGCGTGCCGCGGCAGATTCCGGTTCAATTGTTCGTGTGTGTGCGATCCTAATCGCGTGCAAAAGAGTTTCATGATCCATGCCTCCTGAAATCAAAACGAACGTGGGCGTCGTTCAGAAACCTGGGCACTTCTCATATTGAAAAAGCTTTGCGGGGCTCTCGCAGAGCCCCCGACGCCGGCCGGGATGAATAATTCAAACGCCAGCGTCAGCGATCCGATTCCGCTGAACGATCATGTCGTTCAGTCAACTGAATCTACGGACCACTGGGTTCGTCGGTTTCACTTGTGCCAAGATTCACAAAGATCGCGGCGCATCGCGCCAGATCGAATTCGACCATCGAATTCCTGTGAAAAATGGAGTCTCTCAGGAAATACTCGGAGAGGGCCAGAGGAACAAATTCAATAGGTCATTTTTATCCGACTTCGCGCCGCTGGAACATGAACACCGCCAACCCCAGTGCCGCAACAATGTGGCAACCCCCATAGAGTGTTGCGGTGCCCACATACCGAGGCGGGATCACATGCAACTGCGTCACCGCATCGGACATCCACATCACCTGAAAGTTCGGAATGACCGAATATCCGATTTTCGTCAGCGCATACTCAATCTTCTGTTCAGTCGTCGCGAAATCAAGCAGCGGCACCAGAGAGACTTCCACCTTGCTGGGGATGTCATTGGTCTCTCCATTGGTCATTCGCACCGTTTGAACCTTGTCCACCCATTGGGTCTTGCCCGCCGCGCTGGCCTCCTGCAGCCAGGTGTTTCGCATTTTTTCCAGATGGATGCCGAATAGCCAATCGGAAAGCATTCCCAGCAGGAACATGCCAACCGTCACGCAAAGCGTCATCACTTGCCCAAGGCGGGTGGATGCCGCAACGGCGACGGCTGTCAGCACCAGAATCGCAACCAGCACACCAATCAACGCCAGCCAGATCTGTAGTTTGAATCCGTGACTCATCGGCTGAAGCGAAAAGTCCGGCCGGAACATCATGCTGAAGATGTACGCCAATCCCGCCAGCGGCGTGGTGACGCAAATCACGGTGCTGGAAAACACCTTGCCATAAAAGTAGTTGCACCAGATGCCCGTGCCAATTCCCAGCACACCCGCGCCAATGCCGAATGTGATAACCGGCAGATGCACTGGCTCGCGAACAGTTTGCAGAACCGTGTGACGCTCAACCAGGAGAAACACAAAACTCATGTACATTGTCGCAAGCGCGAGCGCTGCCGCAACGCCAAGATATTTGCCGACCACAAAAACAGGTCGGCTCACCGGCTTGGAAATCACCGTGAGCGCGGTGTGGTTCTCAATCTCGCGTCCCAATACGTTTGTCGCAATGAATGCCGCCAAAAGCGCGCCGCACAGAAAGACCGTGGCAAGGCCAATATCGATGAGCATCCGTTGATCGTCTGCCATCGTGAACGCCGAGAGCGGATTGCTAAGAATAATGAAAATCGTCGCCGCACCCAGAACCACCAGCATGATCGGCTGGCGGATGCTCTCAAAGAACGTGTTCCGGATGATGGCGAGGATCTGTTGAAACATCAGAGAGAGATTCCAGGGCCGAATCGGTCACTGTCGAAAGCCACAGCCCCTTCCGCAGGGCAGGCAAACACGACAGCGCAAGGCATCGCAGCGCTAAAAAGTATGGGAGGAAGGGGTTGCAAGATCATGGAAAGGCGGGCTTGGGGACCATGGAATTCGGATTTTGGACTTTTTTCTTCAAAGAACGAACCACAGTCGGGGCATGGTACGTAACTGCAGGGTTTCGTGTTCGGTTTCCACGGCTGATGGCCGTGGGTTGTCGGTTTTTGGATATGCGGCTTTCACCGGTCGTTCGTTTCTGGCTCGACATGACATTCGCTTTCCAAGCCCGATGAGAGATTGTAGAGAGTCGCCTGTCCCCCCGTCTGAGGCAGGCAAGAGTACGCAGCCGGATGTATGCTGATGTGCTTCCAGTCATATGCTGGCGTCCCGTCTAACGCCGGTTGGGTCCTGCAGAGAAGACCATGAGAATCGACCACCACGCCTACCAGAGAGCCACCCGAGTCGCGGGATTTGGCCTCCTATTGCAATTTGCTATCGGGGTCCTGCTATTGCTGTTCGGCAACCTCGCCCGCGACTCGGCGATGGTGATTTCGTCGTACTACGTTCTCGCTGGAACGCTCGTCTGGCTCGGTCTCATCATCATTTTTCATCAGCACAAACTGGAACGCCTGGAGGCTCTGGAAGAAGACGAACTCACTTCAAGCAACGCCGCGGCCGGCTCCTTCTTTGAGAAAGTCGGCGATGAAACGCGCGTTGCGGCCCGGCGATTGATGCTGATGCACAAGTGGCTAATGCCGCTTCTAAGCCTCGTCATCGCAGCCATTCTTGCCGGGCTGGGTTGGCTGATCATCAACATCATGCGGCACATGTTTGCCGACCCGGCGATGTTTCTGCGTGCCGAGGAACGCGGCTGGGCCATTGCAATCTGTTTGGGTGTGGCGGCAGTTTCGTTCATCTTCTCGCGGTTCGTGGCAGGAATGGCCAAGCAGGAAGCATGGCAAAATCTCCGCGGCGGCGCCGCCTACATGGTCGGTAACTCCCTGGTCATGCTCGCCGTCGCTACAGGAATCATCTTCCGATTCTTTGACAACGAACGCGTGATTCTGGTCGTCGGTATGGCCATCCCGATCATGATGATGCTCGTTGCGGCTGAAATTGTCCTCAATTTCATCCTGAACCTCTATCGGCCGCGAATTCCCGGCGAGGTCCCACGACCGCCATTCGATTCCAAGGTCTTGAGCCTCTTCGCAACGCCCGATTCCATCGTTCGCTCCATGAATGAGGCGGTGAACTACCAGTTCGGCTTCGATGTCACCAGTTCCTGGGGCTATCAGTTGCTCCTGCGAAGTTTCTTTCGGCTCGTAGCCCTCGGCGTGGCCGCCATGGTGCTCTTGAGCACAATGGTGATCGTTGAGCCAAACCAACAAGCCGTAAAACTTCGTTTTGGCGAAATTGTCGATGGACAGGTGCATGAATCCGGCCTCATGTGGAAATGGCCATGGCCCTTTGAAACAGCGGATGTGTACGACGTCACAAAATTGCGAAGCGTCCATCTGACCGCAAAAGTGATTGAACAGAAAGAAAGACTGCCAGAGCAGCGCGTCTTCCTTTGGAATGGCGATGATCCCCCCAAGACCGATGAAGTCATCGAGCCGTTCATCGTCGGCAGTCCATCCGTAGCCAAAGACCTGGTCCGCAACGCCGCATCAAAGCCCGCTACTGCCAAGCCCAGCGCAGCTGGCATTGAATCACCCGGCTCTGCGGACGACAACGCCGCGGCGGTCAGTGACTTCTACTCCCTTGTCGATGCGGAAATCGTCCTTCACTACCGCATTCGTTCCGAGAAGGATCGCGGGCTGCTGGAGTTTCTCAATTTCGCACCCGAAACTTACGGTCGGCGTCAAACACTCAACGACCGCGAACGGTCTCTCAAGGCAATGGCCCTGACCGAAGTCAGTCGTCAGTTGTCTACCATGTCACTCGACGATGTGCTGGCCGGCGGGCGTTTGGGCCCCGGCAATCAGATCCGTGATCTCGCAGGCGACCTGAAAACCAGCATTCAGACAGCCTTTGATGCGCACCACGCCGGGGTGGAAGTCGTTTCCGTCAACCTACCGATGTTGCGGCCATCCGGAATGGCTGCGAAATCGTTTGAGGAATTGAACGTCAGTGCCCAGGCCCGCGCTGAACTCATCGCAAAAGCCCGGGGAACCGCGTTCCGCCAATTGACCAACGCCCTCGGCGACGCCACGATCGCCGATGAAACGTTGGCAGGCATCGATGAATACAACCGGCTTCGTTCCGTCAGCGGCAGCGATTCGCCCCAAGCCATCGAACAGCGCCAGCGAGTGGAATCCCTGCTGCTCAAGGGTGGAGGCGATGCTGCTCGCGCTATCGCACAGGCAGAGAATGACCGCTGGATA
>CAZWJR010000234.1:0-4701 GCA_964634655.1 uncultured Isosphaeraceae bacterium | reverse complement strand
GATGAGGTTAAAGGCCTGGAAGACGAAGCCGATCTTGCGGCCACGGGCGCGGCTTAGAGAATCATCATCCATCTGGGCGACGTCTTCGCCATCGAGAAAGTATTCACCTGCGGTTGGGCGATCAAGACAGCCGAGGAGGTTCATAAGGGTGGACTTGCCGGAGCCGGAGGCGCCCATGATGGCGACGTACTGACCGGGAGCAATCAGCAGGTCGATGCCCTTGAGCGCTTCCACGAGGACGGAGCCATCGGGCTTGTAATAGACTTTGGTGATGCCGCGAAGATCAGCGGCGGCCGCGCCGTTGTGGGATAAACGGTTGGCGTTGGCGGGAGGTGATTGAGCAGTTGAAGACATTGGAAGGCGATTTGATTGTAGCGGTTTGGCGGGGCGAACGTCGATGAATGTTGGTTCTGCGTTACACTGCCAAGCAATGGGTGTCATGGATCTCGCCACGTTTCGCAAGTTAGCTTCGGCTGGGAATGTGATTGCGCTGCATCGGCGGCTGATGAGTGATCAACTGACGCCGGTGCTGGGGTACCGCAGGCTGGTGGCGCCGGATGAGCGCACCGCGCCGAGTTTTCTGCTGGAATCTGTGGAAGACGGGTCTTCGATGGGGCGGTATTCGTTCATTGGGGCACAGCCATCGCTGGAGGTGATTGCGACGGGGCATGAAGTGACGGTGACTGATCATCGAAATGGAACAACGGCGACGAAACGGGAGGATGATCCGCTGGCTGTGCCAAGGCAATTGACGGCGGAATGGAAGTTGGCGACGACGGATGCCGACATGCCGAAGTGTTTTACCGGCGGCTGGGTTGGGTACGCGGGGTACGACACGATGCGGTATTTGGAGGGGGAGAAACTGCCGTTTGAACGATCGCCGCGCGATGATCGCCAATTGCCTGATGTGCATTTTGGGTTGTATCGGCAGGTGGGTGTGTTTGATCATGTGCAACGAGTTTTGTACGCGGTGAACCATGTGAAGGTGAATGAGCATGGTTCGGTGGATGAGGCGTATCGCAGGGGAAGCGAGCAACTGGATGGATTTGTGGATCGGTTGGAGACGCATGCGGCGATCCCGTTGCCGCCGGGAAGCGTTGATCTTGATCTCTCACGGTTGCCGCAGAGTGCGATGACGGGGAACTTCACCCGTGAGGGGTTTGAGGCGGCGGTGCGGAGTTGCAAACAATATATTGGGGCGGGAGACGCGTTTCAGATTGTGTTAAGCCAGCGATTTGATCGCAAGACGACGGCTGATCCGTTTGAAATCTACCGGGCGTTGCGAATTGTGAATCCCAGCCCTTACATGATTTATCTGCAGGCGCGGGGTTCGATCCTGGTGGCTTCCAGCCCGGAGATTTTGTGCCGCTGTGAGAATCGTGTGGTGACAAATCGGCCATTGGCGGGGACACGTCGGCGCGGTGAGACGGCGGAGCGGGATGAGATTCTGGAGCGGGAACTGCTGGCGGATGAGAAGGAACGCGCGGAGCATGTGATGCTGGTGGATTTGGGCCGCAATGATCTTGGGAGGGTGTGCGAGACATCGACGATTAAGCTGGAACGCATCATGGAGGTGGAGCGGTACAGTCATGTAATGCACTTGAGTTCCACGCTGAAAGGAATTCTGCGAGACGATTTGAATTGCTGGGATGCGCTGCGGAACACGCTGCCTGTGGGCACGGTGAGCGGTGCGCCAAAGGTGCGGGCGATGCAGATAATTGATGAACTGGAGCCAACGCGGCGCGGGCCGTATGCCGGCGGGATTGGGGCGGTGGGATTTGGCGGCGATATGGATATTGCGCTGGCTCTGCGAACGATGGTGATACCGACGACGGAGCAAGCGAAGACCGGCGGGGAGTGGACCGTGCATTTGCAGGCGGGGGCGGGAGTGGTGGCGGATTCTGTTCCTGCGGCGGAATTTGATGAAACGGTGAACAAGGCGGCAGCGCTTGGGCGGGCGATTGATCTGGCGGAATCGGCGTTTGGAAGGAAACCACGAAGCAAGTGATTTGCAAGATGTTGACTTGATGCCACCAATGATTCGCGATTTTCTCAAACAACTGAACGAGCGGCTTCACTTTGAGCGCGACTGGTACATGATGGTGCTGGCTGGGATCATTGGATTGATCATGGGCAGCGTGGCGATGGCATTCCTGATGCCACTGCATTGGATTGAGGAGTGGGTGCGGACTGCGGACCGGACGTTGCTGTTTGTGCTGGTGCCGATTGCTCCGATTGCTGGCGCGCTGCTGACGGGGTTGACGTTGAAGTTGTTGGGTGAAAAGGGAATGGCGCCGGGGGTTTCCGCGGTTATGTATTCCATTCACCGGCAGAAATCGCGATTGGAGTTGAAAATTGCGCTTGGAAAGTGGATTGCCTCCACGTTCACGATTGGATCGGGCGGATCGGCGGGCGCGGAGGGACCGATTGTCACGATTGGATCAGTGATCGGTTCCAATATTGGGCGGTTGTTCCGCACGAACAATCAGAACACGGCGACGCTGTTGGGATGCGGCGCGGCGGCGGGGATTGCATCGGTTTTCAACGCACCGTTTGCGGGGATATTTTTTGCGATGGAGGTTCTGCTGCGAGATTTTTCGCTGAAAACGTTCACGCCAATTGTGATTGCGGCGGTTCTCTCATCGGCGTGGACGCAGAGTCTGCAGGGCGACGAGGCGCTGTTTGCGACGGGTTCGGCGTATGGCGATGTGAGTTTCAGGGCGATGGAGATACCCGGGTATCTGTGCCTGGGCGTGCTGTGCGGAATGGTTGCGGCGGGTTTCGCGAGGGGGCTGACGATCAGCGAGAAGTATTTTGCATCGGTGCGGGTTCCGTCGCTGATCAAGCCGGCGGTGGGTGCGGCGGCTTTGGGGTTGCTGGGCCTGGCGTACATGTTGGTGATCAAATCGCCGCACGGTGTGCCAGAGTTCTATGGCAACGGCTATCCGGTCATTCGGGAGTTGCTTAGCCCGGTGCCGTATGCACAGGCCAATGGTGTCACCGCTGCCTCGTGGAGTTTGTTTGGGCTGATCGCATTCATTGCGATGTTGAAGATGGTTGCGACGTGTTTGACGATTGGCTCGGGCGGATCTGGCGGATTGTTTGCGCCATCGCTGCTTCTGGGTGCGTGTTCTGGCGGTGCATTTGGGTTGTTGATGGAACACCTGGGCTGGTTCCCGAGCGCTTCGCCGGCGCACTATGCGTTGGTTGGAATGGCGGCGATGATTGCGGCGACGGCGCATGCGCCGTTGACGGCGATTCTGCTGGTGTATGAGATCACGCGCAGTTACTCGATTATTCTGCCGCTGATGTTTGCGGCGGTGATCAGCACGATTGTGGGCCGGCTGATTTATCCGGAGAGCGTTTACACGGTGAAGTTGACGCAAATGGGCGTGCGGATTGGATCGTTGAGCGACTTGACGATCTTGCGGCGGATCTTTGTGCACGATGTGCCGCTGGTGCCTGCGATCTTGGTGCGGGCGAGTCATTCCGCGCAGCGATTGCTGGAGTTGAGCGAACAGCACTTGATGCGGGATTTTGTGGTGGTGGATGACAACGATCTGTATTTGGGTATGGTGACGGGCACTGATTTGACGGCGGCGCTGGTGTATCGGGAGGCGATACCGTTGCTGCAGGTTTCGGAGATGCAGCGAACTGATTTGCCGACGGTAACGCCGGATGAAACGCTGGATGTGGTGCTGGACAAGTTTTCCAGGCACGATGCGCAGAGCCTTGCGGTGCTGGAGAATGCGAATTCCAAACATGTGCGTGGTTTGATAACGAGAGCGAATTTGATGGAGTTGTATCAGGCGGCACTGGAGAAAGAGTGACTTCTCGCGGTGCAACGACCATGCCTTCCACACTAACTTTTCCTCGCAAGATGAGATTGAGCGGGCGTCGCCAATTTGCGGGTGCTTATGATGGCAAGACGCGCGCGAGCGAGGGACCGCTGCTGGTGTACAGCGTACCGAATGGGTTGGGGCACGGGCGGCTGGGGCTGGCGGTTTCGCGACGTGTGGGGAAGAACGTGACGCGCAACTTGATCAAGCGGCGGCTGCGGGAGGCGTTTCGGCTGATGCAGCGGTCGCTTCCCGGAGCGTATGATGTGGTGATTAACGTTCGGCCGCACGATCCGCTGGAGTTGGCGGAGTATCGAAAAGCATTTGCCACGGCGATTGAGAAATTGCATGCGACATGGTTGAAGAAACTGGAAAAGCAGAAAGCCAAGCCGCCGCGGCTGTGAGTGTGTTTGCGTTGCCGCTGATTTGGCTGGTGCGGTTTTATCAGGTGACGCTGGGACTGGTGATGGGCGGGCATTGCCGATTTCATCCGACGTGTTCGGAGTATTCGATACAGGCGTTGCGGATGCATGGGGCAATCAAAGGCGGTTGGTTGACGGTGCGGCGGATCCTTCGATGCCATCCGTTTGGCGGGCATGGGTTTGATCCCGTGCCGGGGAGTGGAACCAGGGATGAGCACGGATGAGTTGACAGCCCGGGGGCGGACGCTTCCAATTCATTTTTGCCGGTGCTGACGTCCTCATTGATTGAAATTGGAATATGACATTGAACTACCCCCCTGCCATTCTCGCTATTGGACGCAACTACGCTGACCACGCAGCCGAAATGAAAGGCGAGGTTTCGGAGAAGCCTGTGGTGTTCATGAAGTATCCGGCTTCGGTCATTGGCGACGGTGAGGCTA
>CAZWJR010000233.1:0-4719 GCA_964634655.1 uncultured Isosphaeraceae bacterium | reverse complement strand
CATCCCCCAATCGCCAAATCGCCAGATCACAAGATCACCAAATCCCACTCTCCCCCGCGCGCCCAAACTACACCACCTTCCCCAAAAAACCCCCGTCCCGCCGACAAAATCCCCGCTTCCAAAATCAAGAAATCCCCACCCGCAACCCACTCATCCCTCAGTCCCCTGTCCTCAGTCCCGCACTTTCCCCCGCGCGCGCAAACTACACCACCTTCCTCAAAAAACCCCCGTCCCACCCCACCAAGGCTGATTCACCCCACCCCATTATCACTGCTTCGCTACCCCAATTGCACCGCCAAATCGCGCCTGTCCTCTTCCACCAGATTCAGGACCGCCCCGGGCGCGTGGTACACTGGTCTTTCGCCGCCGTGAGCCTGCGGCTTGGAGATTTCACATGTCAAATCGCATCGCCGCCTTCCTTGTCTGTTCATTAACTTTTGGATTGTGCGGGAGCGCTCTCGGTCAGGAGTTGCCGAGTGACCCTTCTTTTGTGAAGGGGACTTTGGACAACGGGTTGACGTACATCGTGCGGCAGCACTCGAACCCGCCGGGGCGCGCGGTGGTTTGGATGCACATTCATTCGGGCTCTTTGAATGAGACGGACCAGCAGCGCGGGTTGGCGCATTATCTGGAGCACATGGCGTTTAATGGTTCGCCGAACTTTCCTCCAGGCAGCGTGGTGCCGTTTTTTCAATCGCTGGGCATGACGTTTGGGCGTGATCAGAACGCGTTCACGAACCTGGAGCAGACGACGTATCAGTTGTCGCTGCCGGATGCGAAGCCGGAGACGCTGGGCAAGGGGATGACGTTTTTCTCTGATGTGATGACGAAGTTGCTGTTGACGCCTGCGGAGATTGATGCGGAGCGTGGGATTATTCAGGAGGAGAGGCGGCGGGGGCTTTCGGCTCGTCAGCGGACGAGCGACTACATCATGGAGCGGATCGCGCCGGGGTCTTTGTACGGCCAGCGCGACACGATCGGGACGGAGGCATCGATCAACGGTGTGCAGAAGCCGGATTTCACAGCGTATTACGGCAAGTGGTATGCGGCGTGCAATACGACGCTGATGGTGGTGGCGGACGCGGACCCGGCGGAAGTGATCAAGGTGATCAAGGCGAAGTTTGGCGATGCGCCGAAGAAGGCGAAGCCGACGCCACAGGCATCGGGTGTGAAGAAGTACGAGAAGAGTTTTGCGATTGTGGCGAGCGATCCGGAGATTAATTCCGAGAACATTCGGATTGTTAAGATGGAGCCGGCGCGGCCAGCGATCACGACGGTGCCGCTGTATCGGGCGAACCTGGTTTCCGGTTTGGGTGAAAGCGCGATGAACCGGCGTTTGGACGACAAGATTTCCGGCGGCGGGATGAGTTTGTTGAGTGCGCGGGTTGCGGCGGGGAATGATGCGAACACGTTGTACTCGGCGGAGATTTCCGGCCGGGCTGTGCCGGGCAAGTGGAAGCAGGCGTTGGAAGAGATGGCGCAGGAGTTGCAGAGCGCGCGGGCGTTTGGGTTTACAGCGCACGAGTTGGATGATGTGCGCAAGCAGATGTTGAGCGGTGCGCAGCGAGCGGTGGAGACGGAGGGAACGATTGCGGCGGGCGGGATTATTGGGCGGCTGAATGGAAGTTTGGCATCGGGTGATACGGTGATGTCGCCACGGCAGCGGTTGGAGTTGCTCAATGAATTGCTGCCGACGATCACAGCGGAAGAAGTGGCGAAGCGTTTTGCGGATGAGTTTGATCCGAAAGCGGTGGCGTTTGTGGCGGTGCTGCCGACGGGGCCGGGCACGCCGAGTGAATCGCAGTTGCTGGAAATCGGATTGAAAGCACTGGAGGCCAAGCCGACGCAGATGACGGAAACGGCGCATGCGACGGAATTGATGACGGAATTGCCGACGCCGGGCAAGGTGACCGAGAGCGATGAGCATGCAGCGACGAAGGTGTGGTCTGGCTGGTTGAGCAACAACGTGCGGCTGCACTACAAGTTTGTGGATTACCGTGAGAATGAAGTTTCGGTCGGGATCACGCTGGTTGGCGGCGACCTTTTAGAGACGAAGGACAATCGAGGGATTACATCGGCGGCGCAGTTGGCGTGGTCGCGGCCGGCGACGAAGTCGTTGCCTTCGAGTGATATTCGAGAAATCATGACGGGAAAGAAGGTGAACGTGCGCGGCGGCGGCGGATTTGGCGGAGGCGGGCGCGGTGGGCGTGGTGGCGGCGGTGGCGGGGCGGGCGGATCGACGCTTTCGCTGTCCATCTCCGGCAGTCCGGAAGAATTGGAGACGGGATTTCAGTTGGCGTATTTGCTACTGACGGAGCCGAAGATTGAAGCGGCGCAGTTTGTGCAGTTTCAGACGACGATGAAGCAGGCGCTGGAAGAATCCATGAAGAACCCAATGGCGTTTGGGGCGCGGCTGGCATCGGCGTTGCCTTATCCGGATGATGAAGTGCGGACGACTCCGGTGACGGCGGAGCAGATTGAGAAGTTGACGCTGGAGGGATCGCAGGCGTGGCTGGAGAAGTTGATCAAGGAATCGCCGATAGAGGTTTCGATCGTTGGCGATTTGCCGAAGGAGAAGGCGATTGAGTTGGCGACGCGGTATCTGGGAAGCCTGCCGGCGCGCGAGAAGGTTTCGCCGAGCACGTATGCATCGTTGCGGCAGTTGAAGCGGCCGAAGGGTGCGCGTGTGATGGAGAAGACGCTGGACACGCCGACGAAGCAGGCGTTTGTGCTTTCTGGTTTTTACGGATGTGATGAGAGCAACGTGGCTGATGCGCGGGCGCTGACGATGGCATCGCGGGTGCTTTCCACACGGATGGTGAAGGAAGTGCGCGAGGATGCGCAGCTGGTGTACAGCATTGGCGCGGGATCGCGGCCGGCGAGCACGTTCCCGGGATTTGGTGTGTTTTCATCGAGCGCGCCGACGGAGCCATCGAAGGCGGCGCCTCTGGCGGCGAAATTGACGGAGATGTACGAAGTGTTTGCCAAGAGCGGGCCGAGCGAGGAAGAGTTGGATGTGGCGCGAAAGCAAATGGCGAACACGCTGGAGGAATCGGTGAAGGATCCATCGTACTGGTCGGGCAAGATCGGGCAGATGACGTATCGCGGGACGAAATTGGATGATGTTGCCAGCGAAGCGGAGGCGTACCAGGCGATCACGACGACGCAGGTGCATCAGGCGTTTGCGAAGTACTGGAGCAAGGACAACGCGATTGTTCTGGTTGTGAAGCCTGCGGCGTCGGATGAAACGGCGACAGGATCGACTCCCGCGATGCCGGCGGAGAAGTGAGGTCTTGATGGGCAAGGCTGATCAAGCGAACGCAACGCAGGTGTTGGCGAAGGCGGTGCGCGGTGATGACGCGGCGGCGGCGAAGTTGCTGCCGATGGTTTATGACGAATTGCGTGGATTGGCGGCGAACGCACTGCGGCGGGAGCGGGGGGATCACACCCTGCAGCCGACGGCGCTGGTGCATGAGGCATTTCTGCGCCTGATTGATCAGACTCACGCGGAATACAACAGCCGGACGCATTTTTTTGCGATCAGTGCGCAGGTGATTCGGCGGATCTTGGTGGATCACGCGCGGCATCATGATGCGATCAAGCGCGGCGGGAACTGGCTGAAGGTGACGCTGGATCACGCGGCGGCGAAGGGATCGGATGAGGAACTGGACTTGCTGGGTTTGGATGAAGCGCTGACGAAGTTGGCGGCGCTGGATGAGCGGCAGAGCAAGGTGGTGGAGTTGCGGTTTTTTGGGGGGTTAAGCGTTGAGGAGACGGCGAAGACGCTGGGTGTTTCGCCACGGACGGTGGAGGAGGATTGGCGTATGGCGCGGGCGTGGTTGAAGCGGGAGCTGGAGAAGTAGTCTCGCGGGCTGGAATGGAACCACAGAGCACACAGAGGTCACAGAGAAGAATTTTGGATTTTTGCTGATATGAGACGAAGCGGAAATCCGAGGCTTTTCACCCACCCCCTGGCCCCCTCCCTCAAGGGAGGGGGAATGCGATGACACCGGAACGTTATCAACTTGTGAAGCGTGTGTTTGCGGCGGTGAGCGCGTGTTCTGCCACAGAGCGAGCGGCGGTTTTGGAACGTGAGTGCGCGGGGGATGCGGAATTGCGCGCGGAGGTGGAATCGCTTCTGTTGGAAGATGCGGGCGCGGGGGAGTTTTTGGGGCAGTCGCCGGCGATGGATGCGGGGCGGATTTGGGCGGCGGCGCAGGCGGATGGTGAGGGGGAAGATGAGGAGAAGTTGCCGGAGCGGATCGGGCAGTATCGGATTTTGGAATTGCTGGGCGAGGGCGGGATGGGTGTGGTGTATCTGGCGGAGCAGGAGAATCCGCGGCGTCCGGTGGCGTTGAAGATCATTCGGCCGGGGATTGCATCGAAGCCGATGTTGCGGCGGTTTGAATATGAGGCGCAGTTGTTGGGCAGGCTGCATCATCCGGGGATCGCGCAGATTTACGAGGCGGGGACGGCGGATGCGGGGTTTGGGCCGCAGCCGTTTTTTGCGATGGAACTGGTGAAGGGGCCATCACTGAAGGACTATGTGACGCAGAACGGATTAACGGTGCGGGAGCGACTGGAGTTGCTGGCGAAGATTTGCGAGGCGGTGCATCACGCGCACCAGAAGGGGATCATTCATCGGGACTTGAAGCCGGGGAATATTCTGGTGGAGGATGAGGGGGGCGCGGAAGATTTGAGGAAATCCGGGGTGCGGGG
>CAZWJR010000232.1:2423-4754 GCA_964634655.1 uncultured Isosphaeraceae bacterium | reverse complement strand
AGAGTTCAATGCGCTGGCGAGTATTGAGCTGCTGGGCGGCGGCGAAGGTTGTGACGGGCTCGCCATCGATCAGTTCCATGGCGAAGTAGGGCTGGGCACCGTCGCCAAGATCGTGAATGCCGGCTTCATAGATTTGTGCAATGCCGGGGTGTTGCAGGCGAGCGAGGACTTGGGCTTCAAAGGCGAGGCGGCGGAGGAGGTCTGGGGAGATGAGCGAGGGATGAACGATTTTGAGAGCGACTTTGCGGCGCGGCGACTCCTGCTCGGCCTCAAAGACGAGGCCCATGCCACCGGCGGCGATGTGGCGAGTGATGCGGTAGCGGCCGATGGTGCGGCCGACCATGGAGGCGCTTTGGGTGTTTGCCGCCGCGGTTGGCGTTGAGAGGAGGGCGGGCGGTTGGAGGAAGTTGTCGGTTGGCTGGTGGAGAGCGAGGAGGCGTTCCACTTCTGCGCGGATTTGGGGAGCGTTGGTGCAGGCGGAGTTGAGGAATGATGTGCGTTCATCGGGCGGCAATTCGGATGCCTGGCCGAAGACTTCTGTGACTTGTTTCCAGGTTTCACTGGGAGTCACGGTCGTGCCTTTCGATTTCGCCACGCAGCCATGCTCTGGCCATGGCCCAATCGCGGTGGACGGTGCGCGGGGAGATGGCGAGGACTTCGGCGATTTGATCTACGGTGAGGCCAGCGAAGAAACGGAGATCGACGACGCGGGCCTGATCTTCGTTGAGAGAGCGAAGGCGATCGAGGCACTCGTCGAGGGCGACAAGATCGACAGCGCGTTCTTCAAATTGAATGGCGAGGTCATCGAGGGGGATTCGCTGCTGGCCGCCGCCGCGCTTGATGCGTTTGCGCGATTTGGCGTGGTTGACGAGGATGCGGCGCATGGCCATGGCGGCGATGGCGAAGAAGTGGCCGCGATCTTTCCATGAGGCATCGCGCTGGCCGATGAGTTTGAGATAGGCCTCGTGGACGAGGGCGGTGGGCTGGAGTGTGTGGCCGGGGTTTTCGGCTTGAAGAAATTGGGCGGCCTGTGCGCGGAGTTGGTCGTAGACGAGGGGGAAGAGGCGATCGGCGGCGGCGGTATCACCGGCGCTTGCGGCGGCCAGGATTGCGGTGACATCGTGTGCGGCCGGGTCGGTCATGGTCTTTGTGTGGCCGAAAATGGGGGCAGCGGCGGAATTTTGGCAGGTTCTGGAGTGAATTGTTGCGGTAAGGGGGTAGGGCGGCAAGCCAAGTGGCTTGAAGCCCATGTTGTTTTGGGGCTGCGAACGCTGTTTTCGGCCCAATTCGGATAGGAATCAATCATTTTTGGCTCGGCAGGCCCAAAGGAAATCAGCCATGAATCTCAAGAAAACCAGCGTAATTGCCATTTGTGCGATGACCCAGAGTGCGATGGGAACGGTGTTTATGGGTTCCGGCGGGCCGATTCCCGATGCGATGGCAAGCCATGTGGCGCCGGGTGTTTTTGTGAGTGTGATTAATATTCCCGGCGGCGCGCCGGTTGTGAGTGTGAACAGCGTGATGATCACGATGGCTCCGCCGGCGCACGGGTTTGTGGGCGATCTGCAGGCGATTTTGACATCACCGAATGGCAAGAATGTGCATTTGTTTTCGCGTGTGGGAGCGACGAGTCCGACATCGTTTGGGGATGACTCAAATTTTGGCGGGCCGTATGTGTTCAAGAACACGCCACAGGGGATGACGTTTGCGGCGGCGGCGGGTTCGGTGGGGCCGACGACGGTGGTGCCGAACGGGCCGTATGAGCGATCAACGAATCCGATGGTGGGAGCGACGATTGGCGTTGATCCGGACACGTTCTCGATTTTTGCGGGCGATCCTGTGACGGGAAACTGGACGCTGACGATCAAGGATTGGGGAATGGGCAATGTGGGAATGGTTGAGAGTTGGGCTTTGGACATCAGCCTTCCGGTGACGTGCAGCATGCCGCTGCCGACCTGCAATGCGGATATCGCACCACCAGGAGGCAACGGAATGGTGAATGTTGAGGATCTGCTGGTGGTGATTAACACCTGGGCGATGGATGGCACGCAGACGAACATGCGGCCAGCGGGGGATTGTTCGCCGCTGCCCAACGGCAATTGCGTTGTGAACGTGGGTGACCTTCTGACGGTGATCAGCGGTTGGGGGTCTTGCTCGGTGATTCCGACCGGAACGTGCGCGCTGCCCAACAACACGTGCTCGACGAACACGCAGGCGCAGTGCACTTCTGCTGGAGGACTTGCGTGGGTGCAGGGAGGGAATTGCGATGACAGCGATGGGGACCGGATTCCCAATGTCTTTGAACTCAATGACTGTGGAGCGCATGCTCTG
>CAZWJR010000232.1:0-2413 GCA_964634655.1 uncultured Isosphaeraceae bacterium | reverse complement strand
GCCGTATGTGGGAACCAGCCCAAACAATGACGATACGGACGGAGACAAGTTGAAGGATGGCGATGAGGTTTATGGAACGCAGGCGGGCCTGGACCTGCCAGGGTTTGGGTGCAGTCCGCTGCGCAAGAACGCGCTGATTGAAGTGGATTGGATAGATGATTCTGCGGATGGAGGCGCGCATTCGCATCGTCCATCGGCGGCGGCGGTCAATGCGGTGATTGCGGCGTTCGCGGCCTCACCGGTAACGAATGTCTGCGGTGGAACGGGAGTTACGCTGATTGTTGATTACGGACAGGGCGGGGCGTTTACTGGCGGCAATCTCATTGGCGGCGGGGACACCGTTGTTACGTTTGACGGTGAGTTCAACATCTACAAGGCGGCCAATTTTGCGGGCGAGCGGAATGGGTACTTTTACTATTCCATTCACGCGCATCGCTACAACACTTCGGGCAACAACAGTTCGGGCATTGCAGAGGTCAACGGCGATGACCACATGGTGACGCTGCAAAACAACCTGACTGACAGCAATGTCTCCAAGACGATGATGCATGAGTTTGGTCACAACCTGAACCTGCTGCATGGCGGCGATGACTACGCCAACTACAAGCCCAACTACAACTCCGTGATGAATTACCGCTACCAGTTTTCCGGTGTGGACACGAATTGCGATGCGATCGGCGATGGTGCGCTGAACTATTCAAACGGATCCCGCCCCGGGCTCAACGAGGATTTCATTCTCGAAAGCAATGGCGTGTGCGCCGGCGGACCTGCGATCGATTGGAATGGCATCATGGGTATCGAAGCAGAAGAGTACGCATGGAATGTCAGTTGCGAGGCCGGGTTCACCTCTGAATGCGGTATACCCACGACCCATTGCCCCGGCTCCGACGATGGCTGCAATCCGCTGCACGATTTCAACGACTGGGCGATGATCGTTTTCACTGGTTTGGCGGAAGCGGATTTTGCGCCGCCGCAGGTTATCCAGTGCAACGCGCCGCGACATGAGCCAAACCGCCGTTGATGGTGTGCGAAGCGGTGATTGGGTAGGGTTGATCGTGTGAGAGCAGAGGTTCTCAATCGAATGGGCTACTTGAGCCGATGTTCCTGATTCCCCCCTGGCGGTGCATGGATGCCCGCAGGGATGGGGAAAGAGCCGGGGGGCAGGAGCGGCAGGATGCCCAATTCGAACTCACGCCAACCCAAGATTCCTACGGCACTACGGATTGGGCAGGCGGTTCATTGTCGGCGAATGGAGCGGCAGTTGGATTTGCTGGAGCATCGGCCGATCAGTATTGGGTGGGTTGTGATGCAGGATGGCGGGGGGTTGGTGGCGGGTGATTCTTTGGATACTTCTGATGAAGGGCCGGTGCTTGGGACATTGGATGAGTTGGAGGCGGTGATTGCGAAGCGGCGACCGGGGCTTGCGCTGGTGAGTTTGCCGGCGGTAATGAAGGATTTGGTTTTGGCGATCCGGACGCGGCTGCGGAAACTGGGAGTGGCGGATCGTTTCATGCCGACGCTGGAGGATCAGATTGCGGGGGTTGGGCCACGGACGCATGTGGATGTTGATTTGACGGCGCTCTTGGATCGGCCGCCAAGAAGGATTGATGAGCAGGCGGTGCGCAGTGTGATTCATGGAAAAAAAGTGCTGATTACGGGAGCGGGGGGATCGATTGGCGGAGAATTGGCGCGGATCGTGGCGCGGTTTGGGCCGCGCAAGTTGCTGCTGGTGGATCGATCGGAGAACGCGCTGTTTGATATTGATCGGCAGATTGCTCGGAGCACGCCGGACTTGGCCCGCAAAGCTTTGCTGCATGATGTGGTGGATGCGGCGGGGACGTTGAAGCATTTTGAGGAGCATCGGCCGGAGGTGATCTTTCATGCGGCGGCTCACAAGCACGTGCCGATGATGGAAGATCATCCGGCGGCGGCGGTGGACAACAATCTGTTTGGGACGGTTGCGGTGGCGGATGCGGCAGATGCGATCGGGGCGGAGCGGTTTGTGATGATCTCGACGGATAAGGCGGTGAATCCGTGTTCCATCATGGGGGCGACGAAGCGGCTGGCGGAGTTGTATGTGCAGTCGATCAATCAGCGGTCGGCGACGGGTTTTTCGATGGTGCGGTTCGGGAATGTGCTGGGGTCATCGGGGAGTGTGCTGGAGACTTGGGGAAGGCAGATTGCGGATGGCGGGCCGGTGACGGTGACGGACCCGCGGATGACGCGGTACTTCATGACGATACCGGAGGCGGCGGCGCTGGTGATTCAATCGGCGGCGCTGGTGGTGCCGGAGGCGGAGTGCGGGGAAGTGTTTTTGCTGGATATGGGAAAGCCGATCAAGGTGGTGGAGTTGGCGAAGCGGTTTGTGGAGTTGCATGGGTTGGAAGCAGAAATTGACGATTTACGATTTACG
>CAZWJR010000231.1:0-4774 GCA_964634655.1 uncultured Isosphaeraceae bacterium | reverse complement strand
TCGCCAGCCGGGCAGGGCGGGCTCGAATCTGAATTCAAAGGTGGCGAGTTGCGGACGGATTTCGGAGGCTTTTTTTCCCGCGGCAAGTTGCTCGATCAGCCAGCGAAGAACGTGCTGATTTGAACCGGGTATTCCATCGTCAGCCTTGAAGTACTTCAACAGATCAACTGGCAAGCCGGTGGATTGAAGGAGATCAAGTACAGACATTCCGGCATCTTCCAGCGCCCGCAAATAGTCCGGGCCGATGATCTCCACCACTTGAGCGGTTGTGAAGAGAAGGCCATCCGTTGCCAAGCGCTTCCCAACTAACGTGGAGGACCGAAGAACTTTGTCCACAACGAGAGTAGTTGGCGGTGCGAATAGGACGCGCTGCTCGCTGCGGTCCAGTATCGGAGCCTTGAAACCCGCGAGCGGCGGCCTGGCTTCGGGAAGAGATTCGCGGTAGTCCCGGGTGGCCGCGGAGACTTCATGCTGGACGACAAGCACGCCATCGGGATGTGATGCCGGAGATTCGATTGATTTGGGAGTGAGTACAGGCGGCGGTGTATCGGAATCCGGTACGACGACTCGAAATCGTTGTTCAAAGGAGTCCAGAATGATCCGATCAGCCAATCGCCGAAGGAATTGCTCCGGGAGATTGAAATCTGCCACGGTGTAGTTCCCCACTTCTCCCACCACTTGGGCACGAATATTGGCGAGGACTTCATCATTTGCAGAGTGAACCGGCGCTTGACCTTCAGTGTTCACCAGTGTTCCTGGAGGCGCTGGTTTGGTTTGGTTGAGCACCAGCACGCTGGCAACCACGATGCCCAGGAACACCAGGACTTTGACGATGGTTGTGCCGGAAGTTCCAAGTGACATGCGATTGGTGTCCGCTGGATGTGACATCGGTGTGAAGAATATACGGCGGCAGAGGCTGGACAGCAGAACGGGGCAAAAAAGAAGCGATGCGCCGCAAGGGCGCATCGCAACTGGGGCGACTCTTTCACCGGAATTCCCCTGCCTCCGAATGATGGAAGCGGATCGGCCCGTGGCTTTGAACGCCGGTGAATGAAGTCCTGGCTTGTCCCCCGCCCGTGATACTGAAATGGCCGGATGGATATCAGTCGGCCGCGTTTGGCCCTTCATCTTCCAGGATGTTATCGTCGCCGGCGGAGTCATTTCGCCGCTGTCCCCGGTGATTCTGATCTCGGTTTGATTCCTCAACCAGTTTGCGCAAATAGGCGTTTTCGCGTCGTGTGGCTTCAAGATCGAAGACAAGGTACTTCACGCTCAAACGCAGGTAGTCCAGAGATTCCTGCAATTCGGTCACGGAAGTTTGAATGCGTTCACGGCGTTGGCGGGCTTCCTGTGCAAGGCCATCCAACCGCTCTCGCTGCGGTTCGGGAAGATCCTTGATCTTGTCCAGGAGTTCGTTGAATTTGGTTTGAAAGGTCTGTTCGTCCATGGCGGTTCTCCCTCTCTTTGGTTAGGCGTTCAGAATGCGGCCAAATGGAAAAGCCGGATGCCACTCAAGAGGGAACAACGGCTGCGCCGAGGGCGTGCCAAACCAGGAAGGGGGCGAGAAACCGCCTTGACGGTGTGCGGCGGTGAGTATTCTCGGATGTGACGGGTTTTGCCGGATTCCGGCGATGCGGGATGTTGCGGCAAATCAACGTGATGCGATGAGCCGACGCACGATGTGTTGCGCTGCCGGGGGCGCGGTTTGCAGGACGTTGCGGAGGACGGTGCCGCCGGGATCGATCCCCGGGACACGGGCTTCCTGAATCAATTTGGCGAGGTAGTTGTCTCGTTCAAAGACCCAGCGATCAAACTTCTGCTCCAAATCCGTGCGGTTGAAACTGGAAAGCGGATCATCCAGCCCGGTTTGCGCGACGGCCCAGTCCATCAATCCTCGACCGGAACGATCAAACCGATACAGCCCAAGCATGATGGTGAGCCGCTTCTGAATGCTGTTGAATGGGTCCTTCACATCTGGCGGAAGACTCATCATGGCTTCTTCCACTTTCTTTTTTGCCATGGGAGCGAGCCAATCGGTGTCTTTCTTGCTTTCCCAGTATTGGACAACGGGAGATTCGCCATCGGCGAATGGGTCGTTGCCATCGTTTACCCGTGCCAGTTCCGCATGGCCGGTGACAAGCGTTTTAAGGCCCGCGTTGGGAAAGCGAATGGACAGGCGTTGCGGCGCGTGGCCATTGAGTTGGACACCTTGTGCGGCCTCCACTTTTGTGACCGTACCGACACCCCATTCCGGGCGGGCAACGTGACGCACTCGATCTCCATTTGAAAACCGTTCAGACATCATGGTCTCCACGATTCATGCATAGTCCTGTTGTTGAATACCGAGCAGTTCTCAAGTGCCCGGCGACCGCTTGCTTTCGGGCGCACCATGTGCGTTGCGGTCGGCGTTCGACCGGTGAATTCAAAAATTGGAATGCCACGACAGCCTTCAAAGGGTTTCTGTCTCACCGAGAGGGCCATTCGGTCGCGCTATCGACCGACCTCTATCCGCATCCATGCTGCGATTGATAACGAGGATGGGTGAACGCATGCGGCCGGCATTGAGCGTCGGAATTGCCTGCCACGGGGCCCTGTTTTGTTCACCTGCAGAGTAGTATAACACATTGGCGTCAAATTTCCTTCCCGTGGTGTTTTGGTTGCACCATCCTGGATTTGCTGCTTGCCGAGAGCGGTTCCAGCGACGACACTCCCATCATGGGAATCATCACGATCGCGTTCCTCGGGGATATCTTCGGCGCTCCCGGCCGGTTGGTTGTGCAGCAGCAATTGCCAAACCTGCGGCAGGAACACAATCCGGATGTGATCATTGCCAACGCAGAAAATGCCAAGTCTGGGTCTGGACTTACACCGGAGCTGTACCGGAAGATTCGGGGCTATGGCATTGACGCCATCACATTGGGGGATCACGTTTTCCGGGACCGTGAGATCGTGCCGATCTTGGAAAATCCGGAAGAACCGATTGCAAGGCCAGCGAATTTGTCAGCCAAGGCTCCCGGGAGGGATTTTACCCAGATTCAGCCGGCGGGAAGCCGGAACCGTAGCGTATTCGTTATCACCGTCTTGGGCCGGGTCTTTTTTGGCTTGCCTGCGGATGATCCTTTTGCGGCAGTCGATCGCGTACTGGCGAAGTTGCCGGAATCAAAGCCGATCGTGATAGTTGAGGCCCACATGGAGGCCACTAGCGAGAAAGCGGCATTGGCGCGGTATTTGGATGGCAGGGTGGCTTTGGTGGTGGGTACGCACACCCACGTTCCTACGGCGGATGCCAGGCTCCTGCGGGGTGGAACGGCGTTTATCACCGACGTGGGAATGTGTGGCCCGTACGACAGCATCATCGGACGCGAGCCGGAAGCCATTTTGCGCCACATGACAACCGGCGTTCATGTGCCCTACGCGGTTGGGTCAGGGGGTGAGGCACTCTGCGGTGTGGTCGTCGGGGTAGATGAGCAGTCTGGGAGGGCGATTTCGATTCAGAGGGTGCAGTATGAGGGTGAAAGCAGGAAAACGCCGTTTGTTTGAATCGTCGCCGTCACGGCTTCAACATTGAGATCCCGGCTGTGAAATTGGAGAATATCAGTTCAGGACAAAAAAGCGGTTTGGGCAATCTTTTTGCAATGTTCGTGATTTTTTAGTTGACGCCGGGGCCTTTTTGCTGTCCTATAGAGGCAATGGATTCTGAGTCCACGCCCCTTTGCGTTTGTGAAGGGGGATGGTGATGGTCCAGAGGCAGGTATTTGAAGAGAGAGTTGAACACCACACTTGGTGTTGGTCGCCCCGGCGGCCTACTGACGGATTCGCAACCCGTGCTGATACAAGTGTGATCCGATCGCGAAAGTGATCGAAGTTGAACCATCTCCCAGATGTTCTGCTGAACGGGTTCGATCGATACCGCAAGGTCGATTGCACACGTTGAAGGCTTCCAAATTCTGAAACGCCTGAGAATCGTTTCAGAAAACACAACGGGCGGAGAGAAGAGAGAGAGCCGTATGGCAAACCGGTCCAAGGCGACCGATCGCCAGCCAAGTCAGTCAGCGCCGTCGCAAACCAGCAATGGTTTGAGCCGACATCCCGCGATTCCAGCAGATCTGGATTCGCAGGTGGTGCTGCGCGCGGCACAGTCGCCCTGCACCTTGCTCATCACCGGTGAGACCGGCGTAGGGAAAGGCTACCTTGCCCGATGGGTGCATGAACATAGCCCACGGTGCGATGGGCCGTTCATTCCCGTCAACTGCGGCGCGATTCCTGAAACACTGGTTGACAGCCAGTTGTTCGGCCACGCTCGCGGCGCTTTCAGCGGTGCATCGCATGACCACTTGGGATTGATTCGGGCCGCGGAACACGGAAGCCTGCTGTTGGATGAGGTGAGCGAATTGCCGCTTTCGGCACAGAATAGGCTGCTCCGCCTGCTTCAGGAGCGGGAAGTGCAGCCGGTGGGGTATTCGCGGCCAGTTTTGGTGGATGTCCGCATCATTGCAGCAACGAATATTGATTTGAAGCAGGCTGTAGTGGAACGGCGATTCCGGGAGGACTTGCTGTTCCGGCTGGATGTGATTCGTCTTCATGTTCCGCCGCTACGGGAGCGGCTGGATGAGTTGCCCGATTTGGTGGCCAAATTCAATACCGAGCTGGCGTTGCTTTATCAGCAACCGGAATTGACGTTTGATGACGCGTCGATGGGCCTTCTCCATTCGTATCTTTGGCCCGGCAACATTCGCCAAGTCCGATCGCTGGTTGAGCGGCTGCATGTATTGTG
>CAZWJR010000230.1:0-4811 GCA_964634655.1 uncultured Isosphaeraceae bacterium | reverse complement strand
GTTGATAACGGCCAAAAGGTCGTTCACGTTGACAACGTGGTCAAGATTACCTGCAGGAGCAATATCGGACGGGCAACTTGGGGCCACGCAAACAACCTGATTCACATGAAAATTGTCGATTCCGCCCTCTACGACCGAGGCGGCTCCAACATCCGCGATGGAGAATCTTACCCGAACAGAAGCCGAAGGAACGACATAGTCGCTCACAACAAATGACTTGGTCAGCCATGCGGTATTTGTTCCATCATTGGTGGATGTGATATCCATAACGGTCGTCCATGATGAGCCGCCGTTGCTGGAAACCGCCACGTTGAGCACATCACCCGATGGGATAGAACTTGTGTAGAACCATGCGGCGAATGAAATGGTGGCATCGGTACCAGCGAGATCGAGCATGGGGGAAATCAAACGGGTTGGGCCACCATCCACATCCCAATTGGATGGATTGGTAGATTCAGGCGGGCCATTTTCAGTGACAAATGCCTTGACGAATCCGGCTCCGCCGGTGGCGTCCTCGAATGGCGCTGCGATCGAACCTGCGTTGATCGTGCCGTTGGGAATCGCCTGCTCCCATACGCCGCCAGTGTTTGTTGGATCGGTATCGATTGTCCACTGACTGACATCGCCTTCAATCTGATCATCGATGGTTGCTTCTGTGCCGACTGCTGCTATGGCGGTGTAGGCCGCCGCCGCCCCGGTTGGCGGGTCAAAGTAGGTTTGACCGGTCGACAAGTTGCCGGAGAAATAGAAGCGAAGTTTTTCAGGGCACGAAGTGGCGGGCAAAGTGGCCGAATACAGATTGCCCTTGATGAGGGAAAGGTTCGACTGAACAAATGGTCCGCCATTTTGTGAAAGAAACAACTTGCCGCTGTTTCGCTGAATGGACCCACCGCTGATGGCGTTCAACTGCACCTGAAAAGTCTTCTGTACATTGGGAGGAACAAACGCGGGAAGCCCCTGCGGATAACTGAAGGCAATACCTTCCAGGGGCTGATTGATCCACACCTGCGTCCCAGAGCAACGGCCAAGTACCAGATCGGTCCATCCATCCCCATTGATGTCAAAGGCCGCGATATTGTGCGTTCCCGTGAGCATGTTGGCCGGGATCGGTAGGGGGTTCTGCTCCTGCAAGGTGACATTGGGCGCATTACCGAGGTTGCGGTACATGTGCATGCGCCTGCCACAGCCTGAAATGTCGACATCGACGTCAGAGATAAGGACGTCTTTCCATCCATCATTATTGAGATCGACGGCTACGGATTGCGAGCCAAATCCATCATCGCCGCCGGATTGGAATGAAAAGGTGTAAGACGTGAAATTGGCAGAGTTGTTGCCATCGTTACCGGTATTGAGCATGAAGCGATCCGCTCCATCACTTGTGACCACAAGGTCGAGCCGGCCGTCGTTGTTCAAATCGCCGACGGAAACAAAGTATGGAGCATCCGTGTTCACGATTTTGTATCTGGCATCCGGGAAGAAACCGAGGTTGCTGGGATTATTGTGTTGAATGGCAATGTGCAGCGGAGAATTGAGTGCCGTTTGCTTGACGACATCCAGTGCGCCGTCGTTGTTCATGTCGGCCATGGTGCATGCGGCCCCAAATGCCGATTGCAAGCCCGGAATGGCGCTCATGCGGGAGGTGCCGGAATCAGTGAAAAAACCGGGATTTGCCGCACTTTGATTGATGAGCAGCTTGTTGTTGTAGTCGTAGGCTTCACTGCCGCCACTGTCGTAATCTGCAAAATACAGATCGACATAGCCGTCGCCTGTGACGTCACCTGCGGCGACGGCACAGAATCGTGGCTGGACCGTGGCGTGCATGGTTGGAATGCGGTTGTTTTCGAACCGAAACCCCTGCCAGACTCCGTTGCTCGCGCCAAGGTTGATGTAGATGCGTGGATGCCCAATGTGTTTGGGCTGGCCATCGCTCAATGTGGTTGCGGTGATGATGTCCAACCACGTATCGTTGTTGACATCCGCCAGTATCACATCCCGATCATTCGTGGCCGTCAAGAATCCCTGATCGCCTGCAACGTCGGAAGCCGAGGCGTACTGCGCTGTGCGGTCGACCAGCACGCCATTGATCGCATGCCCCTGGGCGATGCCTTCATTCATGAACAAGACGTTCACTCTTGCGCCAGGTGTTGTGAAGGGCTGCTTGCGCACACACACCAAGTCAATGTCGCCGTCCTTATCCACATCGCCCCACGCATAGTCCTTTTCTTCCGTATCTGTGGTGCTAAGCGACGCGGTGTTGAGCCCGCCGGTGGTTGGCATCCTTGTCGTTGTTTGATTTGTAAACGTTACCCATTGCGCCTCCGCTGCGGTATGCCAGCAAGACACAACAACCGCGAAGAGCGATGGGAACAGCAGTTTCATTCTGCCTTCGATCACGATCAGATTCCTTTCCAAATCGTTCATTGTCGGACCCCAAACCCCTGTTTCCCCGATGACGCCCGGCAAGGGCTGGACTCCCAAAACCAAACTGCCGGGCAAGGCATGCCCGGCAGTTCTGAACTCTACTTCACGTCATACCAGACGCCGAAGCGGCCGATGCAAGTCAAATTAGCATGAATGCAACTGCCCATCATGATTACTTGCAGTTGCCCCAGGTGTTGATCACCGCGAGCAAGTCGCTCACGTTCACCATGTGATCAAGTGTCACGTCTGCACGGCAGGGATCAGTCAACGGTGGGCACGCGCCCCATCCGGTGATGATGGCCAACAAATCAGCCACGTTGACGTTGCCTGAACCATTGATGTCCGTGTCGCATGTTGGCTCGCAGGAATCCGCAATGCCGTTGTTGTTGGCATCAGCAAGCGCGCCTGTGAGAATTTCCTTGAGATCAAGTATGCCGTTGTTGTTGCAGTCACGGCGAGGGCCCTGAAAGACCAGCATGAACGAATTGAAATCATTCAAATCAACGTCACCGTCTTGATCAATATCATGAATGCTGCATGGGCTGTCAGGCGTGTAAAACGATCCTGGCCCGGTAAAGCAGCCGCGAAGGGCCTGGAAGTCCAGCAGATCAACCAGATTGGTTTGGTCGGCGTCAAACTCCGCTTGTCCAAGCGAACCGAGGAATGCAAGCAACTTGCTTTGATCAGCGCCAGAAAGCGCATCGAATGCATCACCCGATGGCTTGGCCTGTGAGCCTAGAGCCTGATGGAGCACTATGGCGGCCCGCATACGATTTTCGAATGTACCGCCTGCCACCGAACCGTTGTGCCAGATCGGATCGCGCGTTGCAATTCCCCAAAGAGGCGGTGTCTTGACCATTCCCTGCTCGCCCTCGCCCTGCACAATCGGATCACCAGCAGTGCCCATTTGGTGCAACAGCCAGTCACCATACGGACGAATCACCTTATTTCGAAGGGCAGTTTCCAGTGCACCGCTGTTGGAAGTTGTAAATGTCGGCGTGTGGCATACGGCGCAACCAATTCCGCCTGAACCAATCGCATTGGTGAATAATGCTTCACCGCTCATGCCGGACTTTGGTGTTTGCGGGAACGGAGCCAGGAATCGTTGGAAATCCGTCACGCGATCAATGAAATCGAAACCCTGTCCATCCGGGCCGTCTTCCGGATCAGCCACAGTGTCGCAGAAATCAGGAGCGCCAAGCGTTGGAGGATGAGTATCGCCGTTGGGATCATTCTCAACCATGACGAATCGATTGGTCAATCCCATTTCATTGAGCGATGCATCCGCAGAGAATGTCAGAACTGTTGCGACCTGTGCCTTCCAACCGAATCGGCCAACACGCAGCGGCGAAGCCGGGGGATCTTCAAATGCTCCCACCATATGCGCGATTCCACGCACGGCGATCGGCTGTGCATCTCGCACCGCAAGAATTGCTGCATCCGGAATTGCTTCAACCAATCCGTATGCCAGCGCGCCATTGGTGACGCGGTTTTGCAAAATATCCGCTTCCGCTGGAATCTCTTCATGGCACTCAAACGTGATTGAAGAAGCCTGCAAGAGCGAACCGCCCCATTCCGCAAGCGGGTCAAACGAACCCTTTACGTCTTTGCCAAAACGTGTGACGGTTTGCGTACCGGTGCCACCCAATGGATTGTTATGGCAGTTGCCGCACGTGTTCTTGTTGAACACCGGGCCAAGTCCATTGGCAACGGGCAGGGGTGTGTTGAATTTCGTTTGGCCAATTTGGAAGCGTACGAGCTCGCTTGCCGTCAGCCCGGGAAGTGGCTGGCCTGCGTGTGCCTGTGGAACCAGAATGCCATCAGTTCCCCCTCGACCGCCGGCACCGGCGGAGCCGGTCGCCCCGCACACCGCTGCACTCGCAAACCCAACAATAACCATTGATTTTATGTTGATTGACTTCCCGAGAGATTGCATTGACATCGTGTGTTCCTTCTCTGATTTGGTCTGTCGCTGTTTGACGCGGACGTGGCCGGGCTGTTC
This sequence comes from uncultured Isosphaeraceae bacterium, assembly GCA_964634655.1. Lineage (GTDB taxonomy): Bacteria > Planctomycetota > Phycisphaerae > Phycisphaerales > SM1A02 > CAZWJR01. Next base: position 388 of record CAZWJR010000230.1, on the reverse strand, counting down.
CCATACCACCACAATTTCCAAATTTCACCACCTTCTCGATGACTACCATACATCGATTGGTTTTGGAATGTACTCTTCAATGTACCCCAATTTTCGCACCAAGGATGCCAAAATTTCATGTTTTCTCCCCTCGTATTCCGGTTTTGTGGCCAGCGATCAGCCGGACGCCATATTTCCGGCCTTGCAAGAACGTCTGAATACCCAGGGATTCTGCCCCGTTTCTCCAAACCGATTGTCCGTACCGCCGCCGGTGTTGTTTGCCTCTCTCTGACTGCGTGCGATCCACCTGATCCACCCAATCACCCGGCCAAAACCGACACCGCAATTCACAGCCAAAACGCACCCAAACAAACACCTGCCAACCCTCCGCAACATCCTTCATCCCAAA
>CAZWJR010000229.1:0-4851 GCA_964634655.1 uncultured Isosphaeraceae bacterium | reverse complement strand
GCGGCCAAGTGCGTCGCCTTTCAATTCGTAAGGAGAAACGCATGTTTGGCAGATTCGCATCGTTTGGAGCAGGTGTCCTCTTGGCCGTCCTGGTGGCGCAAACCGCATTCGGTGACGTGGCATCGCTGGGAATCACCTACCAGGGCCAACTCAAATCCGCTGGCCAACCCGTGAATCAAGTGGTGGACCTTCGGTTTACTCTGTACCCCGAATCGGCTGGCGTATTGCCGCCCGTCGTTCCGGCGATCACTCTCTCGTCTGTCAACGTCGTGGATGGGCTATTCACGGTTAACCTGAATCTCGGCACTGCAAATTTTGATACAAACGAGCGTTGGCTCAATATTGAAGTCCGATCGCCCCACGATGCAACCAACACGCAGCCATTTGTGGCGCTGACGCCGCGGCAGGCATTGCGGGCTGCTCCGTTTGCCATGTTTGCACTTGCCGGGAACCAAGGGCCTGCAGGTCCACCCGGACCTACCGGGGCAACCGGGGCTACTGGTGCGCAAGGCGCGACTGGCCCTCAAGGTGCAACAGGTCCGCAAGGCGCTACAGGTCCACAAGGCGCCACCGGTCCGCAAGGTGCCACTGGCGCGCAAGGACCGCAAGGCGTTCAAGGTGTGCCGGGAGCACAAGGTCCCGCAGGGGATTCGCACTGGCTGCTGAATGGTACGACCACCTACTACAACGCCGGCAACGTGGGCATGGGTACTTCTGCCCCAACCACCAACTTTGAGATCTCCAAATCGCAAGCAAGTCTTCGACTTCGGAGTTCAAGCACCTCCGGATCATTGCTCGACTTACGAGGTCCCAACGCCCCGGGTCTCGGAGGTACCTATGGAACGATGCGGTTCTTCGATGCCGATGAAGTTGAACGTGGTGCCATTCTTTCAGCCACCGGAGTCTTTGGAACGCTTCTCAACTTCCGTGTGAACGGCGGCACCCATATGCAGATTCTGGACAGCGGCAATGTGGGAATTGGCCAGATTGCCCCGCAAGGTCAGTTGCACATTGGTGGCACAGGTGACCTGTTTGTTGGCCCCACAAGTTGGACCACCGGCAACGGCATTATCCAGGCCGGCGGCAACTCCAGCACCGGCAACATCGGTTTGCGACTTAACACTCGTGATTCCGGGGTTGCCACAACGGCTGTTCAGATGGCGTCAAACGGATTTGTTGGCATCGGCACATTGAGCCCGCTTGCACAGTTGCACATCAACAGCGGCACAGGCGTCAATTCGCTGCGAGTTCAGAACTCCGGCTTGACTAAGTTGCTCGTTCACGACAACGGCAATGTCATGATTGGCTCCAGCGCAACGCCTGATTTGCCTTTGCAGGTGGGTGCGGGCACCGATGTGGAACCGGCCAGCGGCGGATATCTCATGCTCGGCGTAACCGCGGGCACCAATTTAGGTATGGACAACAACGAGATCATGGTGCGGAACAACGGCGTACCCGCCACACTCTATCTCAACAACGACGGCGGCGATGTCTCCGTATCCGCTGGCGGCACCGGCAAACTGATCACCCGCGTACTTCAAATCACCGGCGGTTCTGACCTTTCCGAACAATTTGAAGTGTGCAACACCGCCTGCGAACCGCAACCCGGCATGGTCGTGGTCATCGATCCGTCCAAGCCCGGCCAACTCAAGCCCGCTTCCGCCGTCTACGACTGCAAAGTCGCTGGAATCATCAGTGGTGCAGGCGGTGTGCAGACCGGCATGATGATGGGCCAGCACAATTCCATCGCCGACGGACGGCATCCTGTCGCACTCACGGGTCGCGTGTATTGCCTGGTCGACGCAACCGAGGCTGCCATTGAACCCGGCGACATGCTCACCACATCCAGCACGCTCGGTCATGCGATGAAGGCCATCGACCGCGACCGTTCGCACGGTGCGATCATCGGCAAGGCGATGACGACCCTGCCGCGCGGAGAGAAGGGATTGGTGCTCGTGTTGGTGAACCTTCAGTGAGTGGTCGATTCGCAGCAGTTATCCACCGGTTCGAGCTGTGTCTGAAGTTGTCCGCAACCACGCCGCCTCTAAATTCGTCATCCATGTGGCAAACCATCGCCATGCACTTTACCCAAACGCCTGCCAACTGATGGAACAGAACAAAACCAATGACCGGCCCATGAACATTTCGTCGCAAGGAATCATCATGACTCACAAAAGATTGACACACCTCTTCGCCGCGACACTGATATCGCTGCCCCTTGTCGGATCGGCCGTCGCATCGCCGCCCATTCCGCCTCGCCATACCGAACCCTATCGCTTGCAGACAGGCTCCTTCAACAACGTTGATGGGTCGCCGACACTCGCTTTTCAAACCGTCATCATCGCCCCGAATTCGCCTTGGATGAGAATCCACTTCGGCGAAGTGAAACTCGGCAAGTCAAGCTGGGTGGAACTCACTTCGCTCTGGGACGACAGTTGGCAACGACTCGACGCAGCTTCAATGGCAACGTGGGGCAACGCCAGTGCTTTCTTCAATGGTGACAGCGTGATGCTCCGCCTGTACGCCGCGCCGGGCGATGAGGATGTTCTGGTCAGCATTGAGAAACTCACCATCGGCGACTGGATTGGTGACGACGGCCCGCAACAACTCATTTCCCTTTGCGGCTCTGATAACCGCGTCGCCTCCACGGATAATCGAGTCGGCCGCCTGTACGGCGGCGGCTGTACCGCATGGAGAATTACTTCAGGCGCCTTTCTCACGGCGGGGCATTGTGTTGACTTTGATCCCGATGACACTGGACCACAAGTCCCCAATGGCGTCGTAGATCTCAATGGCGTCGTGGAATTCAATGTGCCCGCATCCCTTGCGAATGGCACGCCGCAATGGGCCAATGCAGACGATCAATACCCCATTCTGCTGACGAACATCTACTTTCGATTCGATGGTGAGGGGCTGGGCCTGGGCAAAGATTGGTCTATCTTTGATGTCGGCCCGAACTCAAACACAGGTTTGATGGCCCACCAGGCCTATGGGTTCCCATTCCGCATGACGCGCGAAGCGCCGGCTGCCCTCAATACCATTCGAATCACTGGGATGGGTGCTGACAACACGCCGACAGGCACCACCGGCGGCAACAACGCACAGCACTTCACCAATCAAACGAGTACCGGTCCCTACGTTGGAGAGTCCTCCAGCGGTGCCAACATCTGGCACGAGTATCAAACTGATACCACCGGTGGAAACAGTGGAAGCCCAATCCTCTGGGAAGCCAATGGCTTGACAATTGGCATTCACACCAACGGAGGATGCGATACCTCCGGCGGCGGCAATTCAGGCACATCATTTGAAGTCGACCAGTTGGAGACTTTCCTCAGCACATGGGTTGGTACCAACGCGCGTTTCGTGGACGTCAACCACCCCTTGCGTGTCGCCGAGTCCGGCACGCCTTATCGCCCGTACAGCTCCGTCCTCCTTGGCATCACAAATGTTGTGTCAGGTGGCGTGGTCAGCATTGTTCAGGGGAACTACACCGCTGCCGCTGGCAACACTTTCCTGGCCGGCACGGGCAACAAAGCCATGACTCTTGTTGCACCCTGTGGAACCGTCACGATCGGGCAGTAAGAATCGCACGACTAGTTCTCAAAAAGAAAAGGCCGGAATCCATGGACAATCGAAAATCCATCCTTGCTTGTGTCCTCGCATCGCTTTCTGTATTCGTCTGTACCCAGGTGGCGCTCACCGATGGCAAATCCTCCGGCGTCGATGGCGGGTTTGACCTGTCATGGAACACCGTCGATGGCGGCGGCGGAACCAGTTCCGGCAGCGGCTTCCAGATCGATGGCACTCTGGGGCAGCCCGATGCTTCCACAACCGTCCTCACTGGCGGCGGCTTTGCACTTACCGGGGGATTCTGGCCCGGCGCTACACCAATCCCAACTCCCACGTGCGCCCCGGACATCGCACCTCCCCCAACGGGCGACGGCATGGTCAACGTCAATGATCTCCTTGCTGTCATCAACAATTGGGGCCCATGCCCTGTCCCGCCCGCGGTCTGCTGGGCAGACATTACCAACGATGGCAACATCAATGTCAATGACTTGCTGGCCGTCATTAACGGCTGGGGCGTGTGTCCCTAAGCAATCTAACCCAGGCGTTTGCGAGCCCCGTTTTTGGCTGAACGCACCACCGCGGTCTGCTACCAGCCGAGATCGACCAATAGCACGCGACTCTGCGGCATGTATCCGGAATCTGCATTTCTTCAGATTCGCACGGCGTACATCTCGGTCGCTGCGGCAACGGCGACACTCACCGAAGCGCGGACCCCTTTCTCAAATCCGAGGCGAAACATTCGAACCTCGAAGGTGTTCCATGTGACCATGCCACATTGGACATTGCCACCGCGCATCGTCACCGGTTCAGATGTACCGCCAACCGCATCGTGACAAGTTCTAGGTACCGCTTGTCGAAAGTTGTTGCTCCGGTATTGCATATACTTGATTGAAACATGTGAAAGCATCAATGACATGTTTCTCACGACACCGCCATCGCTTGAGAAGAATATGCAAACCAATTGCCTCATTGACGGTCAGTGGATCGGTGCAGACGATGGCGCAACCCTTGACGTCACAAATCCCGCGACCAATGAAGTCGTGGCAAGTGTTCCAAACTGCGGCGCTCGAGAAACCGAACGAGCCATAGCCGCTGCCAGCCAGGCATGGCCACTCTGGCGTCAGAAGACCGCAGCCCAGCGCGGTGAATTCATCAAGAAACTCGCTGACGTTATGCGCCGCGATATTGACCGGTTGGCGCACATAATGACAGCAGAGCAAGGCAAACCGCTCGCCGAAGCAATAGGTGAGATTTCGTACGCGGCTTCGTTTCTGGATTGGT
>CAZWJR010000228.1:0-4886 GCA_964634655.1 uncultured Isosphaeraceae bacterium | reverse complement strand
CGCGCCTGGGGAATGGATTTGAATCCATACCTTGATCCGGGAAACCCTGCTGCCGTTACGCAGTATCGTGATGATCCCAACGAGCGCAATCCGCGGTATGTGTTTGGTGATCGGGCTGTAATAGCCTCCGCCGATGGCCATTCCACGCATCAGTTCCGTAATGGCAACAAATACAAGTTCCGGACGGAATCGCCTGATCCACCGCACAATCCGCCTCTGCCCAACGAGCAGCCCGGGCCGTGGTTCACGCGAGAGTTCCATCCGATGCTTGATCGCAACAATCCGTTGCCCCCCGCGGCCCAGCAGATCGCGCATCGCAAACCAACGTTCTTCGACATGAACCGTTGGGCCGACCCTGCCTACCCAAATCACAGTTACCCCGACAAGGGTTGGTACGCCCAGGGCGATGGGCCGGATGTTGAAACTGACAACGCCAACGGCCGAAAACTGCGTCTTGCGTTTCCGATGCAGATGCTTCAGAAGGATGCCGACTTTGAGCAGGTGGGTGAAATGCTCAACATCTGGCTTTACGGCCATGAACTCGAATACTTAGAACAATCGCCAGGGGTATGGGTATTCAACAATAAAACCATCACCACCTTTTCCGAATTCATGTCCCAAGATCCTATCGTGGATGCTGCATATCCACTTCCTCCTGTCGGCCCAGGCCGTATCATCCCGCTCGTTGGTGAAGGCGATCGGGTGAATCGTTTGCAACTGATTCCAGCAGGTGGACGCGGCCAGCCGATCGGTGCCGCGCCATCGCCACGGCTTCCCGCAGGTGTGCGCATCCTTGATGCGTTTGTCTGTGATGGAACCGGTCTCTACACGGGTGCCGGAAGCCTTGGAACGCTTGGCAACGCCAAGGGGTTTGACCGTTCCGCAACGCCGGGTGTTGTCAACCTCAACACCGCACCGCAGGAGGTTCTGCGAGGCGTGCCGCAGTGGTATCGCTTCATTCATGAAAGCGGTTACTCGGCCACCGGCTCGGTGCTTCACAACAACTCCATCAACGCGACACTGCCAGATCAGGAAATCGTTACCAACAGTCAGAATCCGGCCGCACTCCTGCCTCGCGTAATGATTCCCGAGGCTATCACGCAGTACCGGGACGGCATGAACGGCTGGCTGACGGCAACTGGCGCGGCAAGCCCCAATCCGACCGGCATTGCCTACGGCCCAAGTTATGAGAGACGTCGCGAGTTGTACGGCGCCAATCAACCAGAATGGGTGCGTGGCGATCGCGGCTTTGCCTCCATCGGCGAGTTGATGCTGCTCACCAAACCCGGTCAGGCATCCGCAGCCAATCCGTTGGCGTTGCCATTCATAGGAGCCAATTTTGTTGGTCGTGGAACGGCGAATCCGGCTTCTGGTGACGCCATCTTCAATCAGTATTGGAAGATCGATCTTGGTCTGACGCCTGCGTTCAGCGATCCCAATCCGGCCAAGCCGTTCTGGGCCACCGATCCGCTGCCCTCACCAAACGTGCAGCCGGTACGGTTCCAGTCGCCGGCGATGGTGAGCACGGACCGCGAGTCTCCGCCGAATCTGTACGCGGACCTCTATCCTCTGCCCAGCGGGAACGGCGTGCCTGATTGGGAGGACATTCGCAACAGCGGCAACCCACTGGCGATTGATGCCAATTTCAACTGGATTCCGGATGCGGTGGAAGCGAACCCCGCGTCTCGCACGCCTCACATTACTGCAGGCGATGTGGAAGAAAACAACGTGCTGTTTGCCGGTGCATCCAATCTCGTAACCACCCGGAGCGATACCTTTACCGTGTACTTCCGCGTACGGAGTTTCCGGCAGAACACCTCGGTCAGCCCGCCGGTATGGGACGCGACCAACCCTGAATACATCATCGATGACAGCCGCTACGTCATGCTGGTGGATCGCTCCAGCGTCAACCACCCAACCGACAAGCCGCGAATCCTGTACATGGAGAAACTGCCGAACTAAAGGAGCGGTAACTCTCAATTCTGATCTCTGACTTCTGATTTCTGACCTCTTTTTCTTGCAACATCCCAAGACCGCGCCCCGTCACGCTCATCCGCTGTGGGGCGCGGTTGTTTTTTTTGAATCCGGGCACATTTGCCATTTTGGCAGTCCGTCAGAGGCGGGCGGAGCCATGATTGCAGCCAAATCCTGCATTGGCGACAGATTTTCGGTGGCCGCCATCTGGCGCGCAACTTGCATCCTAGTCAATTGTCGGCCGTCTGGTGGCCGACGAGAAACCATTTTGAAAGGAGAAATTGCCATGTTGATTTTGAATCGCATCCCGACAAGGCCAATGTCCCAGCTGTATGGCCACATGAATGAAATGTTGAACTCCGTGTTTTCGGACAGCGGATGCTGTTTTCCGGCTGCGACCGTCACACCATCGGTTCCCATGAACGTATGGGAAGAAAGCGAAAAGTTCCGAATTGAAGCGGAACTTCCCGGCTACGAAATGAAGGACATCGAGATCACCGTTCAAGGCGACGAGGTGACGGTCAAGGGGCAGCGTACTCTGGCCGAGCAACCCAACGCGAAATTCCTCCGGAGAGAACGAACCGCCGGCGCATTCTCACGAACTTGGGCGCTGCCCGTCGAGATTGAGGCTGACGCTGTTGAAGCGACGCTTCATGACGGCGTATTGCTGATCACATTGCCAAAGTCAAAACAAGCAATGCCAGTAAAGATCGCGGTGAAATCGCTTTCAAAGTAGAAGCCGCCATTCATTGTGAATGTTGAATCTTTCAAAAGAAGGAGAACCCATCCATGACGAATCAGAATGCCATTCAGACTCTGCCAGCCAAGGAGGTCCATTCCAACCAATCGTTTCCCCAAACGACCGGCGAATCGCAAGCCGAACAGTGGAGTTACGTTCCACCCATTGATATTCTTGAATCTTCCGAAGCGTACATTGTCGAATTCGATGCGCCGGGGCTCAACGCAAACGAAATCGACCTTGCCTTTGAACGCGGTATCCTGAAGTTGCATGCACCGGTGACAGCGCGTCAGCCGCAGGAAGTGACTTATCTGCGTCAGGAATACGGAATCGGCGCGTTCGACCGGTCGGTTCAGCTTGGGCAGCTTGCCAGCGGCATCAATGGCGATCACGTGAGCGCCTCATATGAATGTGGAGTGCTGACAGTGACGCTACCGAAGAATCCAGCGGCCATCGGTCGAAAGATCAGCGTGAAATCGAATTAATCTCGATTCTCTGACTAGAACACAAAAGAGCCCAAGGCGAGTGCGCCGTGGGCTCTTGTTTTTTCGGAATTCTCGAACTTCAACCATTTCAAATTCGGCGTCGCCGAGTGCCCATCAACAAGCCGCCGAACGCCATGGCGGTTAGAGCGCCCGGGCCAGGAACTTGTTCAAAGATCATGTACGGCACTTCGCCTGCTGCATCCGGCGCAACGATGGAAGCAAGCGGAGACAATTCATCGAACGAGCCGAGATTGCCAATGTTCATCAGTCCCATACTGACGAGCGAATAGTCGCTTCCGTCAACATTGCAACTCACATCGGAGACCGTGATAGCCTCGCCCGGATTCCAACCGGTAAATTGATAATCTGGATCAACACTTTCGTTGCGAGCGAGGATTGCGCCGACGCGGCCGGTGTTGAGAACGGTGGCGAGTGCAAAATACGGTCTGGGGAACAGGCTTCCATTAAGACCAACGCCGGTCACGAAGAATGGCGGCGGCGGCCCTGTGCGGGCGCCGATAGCCGTGGAAGTGATGATGTTGGCATTGGTGAAAGTCCACGGATAAAACACCGGACCGGCTGGCGCGACTCCCGGTCCCAATGTGCAGATCCAACTGGCTCGGGCGACAGAACACAGGCTGGCAGTCGCAAGCATTGCGACGGCGATTCGAACTCGCATTTGTTTCATTTCTTCGACTCCTTGTTGCAAGTCTCTTGTTTCAAAAAGATTGCCAAAGGTTCACGGCGATGTGGAGCCAGTGTACCAGCCGCACTCATCGAATCAATACTTTTCTTTCAAGGACCAACAAGCGGATTTCTCTCAAAAGCGGCCGAAATCTGGCCAAGCGATTGGTTTTCCACCTGCTCTAATAGGATGGGCCAGAGACCAAAACCCACAAGCGGCTGTCCTGCGAACCTCGCTGATCCCCTCATCATTGTCGTGGAGTTCTCACGCTTCATGGCCGCTTCCGTGCGCACTTCCAGACGGGTATATTGCGCCACATGGCAGCGGTCGCCCGCGGCTCACAAGTTCGTCGCAATGCAGGTGCGCCGTTTACATGACTCGCGACTTGACAGGAGACTTCTCAATGGGTTTGCGCCTTTGGCTCGTAACAGCGATCGCACTCTTCGCGAACCCCGGAACCCTTGGCGTGCTCTTGACGGCGTCGGGGGACGCCTCCGACACACGCTCGACGCAGTCTCCCAAACAAGGCGACGACCTGCGCGCATTGGATGGCGAATGGATTTACGTCGAGGACCGCACCGAAGGCCGGACCCTCGAGCAGTTGGGGCCCCCTATGGCCTCAAAATTCTCGATGCGCGTTGAGGAGGACGGGGCAGCGGTCGTCCTGAACGGCCATGGCTCTGGGCACCGAGATGTGCGTATCGCCCTCGACGGTTCGAATACCGAAGTCGCCGAGCCAGGCGATAGGATCGCTCGCTATCACGGCGCATGGAAGGACGGCACGTTCGAGTACAAAGTCGAGTTCGTGCGCGCGGCAGACAACACTCCCGACGGGTCGATCCATTGGATTCGGAGGAGTTTCCGACTGACGCCAGATGGATTGCTCGTGCGTGTGGCGTACGAACCATCTTCGGGGACGGAAGCGCTTGGGCTCTACCGCCACGCGGAGGACATTCCGCTGCCCGCGCCGGCTACGGCCGCGATCGGTGACTTGGCGTGGCTG
>CAZWJR010000227.1:0-4898 GCA_964634655.1 uncultured Isosphaeraceae bacterium | reverse complement strand
TCGACCTGCCGATGCGTCGATCCCCACAATCGCAATCTTCATATCATCGGCGGCCATCAGCACGGCGGGTTTGTCGACAAGAATCACACGGCCTGCACCGAGGGCGATGCAGCCGCAACCGGCTTTGGAGGCGCGTTCAATCGTGGCAAGGCCGATGGTGGGAACATCGGCGCGCATGTCGTGATCTCGCTTGGCGGTTTTCAGAAGTGTCCAGCCTTTTGACGGGCACAGATCGGCAGCGCGCTGGATCATGGCATCGGTGCCTTCGATCGCTTCCACGGCGATGACATCGCGCTCGCGCACGGCGATGGACTGGCCGATGTCAAGTTCAACGGTTTGCGAAAGCAGAGGCCAGCCAAAGTCGATGTCGCCGCGCTGGAGCGAGGAGGGTTGCGTGCGCGTCATGACGCCTTCGCTGGCGAGGTGATCGGAGATGTAGGCAGTGGAGTCGATGAGGGTGATCCCGTTGCGTTGGAGTTCATCGGCCAGCGCACGCAGGACGGTGGCGTTGCGGCGGTCGTGACGGAGATGACGATACCACAGCACGGCGGCGCGCCAATCTGGTATCTGTTTGAACCATCGCCAGGGATCGTGCATGCGTTTTTTGTTGACGCCGCCGATCATGACGGCTTCCTTGACGCCGGCGCGACGGAGGAACTTGATCCACGCACCGATGCGGACCATGCCGAGGCTGGAGAAGCCATCGCAGAGATGCGGGAGTTGAAGGTCGTATTGATCGCGCAGACCGACGCAGTAGATTTTGCCGCCAGCCTGGCGCATGCCACGGACAACGAGGAGCGGGAGACGGCCCTGGCCAGCGATGAGTCCGAGGGGTTTGTGGAGGAAGAGGCCCATTGCGATTGAGGGATTATCCACAGATGCCGCCGATGTCACAGATGATGCATTGCCTGATATCTATCTGCGTGATCTGCGTCATCTGTGGATTTTTCCTGCGGTAATATCCGTGTTGGCTGGTTGTTCCCGCAACGAAACGTCGTGTGCGCCCAGAAAGCGGCCGATCGCCATGAGCGGGAAGTAGAGGCGGTAGAGGTGGTAGCGGAGGTAGAAGACTTTGGGGAAGCCGGTGCCGGTGAATTCGGTTTCGACCCAGGAGCCGGGGGGGTCGCGGTCGGGATTCTTTTGAGGATCGGGCGCGTCGGCTTCGGTGAGTTGGGTTGCGGCGAGCCAGGTCATGGCGCGTTTCAAATCCGGATCGTGCGGGCCGTAGATTTCCTGAAGGATCATGGCGGCCCATGCGGTTTGCGATGCGGTGGATGGACCATGGCCTTTGAGGGATGGATCGAAATAACTGGCTGCGGATTCGCCGAAGGAGCCATCGGGTTTTTGGACGGATTTGATCCAGCGGCCGGCACGTTGGATCCATTCTGATTGTGGAGATTCGCCGCAGCGGATGGGACCGATGACGGCTTGCCACGTGCCGTAGATGTAGTTGACGCCCCAGCGGCCGAACCAAGCACCGAAGGCGGATTGACGATTCACGATTGACGATTGACGATTTGAGGAATGCCTCGCTGGCGCGTCGGCCTGGTTGTCGTTGCTTTGTTTGCACTCGTCGAACAAAACTTGTTCTGCTTTGATGTAATCGATGGCGCGTTTTACGGCGGGATGATCGTTGCGGTAGCCGTGCCAACTTAAGCATTCCAGCACGCGGCCGGTGATGTCCGGGCAGGATGGGTCCTGCATGGCGTTGTGATCGGCGAAGGGGATGTATTCGAGGATTTGGCGATGTTTGGTTTTGTCGAACGCGGCCCAGCCGCCATCGTCGTTCTGCATGGCGAAGAGCCATTGCACGCCGCGCCTGGCCGCTGCCATTTCCTCGGGGCCGGCGGCGCGCATGAGCGCCATGGCCACCATGGCGGTGTCATCACAATCGGGGTACCAGGCGTTGGCGTATTCGAAGTACCAGGAGCCGGTGGCTGTTGGCTGTCGGCCTTCGGCTGTTGTGTGGGAATTGGTGCGATCGAATTGGTTTTGTCGCGTGCTGCGCTGGCCGCCCTCACCCCGGCCCTCTCCCAGAGGGAGAGGGAGTTGGACATTTGCCGCCCAATCGCCGATGTGGGTGCATTCTTTTTGCAGCAGCCATTTTGATGAGCGGTGGACGGAATCATCGGCATCGGTGAAACCGCAATCGGTCAGAGCGTACTGCGCGATGCCGGTGTCCCAGACGGGGCTGAAGCACGGCTGAATGCGGATTGAATCCGTGGCTTCATCTTCAATGAAGAATTCATCGAGTTCTTTTTCAGCACGCTGGATCACCGGATGATCACGGCGGTAACCCATGGCCATGAACGCGGTCTGCTGGTAGACCATGGAGGGGAAAATGGCGCCGAGGCCGGCGGTGCAGGCGATGCCATCCTGACCGGCGCGATCGAGAATCCATCGTTCTGCTTTTTTGATGGCCAATCGGCGCAGCGGCGTTCCGCCGATGTGGTGGAGTTGTTTGAGCAGCCAATCGACGGTGAGGAAGAAGCGCGACCAAAGCGGCGGCGCATCGGACAGATTCTTCATCCGGTGGCGCAACTTGTGATTGATGTAGAGTTCATCGATGCCCTGATTTGCGTGCAGGGAACGTTGCGGCCGCAGCGTTACCACCAGCGACAGGGAGAGGATCATCACGCGCGTCCACGCGCTGACCTTGCTTATGTGAAAGTAGAACCAGCGCGGCAGGTAGAGGATTTCCGGCGGAATGGCGGGCACGGCGTTCCAGGAAATCTGCCCGAGGCAGGCGAGATAGAAGTTGGTGAAACTGTTGCATTGCTCGGCCCCGCCGTGGCGAACGATGATTTGCCGTGCCTTGGCCATGTGAGGTGCGGCGGTGGAATCGCCCATGAGTTTGAGCGCGAAATAGGCTTTGACCATTGCGCTGATATCGACATCGGAACCCGGATACTGCCCCCAGCCGCCATCTTCGCGCTGCTGAATTCGCAGGTTGTTGGCGATTCGTTGAAGCGTTCGCCAGCCATCGCGGCCATCGGCCATAGGTTGGCGCTCCTGGCCGAGAATGAACTTCATCAGGATGTATTCGCTCTCCAGGATGGAATCGCCTTGCAACTCGGCGCACCAGTGGCCATCGGGCTTCTGCAGACTGATGAGTGCATCGGCGGCGCGGCGGCAGGTTTGGAGCATTTGCTGATGGAACGGGTCCATGGGCGGAATTGTAAGGGAAGGGCGAGGTCAGAGGTCAGAGGTCAGAGGTCAGAGGTCAGAGGTCAGAGGTCAGAGGGATTTTCCATCTGTGTTTATCCGTGTTCATCCTTGGTTCCAATCTTCAGATGTCTATAATGGCGTCCGATGTCCGGCACACCTGCGAATACCAATACTGCGACGCCGTTTGCTGTGAGTGCGATCAGCGGGCATTTGGATACGCGCACGGCGGCGACGGAGGTTGCAGACATTTTGTTTGACGAGTTGGGGCCGGCGGCGAGTGCGGGGGCGAGTCTGTGCGATCTGGCGTTGATCTTTGGCAGTTTTCATCATCGGTCCGCATTGGATGAGGCGGCTGCGATTGTGCGCAAGACGATTTCGCCACGGGTGCTGCTTGGTGTAACGGCGGAAGCGGTGCTGGCATCGGACAAGGAATTGGAAGGCGTGGCGGGGTTCTCTGCGATTGCGTTGCGGTTGCCGGGTGTGCAGTTGCATCCGTGGCATTCGACGCCGGAGGATCCGATACCGCTGCGCGATGCGGAGAAGATTCGTCAGCGCATCGGCTTGGAGGCGGGGGCGAAGGATTTTCGCGCGACGATCATGTTTGGCGATCCGTTCAGCACGCCGATCACACGGTTGCTGCCGGCGATTACGGCCTGTGGCGACGCGCCTGTGCCTGTCATCGGCGGGATGGCGTCCGGGGCGAGTCAGCCGGGGTTAAATGTGTTGGTGCTGGATGATCGCGTCTACAACTCCGGCGCGATTGGTGTGAGTCTTTCCGGCAACATTGAGATTGAGTTCATTGTGAGCCAGGGTTGCAGACCGATTGGGACGCCGTTTGTCATCACCAAGTGCAAGGAGAATGTGATTCTGGAATTGGGCGGGCGCAAGGCGATTCAGGCGTTGCAGGAAATGGCCAACGGATTAACGGATGCGGAGAAGCGGCTGCTTTCTCGCGGGCTGCTGCTGGGGACCGTGATTAATGAATATAAGGACCGCTTCGGGCGCGGCGATTTTCTGGTGCGCAATGTGATGGGGATGGATCAGCGCGTGGGCGGCATTGTGGCGGGTGAAATGTGCAAGGTCGGCCAGACGGTGCAGTTCCACGTGCGGGATGCGGCGACGGCGGCGGAAGATTTGCAGTTGCTGCTGGATGCGCAGGTGCTGCACTCGGCCCCGCCGGTGGCAGCGCTGCTGTTTTCATGCAACGGCAGAGGCGAGCGGTTGTTTGGCGAGCCGAATCACGATTTGAACATCATTCGCGATCGATTGGGCGAGAATCTGCCGATCGCGGGATTTTTTGCAGCGGGCGAGTTCGGGCCGATCGGGGATCGCAGTTTCCTGCATGGGCATACGGCGAGTTTGGCGATTTTGCGGGCGCGGCAGTAGCAATAACTACGCGCTCAGTTGAGCACTTTTGCGATGCGCTCGATGCCCCACTCGCACTCTTCCTTGGTAATGACCAACGGCGGCGTGATGCGTATTACTTGTTTGGCGGTGTCCTTGCAGAGGACGCCTTCCTTGAGGAGTTTCTTGACGAAGGAGTAGGCGTCGCCGGCTTCTTTCTTAAGTTCGATGCCGTTGAGGAGACCGCGGCCGCGAATTTCCTTTACTTTGCCGCCCTTGGCGGTGGCTTCTCGCAGACGACCACGCAGCCATTCTCCCATTTCCGTGGCGCGGGCCGAGAGTGTGTCATCGTGCATGATGCGCAAAACTTCGCGGCCGACGGCGGC
>CAZWJR010000226.1:0-4937 GCA_964634655.1 uncultured Isosphaeraceae bacterium | reverse complement strand
CCGCCCGGCAGCGTCCCGCACCACACCGTCCCCGGTTGATCTGCTCCGCCATGCGCCAGTGCCCACACCAATTTCAACTTCCAGTCATACGCCTTGCCCTCCGCCGGATTCATCTTCGGCTTGTAGTCCGCAGGCTTCTCCGGATACACCGGCGTCGCAATTTCCGTCCACGATTTCCCGCCATCGCTCGACCGGTGCATCTTCACACCAAAATGCCCCAGATTCAGCGTCGCATACAACGTGCCGCTCGCCTTTCCCGCTTTCCCCCGCTTCTTCACCCCACCCATCGGCCGAGGATCATGCATCACCAGCGTGCAATTGTCACCAACAAAATTGGAATGAACGATCCCCCACTTCGACCCCTTGCGCTCCAGCGTGAACAACCCCTTGCGAGTCGCAACATGCATTCGTTTGCTCATGATGAATTCCGTCCATTTCTGACCCTTGGCCTGATGAGGTCACAATCCAAAATCGAACATCCAAAATCGAAAATTCTCTCTATCCTCCCGATAGCGCCTGCATCACATCCACCATCCCATCCGCCGGCACCCGATCGCTCAACCCCTCCCGATCCAGCACCGGCTTTCCATTGACAAATATCGCCATGTGCTTGCGCAGCGCGCCATCTTCCTCCAGCACATAACCGCGCGCCTTTTCATTCGCTTGAAAATAGCCCGCCAGAATCTCACGCACAGATTCACCGCCCACTCGCCGCTCCGGGCAAGGCACATGTCGCTGAATGTTCTGCGTAAATCGCACCGTCGCCATGGGTGAAACAGTCTATCAATTCACCGCCAAGCGCACCCCGCAGCCTGCGGCGTTTGCCCCATTTCACAATTTCAACCCCGAATCACGTTGCGTTTTCGCATCATCTGCAAAACATGCTGGCGTTCGGCCCATTCTCGGCGCACACTTCAACTGTTCACAACGTATCTGTGATATCCGGAGCCTGAAAGATGCTTCCCAGATCTGCGATCGTCCTATTGGCCGCGCTCTTGCCACTGTTGGCTTGCTGCGCCAATTCCCCACGATCCGCCACCTCACATCGCTCCGCCGGTCTCCCTTCATCCCTCGTCCTCCCCACAGAATCCATGCTCGATCTCGCCGCCATCTCCCGCAACGCCGATGATCGCGATTCCGCAGACTGGAACTTCGCCCGCAACGACGATCAACTCGGCCGCATCCCCGGCCTCAACTCCCCGCCTCTCCAATTCGTGGAAGTCCGCCAGCGCGAATTCCTCCGAACCATCAACGGCCGGTCTACCGAATACTCCACCTCCATCACCTCCTCGATCAAACGCCAAGGTGTTCAGTAACCGTTCGGCGTGATCGCGCCCGCCATTCCGGCACACACAGCAATCCAACATCTGTCTTTCCCGCGCACGCGGGAATCCAGCAGCATCTCAACAGTGCCCTGTCGCACTATTACACCGTCAGGCTCCACGCACCCGCCTGATCCAACTCAAAACCAATTAACTTCCTGCGCATTTTTGCCTTGACTCGACCCCGCCCCCAACGGATACTGCGGCACACTTCCACGCGCGTCGCCCTCCTCTGCCACCGACTCGCTAAGAAGGGTCTGCCGAAAGGGGCTCCAGGCAAATGCCGACCACCACCACGAAAAAAGAACTCATCGAGCGCATCGCCGTCCAGACCGGCCAGCGCCGCACCGCCGTCCGCCAATCACTCCAATGCTTCTTCCAAAACGTCATAGAAGAACTCCGCGCCGGCAACCGCCTGGAACTGCGAGACTTCGGCGTCTTTGAAACACGCGATCGCCAACCCCGCATCGCCAAAAACCCCAGAACTCGCCAGCAAATGTCCCTTCCTTCACGCAAATCCGTCCGCTTCAAATGCGGCCGCCTCATGAAGGAAGCACTCGCCGGCAATCCCGACCCCTCCTTCACACTCAACGGCCACACCAAAGAATCCTAAACCCCTCCCCTCTGACTTCTGACCTCTGACTTCTGACCTCTAGCTCTTTGTGGATGATCTTGCGTTTGCTGGAATTACTTTTTCGCACTGGGAGACTTGCTCACGGATGAGCGACAGCAACGCCAAACAATTCAAATCCGCCAGCGCCAACCCCGCCGCCAACAACTCCGGCCGCGATTGGCGCCAACTTGGCAAACTCTTCGAAACCCTCCCGCCCCACGCCATCGAAGCTGAAATGAGCCTCATCGGCTCCATCCTCATCGATCCACAGGTCATCGGCGATGTCATCTTCATTGTCAAGAAAGGCGAGGACTTCTACAAGCCTGCCAACGGCGCCATCTTCGACGCCATGATCAAACTGTACGATTCCACCTCCTCGCTGGATATCGTCCAACTCAATCAGGTCCTCGCCGATCGCAACGCACTGGAAGCCGTCGGCGGTCTCGATTACCTCGTCCAACTCGCCAACGCTGTTCCCTCCGCATCCAACGCCGCTCACTACGCGCGCATGGTGCGGGAGAAAGCCGTCCTCCGCCAACTCATCGCCGCCGCTGGCGACATTCTCCACGATGCCTACAACAGCGCGGATATCACTCGCGACATCCTCGATCGTGCCGAAGCACACATCTTCCACATCGCCCAGCAAACCGAAACCGGCACCGTCGAATCCCTCCATGAACTCATCCAGCAGACCATGGCCCGCATCGAGGCCAACCTCGGCAACGAACTCACCGGCGTGCCCAGCGGCTTCCGCGAACTCGATCTCATGACCACAGGCCTGCAATCCGGCGAGATGATCATCATCGCCGCCCGCCCCTCCATGGGAAAAACCGCTCTCGCACTCAACATCGCAGAAAACATGGCCATGGCAGGCCACGCCGTCGGCATCTTCAGCCTGGAAATGGGCAAACAGCAACTCGTCCAACGCCTCCTCTGCGCCCGTTCCGGCATCGATTACCAACGCCTTCGCCGCAACATGCTCAAGGAGCAGGAGTTCCGCTCCCTCATGACCGCTTGCGATGAACTTCAGCAAGCGCCAATCTTCATCGATGACACGCCCGGCCTTTCCATGCTGCAACTGCGCACCAAGGCCCGCCGCATGGCTGCCAAACATTCCATCAAGGCCCTCATCGTCGATTACCTCCAACTCATGACCGTCGGCGGACGCACCGAATCTCGTCAGGTGGAAGTCAGCGAAATCAGTCGTGGCGTCAAAGCCATGGCCCGCGAACTCAACGTCCCCGTCATCTGCCTAAGCCAGTTGAACCGCGCTGCGGAATCCCGCGAAGGCCACCGCCCACGCATGAGCGATCTGCGCGAATCCGGCTCCATTGAACAAGATGCGGATGTCATCGCACTCCTCCACCGCGAAGATTACTATCACAAGGACGATCCGGAATGGGTCGAAGACAATCAGGACAAACTCGGCGTCGCTGAAATCATCCTCACCAAACAACGCAACGGCCCGACCGGCACTATCATGTTGAGCTGGATCTCCCAGTCCACACGCTTCCGCGATTACGCAGCCGCATCCCCCCCCGGCGGCTGGCACGAACCCAAGTCCATGCCCGAACCATCCCGCCAGCGCGGCCCCGCTCACAACACAAGCACAGCCCAGCGCGGCGGAGCCGTGGCAACCACTTCCTCCGCCCCCTTCCAAACCAACGATGACGGCTCCTCCACAACCGCCCCGTTCCGAGACGGCGGCGGACCAGATCACGGCGATGATGACGGAATAGACATTCCGTACTGATTCCAACGCCGCGTCTGGCCAAAATCCGCCCGAATCACTTACTCGCGCTTTGCCGCGCTGCATTCACCATGCCCAAAAACTTCGCGGGGTTCTGCTCCAGGTCCTGCTTGCACGCGGCACAGCAGAGTTTTACCAGTCGGCCGGCAATGACCACATTCACAGCCTCGCCCATCGCGCCGCCGAATTTCTCGCCGCTCACCACGCATGTTCCCAGCGGGTAATTCTTGCTCTGCTGCGAAATCACAGCCTTGTTCAGCGCATCAAAATACTTCCCGGGGTCCTTCATGAACTCAACCTTCTCCGTGTCCGCTCCCAGTCGAATCAGACGATTGCCGTACACAAACTCATACGGCTTGGCGGACAGGTCCTGACCCGTCACGAGCGATGTCGTCAGCGGATACAACGGCCCCTGATCCTTGATGATTTTCTCATCAAGCGTGGCGATATTGCGAGCCTTGTACGCCAGAAATTTCGCCGGACATTGCACGCAGCAGAATCGCACTTCCTGGCCGTCGTAAACCTTGGTGATCAACGCACCCGTGGCAGCAAACTTCTGGCCCGTCATCGGGCAAGTATCAAATGGGTACGGATCGCCGATGCGCGCATCAGCCGCCGCGGACCCTCGGGAGGGGGCGGATGGCGTGGGCGTCGCCGATGGGGTGGATGGCGTGGCCGGGGGGGCCTGCCCGTGATCCTGTCCAAGAACCGTAGCACCAAGACCGGCAACTGCAAAAACGCCGCACAACATCGCAACGACTGATTTCATGACCGACTCCTTTGTCAATGTGACTGTGAACTGCAAGATGAGCAAGAGAACCGTACGCCGCGAGAACAGCAGTCCGAGCAAGTTTCAACAATCTTCGAGTGCAAATCAGGCGTTGTGCCTACTTATCACCCAGATAATCAGACGATGGCGCACCAAATCTGTAGCCATCGAGTAAGTCATCCCAATGGAGGGTTTGGAGAGCGCAGCGAAACACACCACGAATGTTTCGCCGCGCCCGGCCTCTCACGATTCCGTCGCTTGCGGTCTAGCGCTCGCATATCTCAAACCCCTCACCCCACCCCCAAAGCCCACACACCCCGCGCGCACAATTAGGGGTACCCCAAAAAACAAAAATCCACATTTTCAAAAAAATCTTTCACCGCCAAAACCCCTTGTTCCACAGCCTTTCCTCACCACCGCCCCGCCAAAATGTCAATTCTGCGCGCGCAGATATGGGCTTTTGCACCGCTAGAGGAGCAGGCA
>CAZWJR010000225.1:0-4974 GCA_964634655.1 uncultured Isosphaeraceae bacterium | reverse complement strand
GGATCAAGGACCATCGCTGGCGCAGCAGTTTGATTTCTCCAGCCGAGGCGCCACGCACACGGTGGCGATTCGTGCATCGAAGTTGAAGGGGTTGCTTGAAGGTCTTGCATTGAGCAAGGGATCCACCACGACGCTTTGCATGATGCGGGGCGCGGATGCGGCGGTGGAGAGCCAGCCGAATTCGCAGCCGCTGTTGACATGGTTGACCGATAGTGAGCGCGTTCGCAAGGCGTACGATCGGCTGGCGTCATCGTCGGCGGACACCATAGTTCTGGTGCCGGTGATTGTGCAGACTGCAAAATAAATGCTATTTGCTGGTGGATTTGGGTTCCTCGCCGCGGCGTAGGCGCGCGATGTTGCTGCGGTGACGGTACACCACGAGGAGCGCGATGATCGTGGTGCCGACAAACGGCGGTGAGGCGTGGAGCAATTGATCAATGGTGTGGGAGAGTGAGTGCTGCGTGGCGTCGCGTGGAATGGCGGCGGCGAGGTAGCCGATCGGCAGGCTGATCGAGGCCAGTATGCTGGCCAGCGACACATACTTGAACAGACGCAGGGCGACGTACCAGACGATAAGCGCGCCAATGGCCGGCAGGGTGAGAAGGGGCCACATGGCGAGCATGGCACCGCAGCCGGTGGCGACCCCTTTGCCGCCGCCGAAGCGCAGGAAAATTGAGAACATGTGGCCGAGGACGGTCGCGATTGCCACGGCGAGCCAGAGCCACATTTGCTGGGTGGAAAGTTCGCGCGCTTGTCGGCCAAGGACATCATTTTGAATACCCGCAACGATGACCGGCACCGCGCCTTTGAGCACATCAAGCAGGAAACACAGCGTGCCCAATCGCTTGCCCAGGACGCGAGCGACATTCGTGGCCCCAATGTTCTTTGATCCGTGTTGTCGAATATCGATACCTTTTGCCCGGCCGATGAAAACGCCAAATGGTATGGAACCGATGAGGTATGCGCCGATGATGCAAATGATCCAGGCTGTCATGGCGATCCTGTGAGGCTTCGGCGGACGATGAAGAAGTGTTCGGCCTGACCGGCATCGTGTTCATCGACGATGTGCAGGCCGGCGTTCGCCATCCACGTTCGGATCGTTTGGGCGTTGCGGCGATAGCGGCGGATAAAGCGGCGATGGCGGGGCGGCAGCAGCGCATCGGGCAGGGCTTTGTAGGTGCGCAACCAGAATCGCTCCGCGCGGGTGTCAAACTGCAGTACGGCGCGGCCATCGAAGGTCAGCACCCGTGCGATTTCCTGCAGGTAGGACTGAATGACCGTGGCATCGGGGATGTGCTGAAACACAAGGCCGCAGTAGACAAGGTCGATTGTTTCACTGTTAAAGCCGTTCAATCGGTCGCCATCAACGACGGAAAAGTGAAGATTGGCGGACGGTGAAGCGGCGATGGCTTGCGCAATCATGGCGGGAGAAATATCGACGCCATCGGCACGCTCAAAATGGTGGGCAAACTGCGACGTTACGCGGCCGAGGCCGCAGCCGATTTCGAGCACTCGGCGGCGCGGGACGTTTGGGCCGATCCAATCCAGAACGGTGGCAACAAGAGGCGCGGCGGAAGCGTAGAACTCTTCGGCGGTCCACTGATGCCTGGCCGTGGCGATGAAGTGCATGGGGTTTTCCCGCGCAAAACGCTCCCAGTGCTCGGCCATGGTTTGCAGATCGGTGCGACCCATGCGCGCACTGTATCGGGATGGAAACGCAGCGGCAATTCGGCGGCGTGGTGTTAGCCGGATGCTTCCATCAATTCGCGGTACACGTTGAGCGTGGAATCCACCATGTGATCTGCGGTGAACAATTGCTTGGCGCGATGTTGGGCGCGATCAACAAGGGCGGCGCGAAGAGTGGTAGATTCCAACATGGTGATGATGGCATGGGCCAATGCTGGCGGATCGCGCGGTGGAACCATGAGGGCGACGGGTTCATCATTGGCGCCGTTTATCTGCAAAGGGCCAAGCAGTTCCGGAATTCCACCAGCGGTTGTGGACACGATGGGCAGGCGTGCAAACATGACATCAATGAGGCTTGAGCCGAGGCCTTCCAGGTGCGATGGCATGACGAACAGGTTTGCGGCGTGAAGCAGATCGGGAATGTCGTTCCGATAGCCGAGGAATCGAACGCGGTCGGCGATGCCAAGCGTGCGCGCCTGCTGTTCCAACTCGGATCGCAAATCCCCATCGCCTGCGAGCGCCACGCAAGCGTTGGGAACTCGATTGAACACGACGGGCAGCGCATCCAGCAGGAAACGATGGCCTTTGTGATCGGTCAGGGTTGCAACGGAGAGAATGAGCGGTTGATCGTTTTGAAGGTTAAGAGAGTGGCGACCGCGCTGACGGCTGCCGGATTCAGCGCGTTGCGGGTCCACGCCATCGTGAACCACGCTCAACATGGATTGGGGAATACCGCCTTGCTCACACACTTGTTCGACGGCTTTTGAAACGGCGATAACTCGGTGACAGAACCGCCGGTAGATCCACGAGGAGCGAATTGGGAAATCGACTCGCCGTGCTGCCACTTTGGCCTTGATCGGCAGACCGATGCAGGCGATGCCCGCTGCGGTGAGCGAGTGTGAATCGTGGAAATGAATGACATCGGGATTCCAATTTGCAAGAGTGCGGCGAATGCGCCAAAGTGCGGCGGGATTTCTGCCACGGCCGGAGAAAGTCTCGCAGGGGAAGCCGAGTTCGTTCATTCGGCTGCTGAAGAGGCCGCCTTGTCTTGCGAGAACGAGGTTGCGATGGCCGCGATGTTTCAAGCCGCGGATGAGCAGGCGGGCTTGTTCTTCTCCGCCATGCCAGCCGCGCTGTGTGGAAATGTGCGCCACCGTCAATGGTTGCTGCGGTGTCATCGGCGGCATTGGCTCACGGCGTTTGGAATGAATCCTGCTGTTTTTCAGCGACCATGAACAGCGTGCGCCCGAGGAGTGCGGCGGGAGAGTTTTGCAGGCGCACACCTTCCCCGGAGCCAAACTTCAGAAGCGAACAGAGTTTCACCAGCGGCCACAATCCCATCAGCAGCATGGATGACTTCTGGTATTTGTCGGTCGAAACGGATTTCAGTTTGAAACCGCAACGGCCGAGCAGAAAGCGATGGCGATCAATGGTGAATGGCGCGATGTGCTGCCGCACGGGATCGTGTTCCGATGGGTTCAACGGGTTGAAGGAGTAGTAGTAGCCGGTGAGAAGAAATCGCATCCGCGATTTCAAGGATTGCATGTTGGGCGTGGTGAGGAGGAAGCGGCCGCCATTTTTCAGGACGCGGTTGGCTTCCCGGAAGAACGTGCCGTGGCCATCCAGATGTTCGATGACTTCGACGGAGACGACCAGATCGAAACTGGCTGATTCGTAAGGAAGGCCGCCGACGGCATCGGCCTGCCGACACTCAACGCCGGGCACACGAAACATTTGCGGATACAAGTCACAGGCGGCAACGCTGTAGCCGGCAGCGAGTAGTTTGGCGGAAAGCGAACCCTCGCCGGCACCGGCGTCGAGCACTCGGATTCCCTTTGGATGTGGAAACTCGCGGCGGATGGCTGCCATTACATCGTTGTGCATGCCGGGCAGGGCGATCTCACGAGGCGCTTGCTCGGCGGTCGATGCAACGGGTGGACTGGATGTAATAGTTTCAGCCATGAGCATGGAGCGGATGTTCAAGGGCGGCTGGCGGGCTGGTGACGGGACGAGGCACGCGAACGGCTGAAGCGAAGAGGCGAGCCGCGGGGCGTGCCGGGTTTGTTACGGCGGCGAAGAGCGCGAAGATGCCAAACATCATGCCGCTCAAATAGCACACATCAAACACGGCGCAGATGAGCCAGCCGATGAGCGCGAAGAACGCGCCTTCGGAGAACGGGTGATCGGGCGAGTCTTTCCAGCAGCGAATCAAGCACGCCAGAAAAGTGCCCAGCGCAAGCAGCGCACCTACCGCGCCGGTGCAGGCAAGTATCTGCATGTAGGTGGAATGGGCGTGTTTTGAAAACCAAAGTATGTCCGCATGACTGGTGTGCGAATTGGCGGATTGAAAACTGCCTGCGCCCGCGCCGATGATTGGATGGGCGAGGAATATTTCCCAGGCGGATTCCCAACTGGCCAGGCGATAGCCAGCATCGGATTTGAATTCGCCGGAATCCACTTTTTGCATGTCCGCAAGCGCGCCATCCAGACGAACGCCGACAAAATCATCCACCAGCGGCCAGGAAAGAAGCGAGCAGGCAATTCCCACGATGACCAATATCAACGCGGGGCGGCGGGCATCGGGACGACGAAAGGCGATGCATGCCAACGCCAGGGGAAGCGTGATTGCTGCGGCGATCCACGGGCCACGGCTGCCGGTCATCACCAGGCCAAAGCCGGCGGCGGCGAAGCCTACCACGCACATTTTTCGCATCCAGCCTCGCCCGGTAAGGATGGCGGAAAGTTGCCAGCACATTGCGAAGAGGCACAACGCGCCGAGGGTAACTGCATCCACAAAACCGCGAAGCCGCTGACCGTCTTCCGGATGCCAGAACCACCAGTGAAGACCCTGGCTAAGTTGAACAAGATTCTGAATCGCCACGCCGATCAAGAACGCGCCGATGAGCCAGACGACGTAATCAATGACCGGCCACAACATGAACGTGGTGGTGAAGACACGGAAGGATTGCAGTTCTCGCAGGCCCTGGTGCAGGTCCGGAGTCCAGAGGAGGCTCGCAATGTACCACGCGGTCCATGCCACAAGCATCCAACCTACACCATCCTTGAACAGGCGAAAGTACATTCGCCATGTGAAACGGAAGCGAAGTGCGGAGACGAACAGGAGCATGCCGTAACTGATCGCGGTGACGCTGGTGGCGCAGCCGAGTGAGCCGACGTAGAACAAGGCGCAGGCGAGGTGGGCGTAATGGCCGATGGGATCGCGCTGCCGGGCGGCGGCCATTTCATCGGCCATGCGAAGGCGCACCGCGGGGAAATCCGTCATCGGCT
>CAZWJR010000224.1:0-4995 GCA_964634655.1 uncultured Isosphaeraceae bacterium | reverse complement strand
GTCTTCGCCAAGGTCGCCAAGGACTTCTCCCACATCGATTTCCTCGTCCACTCCATCGCCTTCGCAGACAAGGACTGGCTCAAGGAGGGCAACTTCACCGCCACACCCCGCCAGGTCTTCACCACCGCCATGGACATTTCCGCCTACACCTACATGGCTATGGCCAACCGTGCCGCTCCCCTCATGAAAAACGGCGGGGCCACCATCGCCATGAGTTACTACGGCGCGGAAAAAGCCGTGCCCGGCTACAACGTCATGGGCGTGGCGAAATCCGCTCTGGAATCCACCACCCGCTACCTCGCCATGGAACTCGGCGAAAAGAACATCCGCGTCAACACAATTTCAGGCGGCCCGCTCCGCACCATGAGCGCCATGGCCGTCGGCGGCTTCGCAGACATCCTCGGTTGGGTGGAAAAGAAAGCCCCGCTCAAGCGCAACGTCACAGGCAAAGACGTCGGCGATGCAGCCGCATTCCTCCTAAGCGATCACTCCTCCGGCATCACCGGCCAAACCATTTACGTCGATTGCGGCTACAGCGTCATGGGTTTGTAAAAAAATGTCACAGCAACCGCTCATCAATAAGCCACGGTCCCGGATGCACAAGGTCATCCGGCCAAATCAGCGCATCACGCACCGCAGTAACAAGCGCAGCCACGCCGTCGCCGGTCGCCGCGCTGATGGAGATTTCGGATTTTGGATTATCGATCTTGGAACGCGCTGATTCATTCAGCAAATCAGTCTTGTTCAATACCCGCAAGTCAGGTTCTCGCGGCAGGACAGGCCAGTCAGTTTGTGGATCGCGCATCGCAATGAGCACATCAGCACGTCCAATCAATCGCTGGGAAAGTTCAATCGCTTTGCGCTCAATAGGATCGGTTGTTTCGCGGATGCCCGGCGTGTCGTGCCAGTGCACAACCAGCCCCGCAAGTTCGATCTGCCCCGTCGTGTAATCACGAGTCGTGCCCGGCAGGTCGTACGCGATGGACATGGATCGGCCCAGCATCGCGTTGCTAAGAGTGCTCTTGCCAACGTTCGGCCGACCCGCAAGGACAACAATCGCCGGCTCAACCAGACGATTGAGTCGTCGTGAACGAGTTCGGTCTTCCATAGTGAATGTCAGTTTTTTCTCGCGAAATTCTCGCCACCGTCGCGGTTGATCCAGAAGCAGATCAATCGCCAAAGGACTCACCGCACGGGCCAGCGTGGCCAGCATGATCGCTTCAAACCGATCCGCCGCCTCCGGATAGATAAGTTGCGGATCAAGCACGGATTCAGTCGGATCAGCAAGTTGAACGCCAAGTTGCAAGATTCGGTCAGTGAGTTTTTGAACCACCCGCGGCCCGCCGTGGGGCATGATTTGAGCGACCCTTTCCGTGAGGCGCACCGCCAGACCCTCATCGATCTCGCCAAACTTCACGAAGCGGAGTTTGCCGATCGGCCATCCGTCAGTGCCCGTG
Source organism: uncultured Isosphaeraceae bacterium (assembly GCA_964634655.1). Lineage (GTDB taxonomy): Bacteria > Planctomycetota > Phycisphaerae > Phycisphaerales > SM1A02 > CAZWJR01. The sequence continues at coordinate 3,538 of CAZWJR010000224.1, read as the reverse complement.
AGTTCTCGCAGAATCATCGCGCTGTCGCCAATCAATTGAAGGATTGCGATAGCACCGGAATTGTTGGGTGTTGCGTGAACGAGCAGAGGCACGTTCGGTTTCGCCTCATTTGCGCCTTGGTCTGGACGGTCGTCGGCCATGCCGACTCACCGTTTCATTTCTTCGCCGCCGTCCTCTTCCGCAAGAGCGAACTTGGCAGCAGCGGCAATACCCATGAGAGTCAATTCCGGAACGATGCGGTCAATGAGCGGTTCTTTGTCAAACAGCACCGGCGCATCACCGCCGGTGGCGATCACAAGCGGAAACGCGCCGTAACTTTCCGCGTATTGCTCAACGAGCCGCTGCACCATGCCACGGATGCCATGGAACACGCCGTGATACATCGCTTGGGCCGTATTGCGGCCAAACGCCTCGGCTTCAGGCGCGCGGAATGGCAGTTCAGGAAGTGCCGCGGTGTGCTGGTGAAGGGAATGGAGTTGGAGGGTCGCGCCGGGTGCGATGGCCCCGCCATGAAAGGTGCCCTCGCCATCGACAAAGTCGACCGTAATCGCCGTCCCGGCGTCAACGACAACGCAGGCCTGCTTGATGCGGTCGTAGGCGGCGGCGGCGTTGAGGAGGCGATCGATTCCCGTGATCGTCTCCGGATCAAGTTGCTGCCCTATTGGCACCGGGACGTCGGTGCCAACTCGGAAAATTTCGATCGTCAGTTGGTCTTCCAAAGCAGAGGAAATGCGATCAGCGACGGGATCATTGACCGAGGCCATGAGCATTGAAGAACCCGGCGATTCGGCTATCTGGTTCCAAAAACCCGCGGCAGCCTGTACCACCGGGGCCAGATCGCTGTTTGGGTAGCGATCCGATTGTTTGAGTTCGCCTTTTTCAAAAAGCCCCACCTGGGTGCGGCTGTTGCCGACGCTGATGGCGACGATGGATGGACCAGTTGAGGACATAGGCAAGCAGTGTAGGAAGGGGCCGTGCCAACGGGAAACTGCGGCCAGAAATGGCGTGTGAAACGGGATCGTCTACGTCGTCGAAATGTCCATTTCTTCACTTTGAGCGGAATTCAGTGGAATATGGAAGGGACCGGTGGTTTCATTAACCGTGGACCGTATCATGGCGAAAGTACGCCGTGACCGGGTCGAATGAGTCTGAAAGGGTGGAGAATCTCATGGCAAACCATGAAACAAGACATCGAAAGTGGCTGATGCGGGCAATTCTGACTGTAGCCGTTGTGTTTTCGCCGGTTTTTGTCGGAGAGAATGCCTGGGCCCAGAAGGACAAGAACCCGCCAACGGCACCTCCTGCAAGAGGTGGTGGTTCCGCTCCAAGCGTAGCGCCACTGAAGCCCTCTGCTCCTGCGCCGTCGCCACCAAGAGCTGCACCGCCGCGCCAGGAACCGGTTCGCCCGGTCGCACCGCCACCGAGTGTGCAACGAAATGATCCAAAACCACAGCCACCTGTTGTTGCGCCGCCATCGCGTCCGCAAGTACAGCAACCTTCCGTGCCGCCGCAGCGCACGCAAGCCAAACCTCCTGTCGCACCGCCGCAGCGTCCAGTTGCGCCGCCGGTTGTGCGTCAACCTGCGCCTGCACCGAAACAGCCGGCACCCGCTGTGAATCGTCCATCGCCTGCACCGACCCAAATCGCGCCAACTGTGAAGCAACCGGCTCCAGTTCAGAAACCAATTGTCCCGGTGACACAACCGGCTCCGATCGCCAAACCAACTCCTGCGCCGCCGCAGGTGTCGCCTTCGCGACAGCCGACCGGGACGAACAACAATCGACCGGTGACTATTCCGTCTCGGCCCACGGTGAAGGAACCGTTGCCGCAACCGAATAGAAAGCCCAACGCCATTCCTGATCTCAAGCCCGTGAATCCAGTCGGCCCAGCAGTAATGCCAAAAGGACCGGAGAAGCCAGGCATCGCGCCAAAACCGATTCTGCCGACAACAACTGTGATTAGTCCTTCGGGACCGTCCACGATCAAGCCAGCAAAATTGCCCGGCGGTCCTCAAACGTCAACTCCGCTTGGGCCGATTACGAAGCAACCTCTGAAGCCAATTGTGAAGCCAGGAGTTGGTCCAACCGGTGGCACCGTCAAGGTGCCCGGCGGTGGGACAAACAACGTACCAGGCCCGATGCCGACGTCGTACGTCCCCGGCAACGGTGGATCGAACAATACGACCGTGTTTGGCGGCGTGAGCGGTAGCGGTGTCTTCGTCGGCGGTTCGTATGGCTCCGGTTCGGATCACGACTGGCATCACGGGGCATACGGCTATCCATCGTGCGGACATCACGCGTGTTACGGCCATTCATATTGCTCGTTTGGTTCGCACTTTCATGATCCCTGCAACTGGGACTACGGCTACTGCGATCCGTATCGTTACCGAAGCACAAGTTTTGGCGGGTTCTGGTTCGGCAGCGGATTTTTCTTCGGCTTCAGTTATACAAACTATGAGCCGTGCTATGACCGTTGGCACCCGACGTATTGGTCGTGGTGCGATGATGATTGGCATCATTGCGATTGGCGCTGCCGGCCGTACTGCCGAGTGTACTATGTTCCGCGTCCCGTCTACCTTTATCCAGCGCCGGTGTACACAACGTACTACGCGCCGGTGTACAGCCAGCCATATCCGGTTGCGACGACGACCTACGCAACGTATGAAACGTATTCGACGACGACCGTTGCCGATGCCTACTCCACAACCTCGATGGATCAGGCATGGCAAATGCTGGCGAATCAGAACTATCGTGAGGCTCGCCGGTACTTTGATCGGGCAATGAACGCGCATCCGAACGATGGGTTGGCGCAGATCGGTTACGCGCTGGCTGCTTCTTCAATCTATCGCAACACGGAAGCGGTGAGCATGATGCGACGCGCGTTGCGCAATGATCCGGAAGCGATCCGGTCTGTGCCGCGCAGCGCTGAAATTGATGTTGTGCTGGGACGATTGCTCACGCAGTGGCAGGACAGTTCCAACGCGAATCTTGATGATGCGGATGCGCATTTCATGGTGGCTGCGTTGCGATACATGCTGGGCGATTCCGGCCGGGCCCTGTTTGCGATCGATCGAACGGCAGACCTGGGCGATACAGATGCCAGTTCGCAGAATCTTCGGATCATCATTCGGCAGGCGACTGAAGCGGGGCGAACGCAGTCAGTTTCGCCGGCGAATTCAACGCCCCCGGTCGCGCCGATGGCACCGATGTTCGATACACCGTCTGCGACGCCGTCCACTCAATCAACGAATTGGGCCGTCCCGTATTGAAGAAGCCCGAAATCTCAGATGAAAAAGAGGCCCACGACTTCGTGGGCTTTTTTTCTGAATGGCAGCATCTGGGTTTTGGAAGAAAGCGTCCACGGCGGGACTCGAACCTGCAACCTACGGCTTCGGAGGCCGTCGCTCTATCCAATTGAGCTACGTGGACTGCGCTGAATCATGATAGCAGCGGGGCGACGACGCATGGCAGGGTCGATGGCGGCATGTGTTGAGGACTTTGCCTGACGAATACGTTGACCATTGTGGGTGGGGGTGCAA
>CAZWJR010000223.1:0-5081 GCA_964634655.1 uncultured Isosphaeraceae bacterium | reverse complement strand
CCGTTGGCACCGATCACGCGCCGTTCGATTTCAAGGGGCAGAAGGACATGGGAAAGCCACCAAATGGCGATTTCACAAAAATCCCAAATGGCATTCCATCCGTGGAGAACCGCATTGACCTGCTCTACACCCACGGCGTGGCGACCGGCAAGATTGATCTGCACACATTTGTCGACTGTGCCAGCACACAGGCCGCGAAACTATTTGGTCTCAAAGGCAAGGGAACGATTTCCGTCGGCGCTGATGCAGACCTTTGCATCTACGATCCCGACTATCGCGGCACCATTTCTGCCAAGAACCAGTACATGGCGACGGATTACAACGCGTTTGAGGGCTGGGAAGTGAAGGGACGCTCGCACATCGTGACCGTGCGTGGCGAAATCATGGCGAAGGACGGCAAGTTTGTCGGCACTTCAAATGCAGGCCGAGGAAAACTGCTGCAGCGCGAGCCGACCCACTTTTCGTAGGCAAACCACACAGCGCAGATCGGCACCTCACTGAATATCACTTCGGGCAAACCGCAGCGAGTTCACTCATCTCTCGTCTTCATCCACCTTCACGCCCAACCGCTTGTGCGATTCCTCCTGCATTTTAATCAGATTCTCCAGCTTGACCTTGGCAGCGTCACCCTTGTCTGCAAAAATATCGTCTTCGATATCCAGCATGATCCGAAGTGATTTCATCAGATCAAGACGGAACGTGTCGTTCATCTTTGCCTTGGCCGCTTCGTCCTTCGCAGTCTCAAGAACATCGGCTGGCAGCGGCAGGCCCTTGGAAATCACCGTGCCTCGCTCCATTTCGTTGATGAGTTGAAGGTTCTCCGCCTTTTTCGCCGGATCAGTAATTTGCTCCCGCAGACGTTTGTAAGCGCGATTGATGCTCTTCATCGAACCGCCAATGTTTGCCGGGCGACCCTGCTGCGCTCCGGGTTGACCGGGGCCGCGATCCCCACCGGGCCGACCTCCGCCGGGCTGTCGGGGCGGTGCATCTCCGGGCGGTGCGGAACTGGGAGCCTGCTGGGGCGTAAATGCGATCGCAACAGTGGCCAGCACAAGAATACTCGCGGCTGCAACCGCACTCCGAAACTTCACGATGTTCATTCTTCAGACTCCAGTGGAAAAGTGATATTCAATCCATCCTCATGCGAACCGGTTCACGGTACCTCAAACCTTTTCGATCTCGCCAAGACAAATATCCAGTACTTGCAGAATGAAATCGCAATCCGCGGCTGTAATGCACATTGGCGGCTTGATGCGAAGAATGTTGCCGCAAAGCCCGCCCTTGCCCAGCAGCAAGCCCAGATCTTTCGATCGTTCCATCACATCAGCCGTCTGCTTGGTGGCGGGTTCCTTGGTCTTGCGATCCGTGACAAGTTCCACGCCAATCATCAGGCCTTTGCCGCGCACATCTCCAATGAGCGGGTGCGATTTCTGCAAAACCGCAAGGCCATCCAGCAATCGATTGCCCATTTCCTTGGCGTGTTTCTGAATGTTGTCATCCAGAATGACATTGAGCGTCGCCAGGCCTTGCGCACAAGAAACCGGATTGCCGCCAAAGGTATTGAAGTGCGTGCGCGTGGCCAGTGACTTGGCAACATCCATCCGTGTCACGCACGCCGCCAGCGGGCAGCCGTTGCCCATGCCTTTGGCCATGGTGACGATGTCCGGCGTGACGCCATGATTCTCAAAACCCCAGAAATGATCGCCGGTGCGTCCGAATCCGGTCTGCACTTCATCAGAAATGCACAGGCCACCGGCATCGCGAACATATTTGTAAACCGCCGGCAAATATCCCGGCGGCATTTCCACCACGCCGCCCACGCCCTGCATCGGCTCACAAATGAAGCCCGCGATCTTCTGCGGCGTGGAACTGCGAATCAGATCAAGCACATCCGCCGCGTACTTCTCCCCCGCTTTCGGATCGTCATATCCCCAATGGCCACGATAACGGTCCGGCAGCACCGAATGATGAACGCCAAACGCATGCGGAACGTTGAACTTCCATGTGCCATGCGCCGTCAGCCCCATGGCCAGTTGCGATCCACCGTGATAGGCGTTGCGCAGAGCAATGACATCAAAGTTCCCAGTGAACGCGCGGGCCATGAGCATTGCGACTTCGTTGGCTTCGCTGCCGGAATTGACAAAGTAAACCACGCCCAGCCCGCTGTTTTTTGGAAAGGTCGATGCCAGCTTCTTGGCAAACATCGCTATGTTCGGATGCAGATAAATGGTGGTCGTGTGCTGGAGGCGTTCGTTCTGTTCGCGCACTGCCTCGATCACTTTGGGATGGCAATGGCCGACGCTGACGGAGACGATGCCGGCGAAGGCATCCAGATACCGTCGGCCCTTCTCATCGAAGAGATACTGCATCTTGCCTTCGACGATCATCAATGGTTCGCGGTAATACGTAACGAGTGCCGGCGTGATGTACTCGCGGCGTGTGGCGATCACTTCCTCGCGCGATGGACCGGTGTACGGCACGGGTTTGTGAGCAAAAGGCGGCAGCGTTGGGGCAGCAACGGGCTTGGGTTGTGTGGTCATGGTGGTCATGAATAAGAACTCTCAACAGGTGCGGGCTTGGCACGGCCGTGCATCAGGATGAAATAGATCACCACGGCAAGGCCGAGCCCGACAAACCAAGCGTAAGCATAGATCGAATCCCAGATCGGCGGGAACGGCGGCTGCCAATCGGTCTTGTCCGGATCGCGCAGCACTGCGTTGATGAAACCGGGCAGATTCGGCGCCACCGCCAAGACCAGTGTGATGACCGTCCAAACATTCACGCCGCGGTATTCGCCGGTGGTGTCGTAAAGCGCTTTGGAATTCAGGCGGGTGCGCCGCAGAAGGAAGTAATCGCACAGCATGATTCCCGCAATCGGCCCAAGCAGCGCGCTGTAGCCGATCAGCCACGTGAAAATGTACTTGCCCAAATCGTTGTACAGATACCACGGCATCATGATCACGCCGACGACGCACGTGATGATTCCCCCAACCTTGAAACTGATGGCGCGCGGCCAAAGGTTGGAGAAATCATTGGCCGGGCTGACCACGTTGGCCGCAATATTGGTGGAAAGCGTCGCAATGGTGAGAGCAACCAGTGAAATCAGGATCACCGGCACCGATCCCAAGCGGGCCACCAGCGTCACTGGATCAGAAATTGTCTCGCCATTGAAAATGAACGGCGTGGCCGCAGTGACAACAATTCCGATGAAACAAAACAGGGCCATCGTGAGCGGCAAGCCCAGCAATTGCCCCATCGCCTGATCTCGCTGCGAACGGCAATACCGGCTGAAATCTGGAATGTTGAGGCTCAACGTCGCCCAGAAACCAACCATCGCTGTGAGTTGCGGGACAAACACTTTCCAGAACTCGCCGTTGCTTTTGAATCGCGATGGCTGATCGAAAATCACCGATGGATTGTCAACTTTGAGCAAGGCCCACAACAACAGGGCCAGGCCGGAGATGATAAGAAACGGTGCTGCCCACGCTTCCACCCATTTGATGGAATTGATGCCGCTCAAAATGATGACAAGGTTGATCGCCCAGAACGCAGCAAAACACAGAAATTGCACCGGCGTGATTTGCAAAGGTCCAGCCGCCGCCAAGACATTGGCAGCATCAGCCTTGAGATCAATCCAACCGATCGCGCCAAGTATCTGGTAGATCGCCAACCCGCCAATCCACGTCTGGATTCCAAACCATCCGCAGGCAACAAATGCACGAGCCAGCGCCGCAATGTTGGCCCCGCGCGTGCCGAAACTGGATCGAAGAAGCACCGGAAACGGAATGCCATACTTCGTGCCGGCATGTGCGTTGAGCACCATCGGCACAAGGACAATCAAATTGCCAAGCAGCACCGTAAGGACCGCCTGCCACCACGCCATCCCGGCTTTGATCATCCCGCCAGCAAGCGTGTAGGTGGGAATGCACACCGCCATTCCGATCCACAACGCAGCGATGTTCCACATGCTCCACGTGCGCTGCTGGGGCGTTGTCGGAGCAAGATCGGGATTGATGAGCGGGTTGGGCATTACATAATTCCAACATCCATCGCCATCAGAACGGGTGAGATCCTTAGACGGCCGCGATATTCTTGTAACTCTCCGGCCGCCGATCGCGGTAGAACTGCCAGACGTTCCGCACTTCCTGAATCATGTCCAGATCAAGGTCCGCCACGAGAACTTCGTCCTTGTCCCGCGATGCCTGCGCAACAATCTTGCCTCGTGGATCACAGAAATACGATTGGCCGTAGAATTCGCCGATGCCCCAAGGTTGCTCCGTCCCGACACGATTGATAGCGCCCACAAAATACTGATTCGCCACAGCGTGGGCCGGCTGCTCCAGTTTCCACAGATATTCGCTCAAGCCGGCAACCGTGGCGGAAGGATTGAACACAATCTCCGCACCGTTGAGCCCTAGTTCGCGCGCGCCTTCTGGAAAGTGGCGGTCGTAGCAGATGTACACGCCGATCTTGCCGAACTTTGTGTTGAAGACGGGATAACCGAGATTGCCGGGTGTGAAATAAAACTTTTCCCAGAAACCCGGAAGGCAGTGCGGAATATGGTGCTTGCGGTACTTGCCCAGGTACTGGCCGGTCTCATCAATCACAGCAGCCGTGTTGTAGTACAGGCCCGTCATTTCCTGCTCGTAAATCGGCACGATCAATACCATGCCGTGTTTCTTCGCCAGTTGCTGCATGAGTTTGACGGTCGGCCCATCCGGAATCTGCTCTGCCGTTTGATACCAACGAGTTTGCTGCTCCGCGCAGAAATACGGCCCGTAGAAGATCTCCTGCAAACAAGTGACTTGCGCGCCTTTGTCCGCCGCCTGCTTGATAAGCGTCACATGCTTTTCAATCATCGCCTGCTTGATTTTTTCCAGCGAACCGGCATCCGAAGCCGAACCGGGCGCGATCGGGTTGGACGCTTGAATGAGTGCAGCACGGGTAATACGGGGCATGGCAGGTATTCCTTGGCCGGGATCAGCAGCCTCCAATCCTACCTTTCGGTGGCGAAAATGCATGCAGGACCATCGCGGATTGCCTGTGCAGGTGATACCTTGTGGCGACATGGACTCGCCTTC
>CAZWJR010000222.1:0-5103 GCA_964634655.1 uncultured Isosphaeraceae bacterium | reverse complement strand
ACGGGCACGATTGGCCTGCTTATGGATTGCGACACGACGGGTGTGGAGCCGGATTTTGCACTGGTGAAATTCAAGAAACTGGCAGGCGGCGGATATTTCAAGATCGCCAACGCATCGCTGCGGCCGGCCCTAAAGGCCCTTGGATACGATGCGAAGCAGATCGATGACATTGTTTCATACGTGATGGGGACTTTGAGCATTGATACACCGCTGCCGGTGGCGATGCAATCCAGCAGCAGGACGTTCCGTGATTTCCTTCACTCGCGCGGTTACAACTCGGCGGAACTGGTGGAAGTGGAAAACAGCCTGCCGACGGTGTTTGAACTGGGCTTTGCGTTCAATGCATGGACGATGCCGGCGAACGTGCTCAAGAGCATCGGCGTTGATCCGGAGAAGGCTCGCAATGATGCCTCGTTCAACGGTTTGAAGGCTCTGGGATTGACGACACGACAGATCGAGGAACTCAATCGTGTGATCTGCGGCACGCAAACGGTGGAAGGCGCACCGCAATTGAAAAACGAGCATTTGCCGGTGTTCGATTGTGCCAACAAGTGCGGCGCGATTGGCAAGCGGTTCATTGCGCCGCAGGGGCACATTCGCATGATGGCGGCATCGCAGCCGTTCATCAGCGGGGCGATTTCCAAGACGATCAACCTGCCGGAGTAAGCCACGGTTGAGGACATCGCGGCTTCGTATTGGCTGAGTTGGGAATTGGGATTGAAGGCCAATGCTCTGTATCGCGACAACAGCAAGTTGAGCCAGCCGCTGAATACGAAATCAGACGCGGAAGTTGATGATGACGAAGAGGATGCTGATGAAGTAGATGCGGCGCGAAGCGAGGTATCCGATCAGGTAGCGGAAGCGGCGCACGCGATCGCGGCGGCGAATATTGCGGCTTCGCAGAATCTGGTGGAGCCAACCTATGTGGAGCGCATTGTTGAGCGGATTATTGAGCGGCCGATGCGTCGGCGTCTGCCGGATACCCGTCACAGCATCACGCACCACTTCAACGTGGCCGGGCACGAGGGATATCTCACCGTGGGAATGTACGACGATCACTCGCCGGGCGAGTTGTTCATCACGATGAGCAAGGAAGGATCGACGATTGGCGGATTGATGGATTCGCTCGGCACGGCGATCAGCGTGGCGCTGCAATATGGCGTGCCGATCGAAAGCCTGGTGACAAAATTTGCACACCAGCGGTTTGAGCCGATGGGCATGACAACGAACCACGATATTCCCTTTGCGAAGAGTCTTGTGGATTACATTTTCCGTTGGATGGGCATGGAGTTCATCTCCGGCTACCGTGAGGCAAATGCTCCACCGCGCAGCAAGGGCGGCAAGGTTTCACAGGAAACAAAGGAAGTTGCAGCTGCACCGGCGAAGGAAGATCGCACGTGGTCAAAATCCGAGGATTCTGAAAGTTCGGGACTGTCGGCCAGCACCAGCCGCATCACCGGGCAGATTTCCCGCACGATAGAGACCGGCCGGGAGAAGATTGATGCCATCGCAGCGATGGCCCGCTCCGGCGGCAGTGCCGGAGAGCGGCGCGAAGCACCGATCGTGGAAGTGATGCATGCGGAGCGAACGACCAAAACGGTAACGGAATCCACCGTGACCATGGTCAATCCGCTGGATCAATCGAACGCGGCGTTGATGGGTGATGCCCCGGCGTGCGATGGCTGCGGCTCCATCACGGTGCGAAACGGCAGTTGCTACAAGTGCATGAACTGCGGGAACTCGATGGGATGCAGTTGAGACAGGGTGAACAGTGATTAGGGACAGGAATGGATTTTGTTTTTCGATGACTTCGATGAGGCGCATGGACTTTTGGTTGTTGTGTCGGCGATGGACCGGTGAAAGCCGGCGAACACCGCTCGCAACCACGCGACCTCTCAACCCGGTTTAGCCGCCCAGTGCTCCGATGGCGGCGACCGGCAGGCGATGGGCGGCGGGCATGGAAAGGAGGCTTGTACGGTCGGCGAGTGGATGGATTGACTTGCACGGTTGGGCGAAACAAGGACTTCGTGACGCCCGATCCCCCACCCGGAATTCGCGAGGCTCATCCGAGCACCGCTCGAACGGACGGGAGGCCAGCCTTCAGCGACCGCTGCCCATCGCATTTTCTTGTTTGTCGTCTCGATGGGAAAACCAGGTCTGCCGACCTCCACGGCAAGGCCGGAAAATGTTTTCCCCTCCTCCCTCCCCCGAAGCGGTCCCCACCACTGCTTCGGGGTTTTTCAATTTTGGATTTTGGATTGGGAATTTTGAATTACAAGAAGCCAGCGAGCAAGAAACACCTTCCCACGCCCAATCCAAAATCCAAAATTGCAAATCCAAAATCGATTCAATCCCAGCGGAAGACGCCCTTGCGCCAAGCGTAGATGTACGCAATGATGGACGTGGCGATGAAGAACATGATACGGCCAAGGAACAGCGATGCCTCATGTCCCTGCGGCTGAAGTTGGGTGAACGTCACCGCCCATGGGTAGAGGAAGATGATCTCGACATCAAACACCAGAAACGTCATTGCGAGGATGTAGAAGCGGACGTTGAACCGCTTGCGGGCTGTGCCGATGGGGTTCATGCCGGATTCGTAGGCGACATCCTTTTCACTGCCGTGGCGTGATGGACCGAGGATGTGCGTGCCAACGAGGTTGACGACGACAAAAATGACGGCCATCAGAATGAGGACGCCGATAGGCAGGTAGGAAGTGAGATCAAAGGCAAGTGTGAGCATGATTCAATCCGAGAATCGCGGCCGATAGGGAAAATCGCTGGATTCCAGCCTTGGCAGAATACTGTATCGGCGATATTGCCTCAACTGGTCTTGTGGCGAACAATACGGCATGCCCTGTTTCGTTGGTTGCCTGGCTTTGCTCTTCCCGAGGATGGCGATCATCCTTGTGTGGTTGTTTGGCAACAACTGGCTGCCATCGGCCTATCAGCACATGAGCCTGATTTGGCCGGTGCTGGGGTTCTTCTTCTTGCCGCTGACGGTGCTGGCGTATGCATTTGCGTGGCATCACGGGAGCGGCCAGATCGATGGAATCGGCCTGGTAGTGATCATTCTGGCGGCACTCATTGACCTTGGCATGCTCGGCGGCAGCGCCTCTCGCAAAGAAGTACGGCGGTACTACGTGGTGAAGAGGTAGATGGGTAGAGTGCATCTGGATTGCGAAGGCGGCTATACTGGCCTCCTGAAACGCCTCGGGGCGTAGCTCAGCTTGGTAGAGCGCCTGGTTTGGGACCAGGAGGCCGTAGGTTCAAATCCTATCGCCCCGACTCGTCAAATAGCCCTGCTGGTGCAGGGTTTTTTGCATGGGGTTGTTGGAAAGTTTGCGCTTTCCTGCGGCTTTGAGCCGTTGGCGACGCGACCCTGTTGATTGGGCACAAACCGACAACGCTCGAAATCGCGATTCGACAGCTCATCATGCGGTCAATTAGAACGCGCTCGCACAGGCTGGCGCAGAACGGTCTTCTGCTTCTCCGGCGCGACGCGGTTTGGGTCGGTCAAATAGATCTCGTGGTGGTAGCCATTAGGAACTAGGTTCTGCGCCGGCAGGAACTCGCTGTGCAGCCGCGCAATGGCTGCGGCTTCCCCGCTGGGAGGACCTACATGCATGATCTGCGCGCTGAGACCTTCGCAGTACGTCTCAAGCCGCAGGCTGACGGGCGGATCGCCCAGCCGTTCCTTCGCTCCAGCCACGCCATGTTCAAACATCTTTTCCGTCAGCCAGTCCGGCTCATAGACGATCATCATTCGCCAGTACAGTTTCGACTTGTTTCCCTTGATGAAGTCCTGCATGTCATCGGCCCACCACAAGCCCTCAAGCGGCGGCTCCACAAAGTTTCTTCCCATTCGTTCCTTTGCGACTGCTTTCATCGGATAGATTACCGCGAAAAGCCATTTGGCAGCATGGTCAAGCGCGGCGCGATCCTTCCCGGGCGCAGCACCATGGCCATCGATCATGACATACCGCATTTCGGGAACCTCCACCAGAACGAATTTCTTCGCCGGCGGCAAGTACAACTCATTCAATCTAGCCTTCATGTCTGCGTCTTTCATCGTCTGTTCCTCATTCGAGCCAGGGTTTGGTAGTCATATAGGCAAGCGTGCGCGAAACCCACTCCGCCTCCGCGCGCAAGTGCCCCAGCGAGTAGTCGAACAACGCCTCCACGTAATCCGGTAACGGCTGCTGCTCGACTCGGATGGCGGCAATTCGCGTCCGTTCGGTTTCGATCGCCGCGCTGCGTACTTCGAGGGCCTTCAGCGCTTGCTCGCGATCGAGCACCGGCCAGTTGATCATCCCCAGAAGGAGCGATGAATACGCGGGCTCCAGTTTCCGAAGCGCGTCAATAGTCTGTCCCGCCAATGTCCGACGCCCGGAGGGCGTGATGGAGTACACCCTTCTTGCCTTGCCGGGCGTGTTCCTCGCCGACTTCCTGGCCGTCACCAGACGGAGTTCCTGAAGTTTGCCAAGCACGAAGTAAATCGAGGAAAAACCGATGTGCGTCCACCGGCGCATACCACGTTCCTCGATCACCTGCTCGAGCTGATAGCCATGCCGAGGCATTTCGGCGACAAGCCCCAACAGGAGCATTTCAGCGTCAGTCATGGTCTTCATATCCTAGTAGTAGAATATACATTACGCAGACGGACATTTCAAGTCTGCGCAGCAGTTGCGCCCGTCCCAGAACGGGACATTCCTCGACGATGCCCATGGCGGCAAAACGCCGTGACTTGGATCACGTACTGTGCCCGTCGGCGTTGTCAACGGCATCTTTCCCGAAAAGTCCAGTCAGCAGCCAGTCAGATTCAACATCCTGCATTTCAGCGCACGAACGCAGAGAGAGTTCAAATGAAGCTCTATCCTCCCTCCCGACCTTTCAAGACAAGATAGACCCCGATTGATGCATGCGTCGAGCTGGTAATTCGTTTCCCCGGTCAGATTCGAGAACCGGTTCAAGCGATCTCAGGGTTCTTAGGTCACGCGCATTCTTCCATTGAGATTGGCGCGAAGGCGTCGGGGATAGGCCGCACAAATCCGGCACTACTGGTTGCCCTCACGCTTCCACTCGAAGCGCCGGGGAGTGCCACCC
>CAZWJR010000221.1:0-5107 GCA_964634655.1 uncultured Isosphaeraceae bacterium | reverse complement strand
AGTTATGAATCGGTGGTGGCGATCCGCGCGGTGGAGACGCAGGACTTCATGACGGCGGATTGGGCCAAGATTCCGTTTGCGGTGCTGGCGACGATCAGCAACCGGATTATTAATGAGGTGCCGGGCGTGAATCGGGTGGTGTACGACATTTCGAGCAAGCCGCCGGCGACGATTGAGTGGGAGTGAATCGATTTTGGATTGCGGGAAACCGTGAGGCGCATGGTTCCTGCTGCAGTGAGCAGAAATCCAACCTATGTACCAAGGGTGGTCAGTTCTCGTCGGCACTTACCGCCGCGGATTTCTTCGAGTATCCGGCGGTGAAGTTGATGGCTGATGCGAACCGCCCTCATCTATTTTCACGGCTCGCACAGGAAGTTTCGGCTGATTGGTTGCGGCCTTGGCGATGGACTCGACGTGGCTGAACTCTTCGCCGTTGCCGATGTCTTTCAAGGTGCCGAAGATCATGCGGCCGGCGGTGGTTTGCAGTGAATTGGTGACGACGAGCGAGACGGTCTTGCCGATGTGTGTGGCGGCGTCTTCAATGACGACCATGGTGCCATCGGGCATGTAGCCGACGCCTTGCGTGCTGCTTTCGCCATGCTTGACGACTTCGACGACGAGCGTTTCGCCGGGGATGGCCTGGGATTTGAGTGTGTTGGCGAGGTCGTTCATGTTCAACACGGTGACGCCATGGATTTCTGCGACCTTGTTGAGGTTGTAATCGGTGGTGAGGATGCGGAGGTTCTGGTCTGCAGCCAGTTGCAAGAGCATGTGATCAACGGAATGGCGGGGGAGATCGGTGTTATCGATGGAAACATCGATGTAGGGATTGGATTGAAGTTTGCTGACGACGCCGAGGCCGCGGCGACCACGAGCGCGCTTGAGTTTGTCGCTGGAATCAGCCAGGGCCTGGAGTTCTTCAATCACAAACTGCGGCACGACGAGCGGGGCATCGAGAAAGCCGGTCTGACCGAGACTGTCGATCCGGCCATCGATGAGGACGGATGTATCAATGAGCAGCGGGCGAACGCCACGGATTTGCTTTGCGAACTCGACGTAGGGAATCACGAGGCGGAAATCGTCCTTGGTTGTGATGACGATGGAAACCGCGAGGTAACAGAGCGTGATGCCGATGGCCAGTTTCACGAGCCCCAGATAGGCGATCCAGGTTTTGTCTGAATTGAGACCCCACGATTTTGCGACGAGGTCCAGAAGGAGGCCGATGCCGACAGCGCCCATGAGGCCGGCGATGATGCCAAGGTAGATGCCAAAGACGGCGGACAATCGTTTGTTGGGAAGAGCCGCATCGGCAAGGAGCACGACGGTTCCGAAGGCAAACGTGGCAAGAACCGGGATGACAAAGTGGCCGATCTTGAATTCTTCCTGTGTGTCTGTCAGCGCGCCGACGAAGGGCAGTAAGGAGACGGTGACAAGCAGTACCAGAAAAAGTGTACGGAGGGCAAGCAGGACCAGTCGCTGACGCCGCCGCTTGATTTCCATGAGATCCGAAGGTGCAGCGACCCGCCGAGGGCGCAGCGCGGTTTCAACGGGTGGCTCATCGCGCGGGGTGGCGGGCTGTGCGGGCATATGCAAAGTGTACCACGTTGGGAGGGAACGCTAAGATGATCGTTCGCCGATGTGAGAGGCGAGGAAAGGCGGCCGGGCCCGCTGGGCGGATGACCCGCGAACCTGGTCAGGGCTTGACCGCAGCAGCCATAAGTGGCGTGGTCCGAGCCGACGGTGTCCTGGCCGCCCTTCCGTGCTTCTGCAATTCAGGCGAATGAGAAAGAAACGAGATGGCTGATCGAAGCAAAACTCCAGCCGCACGACCCAAGGCAACCAGCGGTTACACCGTACTGGCACGGCGTTACCGTTCGCGCGATTTTGATGAATTGATCGGACAGGAACCGATTGCGAGAACGCTGCAAAATGCGATCAAGACCAATCGCACGGCTCATGCATATCTGTTTTGCGGGACGCGGGGTGTTGGGAAGACATCAATGGCGCGCATTTTCGCCAAGGCTCTTAACGCGGTGGACAAACAGACGCAGAAAGAGGAGATCGGCGATGCGATCCTTCGCGGCGACGACCTGGATGTCATTGAGATCGATGGCGCTTCCAACCGCGGCATTGACAACGCGCGGGAATTGATCGCCGGGGCAAGCCTTTCGCCAGCACGTTCGCCGTACAAGATTTACATCATTGACGAAGTTCACATGCTTACGAAGGAGGCATTCAACGCGCTGTTGAAAACGATGGAAGAGCCGCCATCGCATGTGAAGTTCATTTTGTGTACGACGGAGCCGAACAAGGTTCCCGCGACGATCCAGAGCCGCTGCCAGCGGTTTGATTTCCGAGCGATTCCATCTACAAGAATTGCAGAGCAGTTGAAGATGATCTTGAAGGAGGAGGGGCTGGAGGCGGATGATGATGTGGTGGCACAGGTGGCGCGGTTAGGGAACGGCTCCATGCGGGATGCGTTGAGTTTGATGGACCGGCTGCTGGCAGGTGGTGAAAAGAAACTGGATATGGAACTGCTGGAGCAGATGCTGGGCCTGCCGGATCACGCGCTGGTGGTGGAACTGGTGGAAGCGATTGCGGATTCTGATGCGAAGCAGGCGTTGGATCGGGGAGCGCAGTTGCTGGCACGGGGTGCGACCGTGGAGCAGGCACTGGAGATGCTTGCGGATCACCTGCGGAATTTGATGGTGATTGCAGCGTGTGGGGATCAATGCGATTTTCTGGATCTATCCGAGGAAAGTCGGAAGGCGGCGGCGGCGCAGGCAGCGCACTTTGATGCGCCGGCACTGGTGCACATGATTGCGGTGTGCGATGCGGTTTCGCGCAACAGCCGACACACATCAGCGGCGCGGGCGCTGTTTGATGCGGCGATTGTGCGGCTGGCGTTGAGCGAGCATTTTGCGGATATTTCCAGTGCGCTGGCGGGCAAGGCGTTGCCTGCGGGGGCAGTGAAAACGAATCGACCGGCCGCTCCTGAAGCGGAATCAAAAAAAAAAGCAGGAGCGGTAGCGCGGCCGTTCGCGGCTGAATCGACCGTTGCGGTGGCAGGGGTGTCGACCCGTCCGGAAGTTGGTGTTATCGCCGAGATCAAGCCGGTTTCGGATGATGAATTATGGCCGCGAGTGCTGGAGGTCGCTGCAAAATCCATCGGGGACAAGACGAGGACGGAGCACTTGGTGTTTCAATCGTTCGATGGCCGCACGTTGCGACTTTCAATTGATGAAAGCGGGGCGGATATTGCCCGATATTTGAGCAGGGAACTGGATCGCATTGCGGATTTGGTGAAGCGTGCCACCGGCCGCACGGTGCGGATTGAATTGGATGCCAGCGAGGCAGAGGTAAAGCCCAAGCCGGTTTCATCGGTTTCCGCCGCTTCCGCCACAGCGCCGGCGATCGTGAAGAAAGCGATTGAACTGTTTGATGCGACGATTGTCGCGGTTGAAGATGTACCGACCGCGGGGCGAAATCCCACTCAATCCAACCTACAATCTCCGCATGTTTGAGAACCTCAAAGGCATGGCGGGGATGGCCGGACTGATGCGCGATCTGCCAAAGATCAAGGCGCGCATTCAGGAAGTGAAAGACAATCTGTCCCGCATCACGGTGGAGGCACAAACCGGTGGCGGGGCGGTGCGCGTTACGGCCAATGGGCAGTTGCGAGTTGTGGCGATTCATGTTGACCCGCCGCTCATTTCCACGCTGGTGGATTCTTCCAATGCGGATGATCGGGCACTGGCGGAGGATTTGATTGCCGGAGCGGTGAATGCGGCTTTGGAAAAGGCGCGCGAACGAGCCGAGCAGGAGTTTGCCAGCGCGGCACAGGAATTGAACCTGCCGATACCACCGGGCGGCCTGGGTGGGATGCTCACGTGAAATCTGGATCCAACAAATCATCAGCAAACCCCGAACCGGTTGAAAGGTTGATCGAGGAGTTTTCCAAACTGCCGGGCATCGGCCGCCGCAGCGCGGAGCGCATGGCGTTTCACATTCTCAAGGCCACGGCCGAGGAGGCGGCGTCGCTGAATCGGGCCATTGACAATGTGAAAAAGCACGTCAAATACTGCGAAATTTGCTACAACCTGACGGATATCAACCCCTGCCGCATTTGTGCGAACCCGCAGCGGGATGGCTCGCTGGTTCTGGTTGTGGAGCAGCCGAAGGACCTCATCAGCCTGGAGCAAACGGGGATGTACAACGGCGTGTATCACGTGCTGACGGGCCGAATTGAACCGCTGGCCGGAATTGAGCCGCAGCATCTGACGATTCAAACGCTCCTGGATCGGGTGGATCATCCGGAGCAGAATTGCCGCGGGGTGCAGGTGCGGGAGATTATTCTTGGAACAAATCCCAATCTGGAAGGCGACAGCACAGCGTTGTATCTATCGGATCAATTCGGCCGGCGCGGCATCAAGGTGACGCGGCTGGCGCGCGGGCTGCCGGCGGGTTCGCAACTGGAGTATGCCAGCAAGGCGGTGCTGGCTGATGCGATCGCAGGGCGGCAGGCGGTGGAGTGACGGGATCAATCAAGCAAGAGCAACCCACAGATTTCACAGATCACGCAGATTTGAAAAATCCATCTGCGTGATCTGCGACATCTGCGGATTTCTTTTTTTATGGCGATCATCGGATTCTCCCGGCATCAGCCAAGGCTGGTCGATATGATTCTCTGAAGACCTGACCATGCGATTCGACACCAGCCAACACATGCGGATGAACCAGCAGATGAAGCTGGCGCCGCGCATGATTCAATCGATGGAAATCCTGCAGATGCCGATGATGGCGTTGCAGGAACGCATTGAGCAGGAGCTGGAATCAAATATCGCGCTGGAGCAAGCCGAGCCGGGGGATGGGCTGGGTTTGGGTGAAGGCGAGGGGCCCGCGCTGGAAAGCGATGAGGTGATTGAGGATCGCGTTGAGCAGAAGGAACTGGTGGTCAGCGATGATGCGGATCAACCGGACGATTGGGAGCGGTTGAGCACGCTGGAATCGAACTATCCGCAGGCATTTGAGAGCGATGATTCACCGAATACTCGAGCGGCGGTGCGGTCTCACGGCGATCGCGACAAGAAAATGGACGCCATGGCCA
>CAZWJR010000220.1:0-5124 GCA_964634655.1 uncultured Isosphaeraceae bacterium | reverse complement strand
GCCATGCCCGTGGATGCCATCGAAAAAGTTACGGAAAAAGCCGCCGACCCCGTTGTGTTGCTGACAGCAATGCTGCAGGAGGCGATCGGCAAGGCGTTCGGGCAGCAGTACGCCTCCATCGATCCCGCCATCCGGGCCAGTGCGAATCCGCAGTTCGGTGATTTTCAGGCCAACGTTGCGATGAGTCTGGCCAAGGAAGCGGGCCTCAAGCCGCGCGATGTGGCTTTGAAGATTGTGGAGGCGGCGGCGGGCGGCGAACTGGCGCAAATCGCGGAGCCGCTGGAAATCGCCGGGCCGGGGTTTATTAATATTCGGTTGAAGGCGGCCGCGCTGGGGCGGCTGCTTGCAAACATGGACAACGCTGCGCTGGGCGTGCTGGCGGATACGGACACCCACAACGTGGCGGTGGATTTGTGCGGCGTGAATGTTGCCAAGCAGATGCACGTGGGGCATTTGCGGGCGACGATCATTGGCGATTCGCTGGCGCGGGTGATAGAGCGGCGCGGGCGCACGGTCTTTCGGGAAAACCATCTGGGCGATTGGGGTTTGCCGATTGCGATGGTGCTGCACCATCTGCGGGAAAACAAAGTTGATCTGGCAAAGATCGATCTGGATGCGCTGGACAAGGCGTACCGGGAAGCCCAGCAAAAGGCCGAGGCGGACCCCGCAGCGGTGGAGGCAGCCAAGCAGACGCTGGTGAAGTTGCAGCAGAACGATGCGGCCCTGGTGCGCGACTGGCAGATGCTCATCGATTGCACCATGCGCGCGGTGTACGAGAGTTTTGATCTGTTGAATGTGAAGGTTGGGCCGGAGAACAATCGGGGCGAATCTTTCTTTCGCGATCGATTGACCGGTGTGGTGGATGCGTTTGTGCGGGCCGGGATGGCGAAGGAAGACCAGGGGGCGATCGTGGTGCCGTTTGCGGATCGGGAAAGGCCGCTGCTGATTCGCAAATCCGATGGCGGATTTCTGTATGCCACGACGGATCTGGCGGCGATTCGATTCCGCGTGCAGGAACTGGGAGCGGACCGGGTGATTTACGTGGTGGATGCGCGGCAGCGCGATCACTTCCGCGATGTGTTTGATGCGGCCCGGTTGATCGGCTGGGATACAACCAAAGACGGCCAGCGGGCGGAGTTGATTCACATCGGTTTTGGCACGGTGCTGGGTGAGAACAAGAAACCGCTCAAGACGCGCAGCGGTGAGAATGTAACGCTCAAGGCGCTGTTGACCGAGGCGATCGAGCGCGGCGTGGCGGAAGTCTTCAAACGGGCGGAAGATCCCAGCGCGCCGACGCACGGCTTGAGCAAAGCGGAATTGCAGGCGATCGGCCAGGCGGTGGGGATTGGCGCGGTGAAGTACGCGGACCTCTCCAATGATCTGGTGCGCGATTACGTTTTTGATTTTGATCGCATGATTGCGTTTGAAGGCAACACCGGGCCGTACATGCAGTACGCCCACGCGCGGGTGTGTTCCATCTTTGCCAAGGGCGGATTGAGCGCGGCGGAAGCGGCGGGCGGGCAGCTTCAGATCGCAGAGCCCGCGGAGAAGCAACTGGCGCTGGCGTTGCTGCGGTACGGCGGCGTGGTGGCGGATGTCGGCCGATCGCTCGAACCGCACCGGCTTTGCACCTATCTTTATGGGCTGGCGGATGTGTTCAACACGTTCTATCAGGAGTGCCCGGTGTTGAAGGCCGACAGCGAAGCGGCGCGGCGATCGCGGTTGCGACTGTGCGATCTGGTGCGACGAGTGCTTGCGGATGGATTGGGTTTGCTGGGCATTGAATCGCCGACGCGGATGTGAGCCCGGGCAGAAAGAGTCCGCCGCAGAGACTCAGACAACGCAGAGGAAAGAAAGCAGACGAATGGCCAAAGCGAAATCAAACAAGCAGATGAAAGCCGATTCCAATGTTGACGCGGCGCACGCCGATTCACCCCAAGTGCTGTTTTGGATTGGTGTAATGCTGCTGGTGACGGCGATCGCGGCATCGCTGATGCTGGCTCTGGATCATTTCAGTCTGACGACGCTGCCGGGGTGCGGGCCTGCCAGCGGATGTGCACAGGCGACGCGCGGGCCGTGGGGCAAGATACCGGGCGTGGATTGGCCGGTGTCGCTGGTTGGGTTGGCGTATTTCGGCGGCGTGCTGGTGGCGTGGCTGATGGGGTGCAGGAAGGCATCGGCGGGGTTTCGGACTTTGTTGTGCGTTGGTGCGGCGGCTTCCATTGTGTTTGTCGCGGTGATGATCAGCGGCGGCTACATGTGCAAGTACTGCGCGGCGGTGCATGCGGCCAATATCTTGTTTGTGTGGTTGGCGTTTTCAGTTCCTAAGGCGGCGAGCGGGGCCTATCGCAGACCGATGGCGGCCGGCGCGGGCGCGTTTGTTGTTCTGACCGCGCTGCTTGCGGTTGCCAACTGGCAGACGGCCAAGATTCGGCACGACCGCGATGAGAAGGCGTTTGCGGAAAGCACCCGGAAAATCATTGAGAAAACCGCCGAGAATCAGAACACACAAACAAATCAGAATAATTCAAACACAGACCCGAACGGTACGGCGACGACACCGAACAACACCAACACCAATACCAACACGACAACCCCCCCCACGTCGCCCGGACCTAACCATGCGGTGTACACGCCGCCGGGCGGATTTACGGGTCGCTGGCGGATGGGGCCGGAGAACGCGCCGATCCGCATTGTGATTCTTTCGGATTACCAGTGCACCGATTGCAAGGCGATGGAGACACAGGTGCGGGCGATCATGGCGACGCGGACGGATGTTTCGGTTTCCGCCAAGCACTTTCCGTTGTGCGCGGATTGCAACAGTTTTCTGACCAAGACGATTCATCCCAATGCGTGCTGGGCGGCGCGGGCGGCGGAGGCGGCGGGCATTCTCAAGGGCAACGACGGCTTCTGGGCGATGCACAAATGGCTGTTTGATCGCGGCGGCAGTTTCACCGATGCGCAGTTGCCGGTGGGTCTGCGCGAACTTGGGTACCAGGACACGCAGCAGTTCATCAACGTGATGATGAGCGATGCGACGCTTGGGCGGGTGAAGGCGGACATTGATGAGGGGAACGCGCTGGGTTTGTATTTCACGCCGATGGTTTTTATCAACGGTGTGGAACTGCGCGGATTTTTCAATAACCCGACGGCGCTTCAGCGTGCGGTGGAGGCGGTGGCGGCGTCCAATCCCGCGCCGGGCTCACCATTGCAGGACAAGCCGCCGCTGGCGCCGGGCAAGGCGGTGGGCGATTGGCGTGAGCAGTTTGCGCGGCCGTTGACGCCGAAGGCGCGCGACTGGTCGATCGGACCGGAGGATGCGCCGATCAAGGTTTGGGTCTGGGGCGACTATCAACTTTCGTACACCGGCGAACTGGATCAGCACCTTCGTGAAGCGATGACCAAGCGTGGCGATATTCGCTATACGTATCGCCACTATCCGGTGGATCAGAGTTGCAATCCCAATGTGCCGCAGACGATGTCGAGCGCGGGGTGCTGGGCGGCGCGGGTGGCGGAGGCGGCGGGAAGTCTGGGCGGGAACGATGGATTCTGGAAGATGCACGCGTGGCTGATGGAGAATCCGACGAAGTTCAATGAGGCGGCGTTGCGACAGGCGGCTCCGCAATTGGGATTTGATGCGGACAAACTGGTGGCGGCGATTGATTCTCCGGAAGTGCGGGCGATTGTGAACAATGATGCGGCGATGGGCAAACCGATGATCATGCAGGGTGTGCCGAGCGTCTATGTCAATGGAAAGTGGGTGGCGCGGTGGAAGATGGACAAGACGAGTGTGCTGGACCTTGTGTTTGATGAAGCGGGGAAGAAGTAGGCGGGGCGTTTGAGAGACTTCGTGGCTTTTCACCCGCCGGCCCACACCCCCGCCCACAACCGGAGGGAGAGGGTGTTTGTTAATTATACAAGATGCGGTAGATGTGACCGGGGCGGCCGTGATCGACCTGGTCGAAAGCGCAGACGAGGATTTCGCCATCGGCGTCTTCGCCGAAGGATGAGATGAAGGAACTTTCCGCGCCGCCGGTGAGTTTGCGGTGGGCGGTTACTTTGCTGTTTTCATATCGAAGGCCCCAGACGGCGCGGCTGTCGTAATCGGCGTAGAGGTAGACGCCCTGGAGGCGGGAATTTTTCTTGCCGCGATAGACGTAGCCACCGGTGACGGAAGTGCCTTCGTTGCGGGGGTAGTCAATGACGGGATCGATGAGCGGGTCTTCGATGGGTTTGTCTTTGAGGGCTTTTTCGCCGGAGGGGAAGGGGTGTGTGCCTTCGCGGCGGTTCCAGCCGTAGTTTCCGCCTTTGACGATGAGGTCGATTTCCTCCCAGAGGTTCTGGCCAACATCGCCGGCCCAGAGCTCGCCGGTTTTGGAATCAAAACTCATTCGCCAGACGTTGCGGAGACCGTATGCCCAGATTTCCGGGCGAGCGCCGGCGCGGGTGATGAAGGGGTTGTCTTTGGGGATTGAGTAGGGTTTGCCATCGGCGGCGTGATCGACATCGATGCGGATGATTTTTGCGAGGAGTGTGGTGAGGTCCTGGCCGTGGAGATCAGGATCGTTGGCGAGGCCGCCATCGCCGAAACTTGCGTAGAGGTAACCATCGGGGCCGAAGAGGAGTGTTGAACCGTTGTGGTTGCCGTATTTTTGTTCGACTTCGAGAATGATGAGCGCGGATTCGGGATCGGCGTGCGGCGCGGCGGCGGAGCTGTCCTTGGCCATCGTGTAACGAACGATCTGATTTTTCTTGGGGTTGTTGGCGGTGTGGTAGACGAAGAACTGGCCGTTGTCCTTGAACTTGGGATGGAAGGCGAGGGAGAGGAGGCCTTCTTCATTGTGGCGCATGCGGACCTTGCCACGGATGTCGAGGAAGACGTTGGTTTCTGTGACGTCGCGGCGATTTTCAAAGGTGAGGATGCGGCCGGTTTGTTCGAGGACGCAGAGGGTGTTAGGAGAACCGGGGAGTGCGGTGACGAAGACCGGCCGCTGAAAATCGAGTTTGGGGAATGCGGGGTCGAGGTGGAGTTGGGGCAGCGCGGAGTCGGAGGCGGCTGGTGCTGGGGTGGTGGCTACGGGCGGGGGTTGATCGTTGCCACAGGCGGTGGCGGGGGCGATGAGG
>CAZWJR010000219.1:0-5140 GCA_964634655.1 uncultured Isosphaeraceae bacterium | reverse complement strand
GCCCCATTGCTGGGTGTCAATGGCGTGTGCATCATCTGCCACGGTTCCAGTATTGCCCGCACAATCACAAATGCGATTCTCAAAGCAAAACTGCTGGTGACGGCCCGCGTGAATGAAGCAATCAGCGTGAGGCTGGGAGCCTTGGAAGAAGTAGCGGCGTGAAACGATCTGGGGTGGGCGGCAATGGGGCATCGCATCTGGTAAAGTAGCCGTGCGAAGGATGGGCATCTGATTTGGAATCCAAAATCCAGAATCAAAAATCCAAGACTGATTTCGGCGTTCGCATTGCAGGTGTCGGCTCTGCTGTTCCAGCAAAGGTGCTGACCAATGCTGACCTGGAGAAAATGGTCGACACCTCTGATGAGTGGATCGTGCAACGCACGGGTATCCATGAGAGGCGGGTGGTCGATCCACGAACCGAAGGCACGTTCACGCTTGGACGTGATGCTCTGAAGAACGCGCTCAAGGACGCGGGGATGGTTGGAAGTGACCTGGATCTGGTCATCTTTGCGACCGTAACGGCGGAAATGACGTGCCCCTCAAACGCATGCCGGGCAGCGTTAGAGGTTGGAGCGGTTCCCGCCGGGGCTTTTGACCTGGTGGCGGCCTGTTGCGGGTATGTGTACGCGCTGAACGTCGGAGAGTCGCTGATCCGAAGTGGGCGGCATCGTAATGTGGCAATTATTGGCTGTGATGCCATGAGCACCATCTGCGATTACACGGAGAGGGGAGTGTCGATTCTGTTTGGTGATGCTGGCGGTTGTTCCATTCTCACGCGGGATGACAATGATCCAAGCGCGGGATGCATCTACCAGTCGCTTCACTCCGATGCCAATATCTGGGAGTCGCTGTACATTCCACGACGAAAGGAAGATATTCCAGAGAAGGACCGCGACAATACCATCCGTATGGGGTGTTTGCGGATGAACGGGCGGGAAGTCTTCAAGTTTGCGGTGAACAAATTCCGTGAAGTGATTGAGGATGCGCTGGCAAAGACTGGCCTGTCGATCGATCAGGTGAGTCAGTTCGTTTGTCATCAATCAAACATCCGTATCATCGATGCCGCCAAGGAAAAGATTGGATTGCCGGATGACAAGGTGCACATCAATATCGACCGGTTTGGAAATAGTTCCGCTGGGTCGGTGGGGCTTGTGTTCGATCAATTGTGGAAGGCGGGCAAGATCAAGCGCGGGGACTATGTGGTGTTCGTGGCATTTGGTGGCGGCCTGACCTGGGCCAGCAGCGTGTGGAAGATCTGACCGAATCACCATGACGAAATCGGCGATCATCTTGTGTCCAGGCCAAGGCGCTCAAGCAATTGGAATGGGAAAGGCGTGGCACGCCGCGAGTGCGGCCGCCCGAAGCGCTTTTGAAGAGGCCGACAAAGCACTTGGAAGTTCACTCGGTTCGCCATTGAGTGAGTTGTGTTTCACTGGACCTGCGGACCGACTGAATCAGACCGATGTGAGCCAACCAGCGATCTATGTTTGCTCCATCGCTTGTTACCGCGGGCTGATCGAAAAGAATGGTGAAATGACCATCGATGCGGCGGCTGGATTGTCGCTTGGTGAATACACCGCGTTGCACCTTGCGGGGGTATTTGGCTTTGTAGAGGGTTTGAGACTGGTGGCAGAACGAGGCCGACTGATGCAGGAGGCAGCGGAGGCATCACGCGGCGGCATGGTGGCAGTCATTGGAGCAGACGAGGCACAGGCAGAGGAAATCTGTACGGCCGCGGCAAAGGGTCAGGTTCTGGTTTGCGCCAATTTCAATGCACCGGGGCAAATTGTGCTCTCCGGGCATCAGGAGGCGTGTGAGCGAGTTGTCGGGGTCGCTGCGGAAATGGGCTTCAAAGCAACGCCATTGACCGTGGCTGGGGCATTTCACTCGCCCCTGATGCAGCCCGCAGCGGACCAAATGGCGCGTGCTTTGGAGAAGGTCGCCTTACAAAAACCGAACATACCAGTATGGTCGAATGTAACCGCCAAGCCACATTTGGTCGAAAACGGTCCAGATGGATTGGAACAACTGAAGAAGCGGCTGGTCGAACAAATTGTCAGCCCAGTTCGGTGGTCTCAAACATGCCAGGGTCTAGCATCAGGGGGGCAGATCGGATATGAAGGTGAGTGGCACGAGATGGCTCCCGGCAGCGTCCTACGCGGCTTGTTTCGACGGATTGATCGCAACGTAAAGGTGACTAGTCATGACGAACCATAAGAGACAATGGATTTCCCTGGGAACTTCCGCCATTTTGTGTGGCTGCTTGTGCATTGCCGGGCTTACCGGTTGTTCGGGTGAAGAGGAGGCCCCGCCTGTAGTGATCGCTCCGCCCCCACCTGCCCCAGCTCCGCCCCCACCACCTGCAGTCACCCCTATCGATCAGTTGATGACCGATTTGAGCATCGACCAGCGGGTTTCTTTGCCAGAGGACAAGGCCCCGAACAACAACGCTGACCGCAAGGCTGTGCTGGTGTTCTTTGACGCCTTGGCGCGCGGCAACTCGCAATCCATGAAGGGTATGCTTCCGTTGTCCGATCAGATCGAACTCGCCGCACTGGTCGATTCGGGTGCATGGAAAAATACCGTCTCCAAGATTCAGAAGATTCAGATTCAGACGGGTGTGAACAGCCTCAATCAAAAATGCGCGTTGGCAGTGATTGAAGTTGGCGCGATCGGCGATCAGTCGTTCCAGCCGCAGTTGTGGTACTTCAACACCGAACAAGAGGAGCCCATCTTTGAGGCGGCAGCGACTCCGCCGGGAATCTTGGACAAATTGAGCGGCGATTGGATCGCATCTTGGCATCAGATTCTGGCGGACGAAATGGCAATGGCCGACAAGCCGGATGCCGATGTCAGCATTTCCCAGAAGGATCTGGATGACCGCGAAGATGAGGCTCCGACGTCTGGGCGCGGCGGTGGTTTTGGTGCCGGTGGAGGCGAGGGTGGCGGTGGGCCCAACAGAATCCGCGATCCCAAGAGCCGGCCACCCGTGAAGGCTCCGAGCCCCGGTGGGTAATCCGCTGATTTGGCAAGGCAGACATTCCGAGTAGAATCCCAGCCCGCTTCGTGCGGGCTTTTTCTTTCATCTTCCGATTCGTCTTTTCAAAGGATTTGTTATCGAACAGCGAGTTGCCATTGTGACAGGCGCGAGTCGAGGAATCGGCTTGGCGATTGCGCAGCGATTGGCTGCTGACGGCAAATTGGTTGTCTTGGTGAGTCGCACGGTTGAAGCGCTGGAGCAAGTTCGAAGTGCAATCGCAGCCGCGGGTGGCAAGGCTGATGTTCGGCCATGCGATGTTGGGGATGGAGCGGCGGTGGCGGCGATGATCGAGGAAGTCGCATCAACGCACGGTCGGCTGGATATTCTTGTGAACAACGCCGGCATCACGCGCGATGGTCTGATCCTGCGCATGAGCGATGCGGATTTTGATGATGTGATCAACGTGAATTTGCGGTCAGCGTTTGTCGCCTGTCGCTCGGCGGCCAGGCCGATGATGCGTGGCCGGTTTGGAAGAATCATCAATATCGGCAGTGTGACGGGGTTGATCGGCAACGCAGGGCAGACGAATTACGCCGCGGCGAAGGCGGGGCTATTGGGACTCACGAAATCACTGGCGAAGGAACTGGGTTCCAAGGGCGTTACTGCCAATCTCATCGCGCCCGGGTTCATTGAGACCGACATGACGACCTCGCTGCCGCAGCAGTTGAAGGATGAAGTGGTAAAGAACATTCCGGCACGGCGATTCGGCACGGCGGAAGAAGTGGCCCACGCGGTTTCGTTTTTGGCCTCGGATCAGGCTGCCTACGTGACGGGGCAGGCGATCGTTGTGGACGGCGGTTTGGCTATGTAGGAAGAAAACGCCTTGCCTTGATGCGTCTTGGCTCGGCGGCTATATTGTGCGTTTGTGCGGCCGAGCCGCACGATTTGAGTCGTTCTTCAGGAGAAGCCCCGTGACGGAAGCCGAAATCGAAGCCAAGGTGATCGACATCGTAGCCGAGCAGATGGGCGTCGATAAATCCGAAATCAGCCGCGAAACAAGTTTCGCCAATGATCTCAACGCCGACAGCCTGGACACCGTCGAGCTGGTCATGGAGTTTGAGGATGAGTTTGAGACTTCCATTCCTGATGAGGAAGCGGAGAAGATTCAAACCGTCGGCCAGGCTATTGACTACATCAAGCAGGCTGCCAGTTCCTGATGTTGGGGCGGCTATTGACCAGCCAGCAAATCCTGATCAGGGCGATGTGTCCTGACGCGATTCTGCAGCCGCCGATTCTTTCCATTGCACGGATAAGGCGTCCATGAGCAGCATTCCTGAGGGATACATGCTTCGACGGCGCGTGGTGGTGACCGGCCTTGGTGCCGTTACCGACGTGGGCGTTGACGTGCCAACAATGTGGCGATCCATGATCGAAGGTCGATCTGGCATCGACAAGATCAGTTGCTTTGAACAGGACGATCAGTGGGTGGTGCGCATTGCCGGCGAAGTGCGGAATTGGGACCCAGGCAAGGTCCTGGATCACAGCGAGATCAAACGGACGGATCGATTTTGTGCGCTGGGAATGTACGCGGCGGCAGAGGCTGCGGCAGATTGTGGAATTGATTTCTCAATTGGCGATCCGTATCGACGCGGTGTGGCGATTGGATCTGGAATTGGCGGTATTCTCACAATTGAGGAAGGCCACAGCAAGCTCCTGAAGACCGGGCCACGGAAAATCAGCCCTTTCACCGTGCCAAAATTGATGGTAAATGCAGCGGCGGGAAACGTCTCGATTCGCCACAACTTGCGTGGTGTGAACACTTCAACGGCTACCGCGTGCGCCACCGGAGCCCATTCGATCGGCCATGCGTATCACTACATTCAGCGGGGCGATGCGGAAGTGATGTTTGCCGGAGGCTCTGAAGCAGCGATCTCGCCACTGTGCATCGGGTCGTTTGCCACCATGAAGGCGCTCTCAACCCGCAACGATGAACCGAAGAGGGCATCGCGGCCGTTCGACCGTGATCGAGATGGATTCGTGCTCGCCGAAGGAGCGGCAGTGCTCATTCTGGAAGAATTGGAGCACGCAAGGAAGCGCGGGGCAAAAATCTACGCCGAAGTGCTTGGCTTTGGTTCATCGGGAGATGCGGGGCACATTGCG
>CAZWJR010000218.1:0-5142 GCA_964634655.1 uncultured Isosphaeraceae bacterium | reverse complement strand
TCCAACATCCTGCTCATCGGCCCCACCGGCACCGGCAAGACGCTGCTGGCCAAGACCCTGGCCCGCGTGCTCAATGTTCCATTTGCCATCGGCGATGCCACCACGCTTACCGAAGCCGGCTACGTCGGCGAAGACGTCGAGAACTTGCTGCTCAAACTTCTCCAGGCTGCTGATTACGATCTGGAAGCAGCACAGCGCGGCATCATCTACATCGATGAGATCGACAAGATCGGCAAGACCAGCCACAACGTCTCCATCACGCGCGATGTCAGCGGCGAAGGCGTGCAGCAATCACTCCTGAAAATGCTCGAAGGCACCGTGTGCAACGTCCCGCCCCAGGGTGGCCGCAAGCATCCGGAACAACAGTACATTCAGATGGACACCACGCACATTCTGTTCATCTGCGGCGGGTCGTTCGTTGGCATTGATGACATCATCCGCAAGCGCGTCGGTAAGAGCCGCATCGGTTTCCACGTTGAGGCTAACACCGATCAATCCAAACGCGCCAAATTGAGCGAAATGCTCGCGCAGATCACGCCGGAAGATATTCTCACCTTCGGCTTGATTCCGGAACTCGTCGGCCGCTTGCCGATCCTCTGCCCGCTCATGCCGCTGGATACCAAGGCGATGGTGCAGATTCTCACCGAGCCCAAGAACGCTCTCATCAAGCAGTACCAGCACCTCTTCAGCCTGGAGAACACCAAGTTGGAGTTCACCGAGGATGCTCTGGAAGTGCTGGCCGAGCGTGCCATGAAGCGTGACACCGGCGCCCGTGCACTGCGAGCCGTGCTTGATGAGTACATGTTGGAAATGATGTACGAGTTGCCCGAGCGCGCCCACATTGCGGCCGCTGGCGGCGCAAATGTAACCTACATTGTGGATGCCGATGCGATTGAGAACAACCTAAGCTTGGCGGAATTGCCGCAACGCCGGGCCAAGGAATCGGCGTAAGACCCTCCCCCAGTTCACAGAACATTTTCAGCCGCAGGCGAGCAGCCTGCGGCTGTGTTTTTGGAATAACAGCCGTTTGCGGGCGACCGAATGCACCTCCAGCATCGTGTTGCCCGGTTATTCCATTTTTCTCTTGCAAGTGGTTTCGCCGCCGCTAGTCTTGATGGCGGAACCTTTCGGAGAAACCCCATGCTGCATCGCTGCTTCATCGTCGCCCCGCTCGGTATCAGCCTCCTGGCTCAAACAGGTTTTGGACAAAACCAATTCATCATCGCCGATCGAACCAACGATGCACAGTTTCGTGTGCGCGATCTCAACAACAACGGCATCATCGACAACGATGAAATCTTCCTCTGGTTCAGCGGCACCAACGCAGCCGGCACACCCGCCGCCACAAACCCCACCGCGCAGGCCATCAGCGTCTGTCGCATCATGATCCTTGGCGATCAACAAAATGCCCGGGTGCTCCGAATCACCGATGCGGACAACGATGGCGATGCACAGGACCTTGGCGAAAGCAGCGTGTTTGTCGCCGCCGGCAATTCCGCCGGTTTGAGTTTCGCCTTCCCCACCGGCGTCGCGTTCGACAGTCAATGCCGCGCGTACGTAGTGAACGCAGGCAACGCCTCCGGCCCCGATGCCATCTATCGCCTGGTCGATCTCAACGGCGATGGCGATGCCATGGATCAGGTCCGCGGCGTGCACGAAGCAACCCTGTACGTGGCCGATGGCGCATTCGGTGCCGGCAACGGACCCTATTCTCCGCAGGAGATATTCTTCGATTCCAACGACGTCGGTTATCTTCACAACTCGTCAACAAACCTGCACGGCATTTTTCGCTTCGTGGACAGCAACAACAACGGCCGCGCCGATGACGCCGGCGAATTCACCACGTTTCTCGATACAAACAACGCATCAGCCGTGCCCATCGTCGCGGGCTTTGCACTGGAGCCGGATCGCTTTCGCATGAATCTGCACACCGCCATGTACACCCTTCAAACGGCTTCGGGCGGTGTGGATCAACTGGTTCGCGCCGTTGACCTCAACGATGATCATGATGCACAAGACACCGGCGAAGCCACGCTCGTTTGGTCCAATCCCGCCGCAGGTTTCACCGGTATCGACGTCATCAGCCTTCTCAATGGCGATGTGCTCGTAACAGACAACAGCGGCAACACGGTGGTGCGCCTGCACGATGCCAACAACAACGGCAACTTCATGGACGCTGGTGAGCAAACCGTTTATTGCCTCAACGGCGCCGCCACGATGGCCGCGGTCCGACAAATGGATATGCTCTGTAGAAAAGGCGATGTGAATTGTGACGGCATGGTCAACGTCAGCGATCTCCTTGCCATCATCAACGCCTGGAATCAAGGCGGATGCAGACCCAGCGATATTAACTGCGATGGCTCCGTTGGCGTCAGCGACTTGCTCGCCGTCATCAACAACTGGGGATAGCGCCGGGAATGCAATTGGAATCTCATCCCCATGCGGTGTGAGTGCATAAATTCCGCATATTTTGCATTTTTCTCCTTGCATACTCCCCCCAAGGCGATACGCTTTGGTAACGGGCCTACCGATGACCCGGCGAGGAGCCGGCATGACCAAAATCCAATCAGGTGACAAATCCGTTGACGGGGCGGGTTTCGTCATGGCCACGCCGGCCTGCCGCTGCGATCTTGAAAGTGCAAACGTCGTCCAGCCCGAATCCGGTGAGAAGAATTCAGTACGCAATGGGGTCATGCCCAAGCGATCGCGCATGCTCATCCGAGTGAATACGCTAGGCGGGCCGTCAATCTTCATCGGCGGCGATGGCGTGAACGCATCAACTTCATATCCACTGAACTTCGGGGACAAGCTCGATTTGCCCGTGTCGCCCAATGTCTTGGTGTTCAGCATCCTGGCGGCCTCAGTTCATGGCGATATGAATATGCGGACCTTGGAAACAGGATGATGGAGTCATTCAAAGGAGGAATTGATCATGGGAACGCCGACAAGATTGCAGAACGTGGATGATCGCGGATACGTCTTCATGACGGAGGCTGCGGATTGCCAGATTGTCACGAGCGCCGTGACGGTGGATGACGATCCGGCAGTTCTTCTGCCTGCGAGTCCGCTGACTGGCCGTCGCCGGATGTATATCAAGAACAATAATTCCGACACAGACATTCTCTACATTGGTGGATCGGACGTCACGGAAGCCAACGGCTGGCCGTTGGCGGCTGGCGAGGAATTGATTCTGGATGTGACGGACGATGTACGCGTGTACGGCATCGCGTCAAGCGCTGACACAGTGGATGCTCGCATTCTTGAAATTGCGTGAGTAACGGGAGTCTTCGTTATGCCGCTGCGCAAATGCATCCAAGTCGACGGGACGATGAATTGCCGAATTCGGACGACAAGCACTCGCGTAACGGCACGCGGCAATGACCCCCCGCAACGTATTCCAGAAGTTTCAATGCGAGGTCGCCGTAGAGTATTGGTCATAAATTTCGGTGCCTTTGGTGAGGAGCCTGGAACAAATGTTCGCGTGGTCATAGGTGGCGCTGAGGTCGCCTGGCCCACAAGTACCTTGCCCATAAATGGGTTCGGGATGGATATTTATGAATCAGTTGAATTGGACATCGATGAACAAGTTTTGCTATTCGCGTTGCTTGATCCCACGGGTAGCCCTCACTTGGATGCGGATTTGAGAATCATGGAGCTTGCTTAGCATGTATTCTTGTGAATCTACACGCCTTGGGATTACCACAACTAAACGATGTCGTGTCCAATCATCGTTCAAGACATTCGACACATTGGATGCATTACCGTTTATTCCGACCAAGCCGATTCGATCGCGTGGCGGCATCTACATCAAATACTTTGCAACCATAGAAGCCGCAGGAACATTTTGGATCAGAGGCGATGCCATCGGTGACTTTCCGGGAACCGCAACTGGATACCCGATCACTCGTTTGGTTGGCGATGATCAATCCAAAAAGGCCAGGCGCAGCAAGCAAATATTTTTACCGATCACTGGCCGTGTACGTTTGTTTGTCGCATGTGAAGGGAATATCGAAGGTGCGTCTACCCTTGAAATCGCATAACTAACCGCTTTGCGGAAACCTTACCAATGCACCGAACAACTATTGGTTTCTTTCTTAGGATCGGATTGCTGTTTGGTACTCAGAACGGCTTCGCACAGACCTGCGAACTTTCGTGGATAAGCGTGGGTCCGCCCGGCATGGATAATACTGTGCGGGCGTTGGCCGCTTTTGATGACGGCGTGGCCGCCAAACTCTACGCAACAGGAAATTTCTTACATGCAGGCAGCGCTGCTGTGAATTCAATTGCCGTTTGGAACGGCATGAACTGGGCTGCCGTTGGCAGTGGAATAACAGGCGGCAGCGGAGTCAAGGGAGTGACCCTCGCCACATTCGATGACGGAACCGGATCAGCACTCTATGCGGGAGGCTATTTCTCAAGCGCGGGAGGAGTATCGACTGGTGGAATCGCGAGATGGAACGGATCGGCATGGTCAGTAGTTGGGCAAACCGATCTATTCGTTCACAAACTTGTTGCCACGCAGCAAGCCTCCGCTGTTGGCCCGGCGCTCTATGCGGGCGGCAGTTTCAGTTCCCTGGGTAATATCGCCCGCTGGAACGGAAATCTCTGGACCGGCCTTCGCGGCGGCACCAACGGCATTGTCGAATCGGTCTTTCTGTTTGACGATGGCAGAGGCATGGCGCTCTATGCCGGCGGTCGATTTTCGCAAGCCGGTGGGCAAACAATGAATTATGTCGCTAAATGGGATGGAACTACGTGGTCACCACTCGGAAGCGGCATGGCGGGCGGCACAGCGGGCCTGTCACCGGTGTACGCCCTTGCCAGTTACAACGATGGCACCGGAAACGCCCTATTTGTCGGCGGTGACTTCACTCAAGCCGGAGGCACAAACGCCGCGTACATCGCCAAGTGGAACGGCCGGGCATGGTCACCGCTGGGTGCAGGGATGAACGCGCCGGTTTGGGCTTTGCGAGTTTATGATGATGGAGCCGGTCCAATGCTTTACGCCGCAGGGAATTTCACAATCGCTGGCGGCGCCACTGCCAACCGCATCGCAAAGAGGAGCGGAGTGAATTCGCTGCCGGACGGGCCTGGCACCAACGGGACTATATTTGACAGTCAGGTCTTCAATAATGGTGCAGG
>CAZWJR010000217.1:0-5187 GCA_964634655.1 uncultured Isosphaeraceae bacterium | reverse complement strand
CGAGCCCGGCAGCGGCACCACCATCATGGCCTACGCAGGCATCTGCGGCGCGGATAATGTCCAACCAAATTCCGATGACCATTTCCACATCGATTCCTTGAACCGTATCTACATCAAGATGTGGGGCGGCGGCGGCTGCGGCACGCTCATCGACACGTTTCCTGTGAATCATTGGCCACAAGCGGCATTTGCCAACATGCCAGTGAATGTCGGAGTGCCCAAGAGCACGCCGTTCTGGCTTCGCTTCACCGGCGATCCGAAAGACGCAGGTCAAGTTGTCACGTATTGCGTAGAGCAATCACGTGTCGTCGTTGGCGGACCCTGGGCCTTGGCGACCGCTGATGACGGCAAACTGACTTTGTTCCGCTCGCTGCCGCCGACGACGGCCCAGGTCCGGTTTTTCCCGCGACTCAATATGCTTCTGACTCCCGGCGCAACGTGGAACAATGGCACCGGCATTCCCGCCGGGCAAACCCGCTGGGCCGAGCAACTGCCTTCCTTCCCGACAGCCACCCAGGTTCCGCCTCTGCCCGACCGGCGCTTCAGCGTCACCGTCCGCGATCAAGCCGGCGGCACCGATTACAAGGAAATCGACATTCCCATTAACAACCAGGGACCATTCATCGTGACCAAACCTGATGGTGCCATCAAACCCCGCGGCTGCGTTACCGTGAAGTGGAACGTCGCCAGCACCACCGCGCCATCGGTTCGTATCCTTCTTTCAAAGGATGGCGGCCAGAGTTTCAAACACGTCTTTGACGCCGTGTGGCCAAACACACTCGTGGAACTTAATGCAGACGTTCCAAACGGCTACAACTGCGTGCTTCCACAGCCGCCCGCCGACACCGGCTGCAAGAAGGTGAATCTCCCCAACGAAGCTATTCCGCATGCCCGCATCATTGTCATGGCGAATGAGCGTATTTATTTCAATATCTCCAAGGACTTTGAAATCCTTCCCCTGGAGTTCGGCCCAAATCCGTGCCCGGCTGATTTCAACATCAACGGCTCGGTGGACGTTGACGATCTGCTCATCATCATTGCCAACTGGGGCGAAGGTTGCGAGTGCGGCTGCAATCTCGATCTGGACAACTCCGGCGTTGTCGACACAGGAGATCTGTTGGCGGTGGTCGCTGCCTGGGGCTCGTGCCCCTAATCAATAAATGCGCGGTCCAGAACCCGCGCAGCGAGCATTCAGTGACGGGCGGGTTCCGCTTGGCTTAACCCATCACTCACGTTCCCCCGACTTCTCCGTCCGTGATGGATGGCGATTCCGTTGCGCCAATTGCAAATCCCACTCACTCCCAAACCGCACCATCGCGGATCCATTGTTCCAGAGCTGCGATTTGTTCCGTCGTCAGCGGATCGCGTGGCGGCGGGGGCATGAGGTCATCGCCTTCAATCTCACCCTTCACTCGTTTGATGAGCAGACTATCCTCGGGTTTGCCGATGACGATCACGGGGCCGGAGCGGCCGCCTTTCATGATGGCTGCCAGCGAGGTCTGGTCCAGCCCGCCGGAGCGTCGGGCACGGCTGGCGTTGTGGCACTTGGCGCACGTTTCCAAGATGATCGGCTTGATCTGCGTCTGGAAGAACGCAACCTTGGGGTCATCGCTCAACGGTTTGGCTTCCTCTTCAGAAGGCGTTGCAGGTCGCGGCTCAACCGTCGGCGAACCATCGGCGGGTTTGGTTTCGATCGCACCAGAAGTGGCGGGCGGAGTGGTTGGTTTCGTTTCTGCTGGTGTCGTCGGCGCTGGCGCGGATGGTGCAGATGGCGCGGCGATGCCCGGCGTGCCGACGCCGTGTTCGTACACGAGGTGCCCGCCAAAGTGCGCGGTGTTGGCGACCCAGCCAGCGGTGCCAAGGCAGGAAAGCACCGCCAGCCACGCAGCGCTTTTGCGAATGACCGGCTTGGGAATGAACGTGCAGAGGATGAGGAACGTGCAGACCGCGCCGAAGTACGGAACTTTCTCTGCGAGTTCCTCATGTTCATGGAGCATGTCACGGGCGGGGCCGGGATCGACCTTGACGGAATGGTCTGCGTTGTCGCCGCTTTGGACCGCGATGTATCCCGCAGCCATCACGCCTGCACAGATCAGCAATGCAAAGGTGCGCAGCAGGAAACTGCGCGCGCCGTTGAAGGCCATGAGAAGCACAAAGAAGATGGACAAAACAGAAAGCACGATTGGCCAGTGCACAAGCATCGCATGGCGAAGTTGCGGATCGGCCCATGTTTGCTGGAAATCAGTGATGAATTGCATGCGGATAGTTTAACCGATCAGGTCCAACACTGCCGTGGCGAGTCGTTCGTACTGTTCCGGCGTGTTGTAGATCTGGCAGCAGGGGCGGACGTACCAGTTGCCGCTGATGGAGCCGCCGGGGCTTTTGGGATTTGCCTGGCTCATGGGAAACTCCACGACGGGCACTTCGATGCGATGCTGATCGTAGATTGCCTGCCGACACGCCTGGAAGTCGGCAAACCTGGCGTGCAGTTTCGCCTGGCTCGGCAGCAGGACCGTCGTCATGGAGCCGATCATTGGCGCATCGCAGGTCGTTTCTGTTTGGCGCATCGGCGTGGAGGGTTCCACCTGCCAGCGATCGCAGAGCATCTGCTGCACCCACACCGCCATCTGGTGATTGTGTTTCATCACGCGATCCCAGCCCAGGCCCGGGCCTTCGAACCATGCGAGGGAATCCTGAATGCACAGCCAGGGCGTGATATCGCGTGTGCCCTGCCAATTGAATTCGTTGATGAAGTTTTCATCGAGGAAGTGGCTGATGGTGGTTGGGTGGATGCCGCCGTTGGCGGTTTGCTTGTCCGGCCGCACCCAGAGGAATGCGGAACCGAGCGGGGCGCACGTCCATTTGTGGAGGTTGCCTGCGTAGTAGGCGGCGCCGAGTTCCTCCACGTTCAGCGGGATCATGCCGGGCGCGTGGGCTCCATCGATGATGACATCGACGTTGCGACTGGTGCAGAGATCGATGATCTGCTTGATCGGAAAAATGACAGCGGTGGGGGACGTAATGTGATCCACCACAAGAATGCGCGTGCGCGGCGTAATGGCGGATTCAATGGCGCGGATGATTTGCTCTGGTGAAGCAACGGGAAAGGGCACGGCGACTTCGATGTACTTGGCTCCGCCGCCGGGAACTTTTGCCGCCAGATATTTCATCGTCTTGCGGACGGCGTTGTAGACGTGGTTGGTGGTGAGCAGTTCATCGCCGGGATTGAAGGTGAGGGAGCGCAGCACGGCGTTGATGCCGCCGGTGGCGTTGGTAACGAAGCCGAAGTTGGCTGGGGTCATGCCGATGAAGGAGCCGAGTTTTTGTTTTGCGGCTTCGATCATGTCATGGCGGCGACGATCGAGCCATTCGATGGGCCGTGCTTCAAACTCGGCGCGGCGTTTGTTTTGGGATTCAAGGATTTGGCGAGGCCGCGCGCCGAACGAACCGTGATTGAGGAACGCGATGGAGGGATCAAGGGCGAACTCCGCGGCGAGATTTTCGCGCAGGGGTTTTGGCGGATGGAGGGTGGGTTGGGGAGGGGCGGTCTGGCTTGGCATGCGGCAAGGGTAGCAGGGTGTCCGGATGGGGTTGAGGTCTGATATCGCTTTAGGGGCCCATAAAAACGTCCCAAAAATAACGCAAACTTCCATTTGCAAGTAGGCGAATGTTGGGGTAACGTATTCCAAACAGAATGGTCGATGTAATCTGCAGGGCGTTGGACAATCTGGCCGAGATGCTGGCTGACACAGAACCGTGGAACCCAATATCTGGTAGTTCGACACCCTGCAACACCCCCCGGGCAGTACCCGGGGGAGCCTTGAAAGAATGGAGAAAACCATGACCATTTCACTTGCCCCGCTTGTCCAGACCGGCCCTGGCGGCACCTACACGACCAGTTACCTGCCCCGAGGGGCGAAATTGCTGGCTATAAACGGACGTGGACCGGTGGCGGCTGATAATGCGGCAGATGCAGGTTCGGAGCATTCCTCCGGCGGCGGCAATGCAGGCGGTTGGGCGGGGACCGGGTCGCGGTTCCTTCGTGAGCGTCAGGATCAGGTTGCGGTTTCGGCCAATGAAGGGGTGGCTCGACCGGTGACTTTGCTTGATCGGCTGCTTGGTATTGATCGACTGGATTTGAGTGCGGTTGCGGGGCGGACGGATTCTGGAAGGACGGATTCCGGGCGGGTGAATTCGGAATCAGCGTTTTCTTCAGATCTACTGCGTCAATCGATGCGTCAGGCGGCAGGCGCCTGGCTGGCGTGTCAGATGGCCTGGTTCCGTGAAGCGATTGCGACCGTTGAGAAACTGATGGCGCAGTTGACGGTTGCGGAATGTCGGCAGGCGGTTACTACGGGGGCGGTGGAGATATCGGGGAGCGGGAGTTCACAGGGATTTCACAAACTTACGCCACGGCCGTTTCGGGGTCGCGGCGGGCACATCATCACTCGCATTCAGCCCAGCGGCAGCACATCGGCTGTCATTTTTTCAATGATGGAGGACTATCGTCATGAACCTTACACCCAAGCAACTGAAGATTCTGCAACTGATTCGCGACTCTCGAATCGTCCGTGGTTATTCGCCGACGATGCAGGAACTCGCCGACGAACTGGGAATCAGCAAGGTGACGGTCTTCGAGCACGTCGAATCGCTCATCAAAAAGGGCGCTTTGAAGCGCGATCCCAACAAGGCACGCTCTTTGTCCATCTGTGATCACGCGCAGGTTCCGGATGAATCGCAGCCGCTGGCGTTTCCGCTGGTGGGCAAGATTGCAGCGGGTTATCCGATTGAGAAGTATGAGCAGAACGATCAATTGAGTTTGACGGATTTGTTCGGGCCGCGCGTGGGGCAGAAGGGCGGCTCGTTTGCGCTGCGGGTGGATGGGGATTCCATGAAGGATGAGGGGATTCTGGATGGCGATTACGTGATTGTGGAACGGCGGGAAACGGCTCGCAACGGTGAGCGCGTGGTGGCGATGCTGCCCAACGGCGAGACGACGCTGAAGACGTTTTACAAGGAAGGCGACAAGATTCGGCTGCAACCGGCGAATCCGGAGTTTGAGCCGATCATTGTGAAGAACTGCAAGATTCAGGGTGTGGTGACGGGGGTTTTGCGAAGGTATTGAGGCGCGGACTGGGATCCGGTCAATTTGTTGCGCTCGCGCCGACTGGATTCCCGCCTGCGCGG
>CAZWJR010000216.1:4357-5259 GCA_964634655.1 uncultured Isosphaeraceae bacterium | reverse complement strand
CCGTGCAGGAGAAGGAAGGCCTGCTCAAAAAGGAAGCGCTGGAAACCAACATCGGATTGGAAGAACGGCGCAAGAGCATGGTGACACTGGCGGCAGAGAACGCCAAGGCGGAGGCCGACGCCCGGGCCTACGGAGTGTCGAGCACCATGAAGGCACTGGGCAGCGCAGACCCGAAGATACTTCAGGCGCTCGCCAGCACGAGCATGAAGCCGGAACAACTCATCGCCTACGCCTTCCAGGAACTGGCTGGCAAGGCGGAGAAAATTGGCCAACTCAACATTTCGCCGGATTTGCTCCGGGAATTGCTGACCCCGCAATCGGCGAGAAAATGAACCGCCTGACCGACAACACAATCGTCCTCGTGACGCGACCGACGCGCCTGGCTGAACTGGTGATCCGGTTCAACACCGTCAGCCAGGCGAGATTCTACGTCGAGCACCAGGGCGCGGATTTCTCGGATTACCTGCGCGAGGACGAGACGTATCATCGCGCTTTAAGCGAGGCACAGTCGGCCCTGTCGCAAGTGGGCCGGGTGCAGATAGTCGATCGCGGCTTCTTGCCCAACTTCGTCTTCGCGGCCGATGACACGGTGGTGACGTTGGGACAGGACGGCCTGGTTGCAAACACCTTGAAATACCTCAATGGCCAACCCGTCGTGGGTGTGAACCCCGACCCGGAGCGTTGGGATGGTCGGCTGCTGACTTTCCGAGTGAACGACCTGACGAAGGTGATGCCGGAAGTCGTGCTGCGAACCCGGCCGACGAGATCGGTGACCATGGCCAAGGCCGTGCTGAACAATGGCCAAACGTTGTATGGCGTGAACGACCTGTTCATCGGCCCAAAGACGCATTGCTCCGCCCGCTATCTCATTCGCAGTGGCGAGGCGAGTGAAACTCAATCGT
>CAZWJR010000216.1:0-4347 GCA_964634655.1 uncultured Isosphaeraceae bacterium | reverse complement strand
AGGTCCGGTTGAACGTTAAGACCGAGTTCGCCTGGGATGCGAACTATCTGCTCTACACCGTGCGCGAACCGTTCCCGACGAAGACGACGGGGATCTCGCTGGTATTTGGCCGTGTGACTACTGAAACGCCATTGATCCTCGAATCGCGCATGGCCGAGAACGGCGTGATTTTCAGTGACGGCATCGAGAGAGACTTTTTGGAATTCAATTCCGGCACGCAAGCCGTCATCGGCATTGGTGAACGAAAAGGCGTGCTGGTGGAGTAAGGGAAACATGAAAACCGACAATCGAATCGAACTGACCCGAACCGACATCACCAAGCTTAAGGTGGATGCCATCGTCAACGCCGCAAACACCTCGTTGCTCGGGGGTGGCGGGGTCGATGGGGCGATTCATCGCGCGGCCGGACCGGAGTTGCTGGCCGAATGCCGGACTCTGGGTGGCTGTATGACCGGGGACGCCAAGATAACCAAGGGTTACCGATTGCCCGCGAGATTTGTGATCCACACGGTCGGACCGGTTTGGCGCGGCGGTAACAGCCGCGAGCCGGAACTGCTGGCATCCTGCTATCGCACCAGTTTTGAACTCGCGCGGGTCAATGCGGTTAAGACGATAGCGTTTCCTGCCATCAGTTGCGGCGTCTATGGATATCCCATTCCCGACGCGACGAAAATCGCAGTTCGTGAAACGCTCACCGCGCTGAAAAGTATGGATACGCTTGAGCGCGTTGTGTTCGCTTGCTTCACGGACGAGGTGTTTGCCGCATATCAGATTGCGGTCAGGGAGGAGACGAGATGAAAACCATCCTCATCCTCGAAGACAACGACGAGCGCATCGCGGCGTTTCAGAAAGCAGTCGTGGCATTAGGAGATGGCTTTGAACTCAAGGTCTGGCGTGATGCGCCCTCGATGATCACCGAGTGCGAAGTGTTCTTTCCGACGACCACGTTGATTTCGCTCGATCACGATTTGAATCCGATGCCGGGAGCGACGGTTGATCCTGGCACGGGCGTGGATGTCGCGCGGTTTCTGGGCGACTTCATGCCGGTCTGCCCGGTGCTGATTCATTCGTCGAACACGGATCGCGTTTACTCGATGCACAACGAGCTTCGGTTCGCGGGCTGGATGGTGGACCGAGTCGGGCCGATCGGCGCGGATTGGATTGAAACATCGTGGCTGCGTTGTGCGCAGCGATTGCTAGCCGAGCACGCCAACACTTGGAAAGCCAACTTGCCCGCCGACCATGCCACTCGCGTCGAGCGCATGAAATTGTCGCTGGACGGACTTGGTTTGGGTGATGCACTTGGCGAGATGATGGGCTATCAGGCCCACGCTGCCCCGCGCCGGTTGGCCGAGAATAATCTTCCGGCTGGTCCGTGGTTTCACACTGACGACACTGAGATGGCGATTTCCATTGCTCAGGTTCTCAAGTCGCACGGTTATGTGGATCAGGATGCCTTGGCCAAGCGTTTCGCCCGACGCTTCGAGCGCGATCCCGAGCGCGGCTACGTCAAAATGACCCGCATCCAGATGCGTGAAATCATGGCTGGGGCGAAATGGCGGGATACGGCAGCAAATGCTTTTGGCGGACAAGGCTCCATGGGTAATGGTAGCGCGATGCGGGTTGCACCGCTGGGCGCATATTTCGCTGACAATCTTGAGCAATGTGCCGAGGAGGCGCGGGCTTCCTCGCTCGTCACCCACACCCATCCCGAAGGCGTGGCTGGCGCGATTGCCATAGCAGTGGCCGCCGCTATGGCTTGGCGGCTGCGTGGGGAAGACAACACCGCCCGCGCGTCGCAATTCTTTGATTCCGTGGTTCGCTACACACCGGAAAGCCAGGTTCGGCGCGGCACTCTTGTGGCGAGCACCACCCCGCCAGTAATTCCCGTGGCTGATGTCGCACGTTCGCTGGGGAACGGTTCGTTGGTGACCGCACCCGACACGGTGCCGTTTTGTATCTGGATGGCCGCTCATCATCTCGACCGCTTTGTTGATGCCCTTGGAAAGACGGTGAGCGTCGGCGGTGATTGTGACACGAACGCGGCCATTGTGGCTGGCATCGTGGCATTGAGCGCCGGGCGAGAAAGCATTCCGACGGAGTGGTTGAAGGCACGAGAAACTGTTCACATCTGATGGACATTGTCACACATGCAGGCATTGGATTGATCGCAGCGACGCCAGTGCTGGATTCCCACCCGGAACTGGCTTTGGGGTTGGTCGCAGGTTCGGTGCTGCCTGATCTGGATGCCCTGAGCCGGATCCTTGGCAAACGTGCATACCTTCGTTCGCACCAGACATGGAGTCACGCGTTGCCGGTGCATGCAGTGATCAGCGCACTGGCGGGAATATTGGTTCAGGCGTGCGGCGGCAATGGTCTTTTGCTCGGCTTGGGCCTTTTTGTTGGCTTTGCGATCCATGTGCTGCTGGATTTCAGCAACACGCTTGGGGTGAAATTGCTTGCCCCATTTTCGCGCAAGAGACTGTGCCTCGAATGGGTATTCTTCATCGACGCGTTTGTGCTGCTACTGACCTTCGCGGTGGCTGCCTATACGCTTCGCCTCCTCTACCGAAACGGTGAGGTGGCGGTTGTGTATGCGGGAATATACTTCGGAGCAATTGCCGTCTACTTTGGTGCCAAGGGAGTGCTACGGCGACGCGCCGGGACGCTTGCGCCGGAAGCGATCACCCTGATGCCATCGGCGCTTTGGCCCTGGCGGTTCTTTGGCGTGGCAGAAACCAGAAATTGCGTTCGACTCTTTCGGATCAATGCCATTACCGGCCGACGCGAGGCGCTCGCGAACTACGAAGTGCTGGACGCCACCCATGCGGAACTTCTCGCGGACGTTCCCGAGTTCATTCTCATGCGGGAATTGTCGCCCGCATATCACGTCGTGAGCGCAAAAAGAACCGACGCGGGCGAGGTCGTAGCCTGCCGCGATCTCCGGACGCGCAATTTCCAGACAACCTTCGGTGATCTCGAAGTGCTGCTGGAGGCAAACAAGCGCGTGATAGGAACCACCTTTCATGTGTGACCCAAATTACAAAGCGCGCACTTGGGGTTTTCGCTTCTCGCTTACGGATGCGATTGCCATTGGCGTGTTTCTGAGTGTGGCAGGGGGCTTATGGCATCTGGGCGGTCCGCTCTGGTGGTTGCTGGTGATTGCGGCGGGACACTTCTTCCTTTTCTGCAACGTGTTCAGAATTGTGCGTCGTCGTGAATTGATCTGGGCTGGGCTGTTCGTTGTGAACGTCGGCGTTTGGACCTGGTTGGATCATTTGACTTGGAGCGGGGTCCTGCAGTGCCAACTGCCCATCACGGTCGTGCTCGTCATCACCGACATGCGCGCAGCGGGATACCACGGCGTATTTGCCAAAACACTGAACCCACGACTTAACGAATATTTGGAGGGACGTTTACCATGACAGACAAAGAAACAATCAGGGCCAGCAAATTCCTCAGCCTGATCCTCCGGCATGAACCGGAGCGGGTGGGGCTGCAACTTGATGATGCCGGTTGGGTGGGTGTGGACGAATTGTTGCAGGCGGTGAACCGCAACGGCGTGGCACTCACCCTTGAGGATCTCAAGCATATCGTCGCCACGAGTGACAAGAAACGCTTCGCGTTCAGCGACGACGGCCAGCGTATTCGCGCCAGCCAGGGGCATTCGGTTGAGGTGGATTTACAATATCCGCCGCAGATGCCGCCGGAGATTTTGTATCACGGCACGGCCACGCGTTTTCTGGATGGCATCCGCCAACACGGCTTGCAACGAATGGCGCGCCATGACGTCCATCTTTCCGCAGAAACCAAAGTGACCGTCCAGGTCGGCAGCCGCCACGGCAAGCCGGTGTTGCTCACGATTCGTGCGGGCGACATGCATCGGGCGGGTGTTGTTGTCCGCTGCTCGGCCAATGGCGTGTGGCTCGTGGACCACGTCCCGCCGCAGTTCATTGAGTTCCCCGCCGCCTGAAAGAA
Source organism: uncultured Isosphaeraceae bacterium (assembly GCA_964634655.1). Lineage (GTDB taxonomy): Bacteria > Planctomycetota > Phycisphaerae > Phycisphaerales > SM1A02 > CAZWJR01. The sequence continues at coordinate 369 of CAZWJR010000216.1, read as the reverse complement.
TACCCGGTGAACAAACCGCCTTTCAAACCCACCGACGAATTGGTGGAAGCCCTGGCCGAGATCGAGCACGAACAGTGGCTGCATTGGTCGCGAGCGGTGGCGGCCAATGTTACGCCTGCCACACGCGACAAATGGCAGCGCTCGTGGGTGGACTACGCCGAATTGACCGAAGACTTGAAGGAGGCTGATCGCGTCTGGGCGCTCAAGGTTGTAACCGCCCTTCGCCAACGCAAATTGATTCCATAGACTATGAAAGCACTGATATTGGTTGATATCCAAAACGACTTCCTGCCCGGTGGCGCACTCGCCGTCCCCGGTGGGGACGCGGTGATTCCTGTCGCAAACAAACTGCAAACAGCGTTACCGCTT
>CAZWJR010000215.1:2561-5261 GCA_964634655.1 uncultured Isosphaeraceae bacterium | reverse complement strand
CCGATCTCGAATACGACCCCAACGATTTCTCGGATCTCATCCTCCCCATCATCTCCAACCGCGCCGACGCCGTCCTCGGCACACGCTGGGGCGAACACTACCACTTTAAGTCCCTCAAACACCGCATCCATGCCCTTGGCAACGGTGCCCTCACACTCCTAAGCAATCTCATGACCGGCTATCGCGTCAGCGATATGGAGTGCTGCTACAAAGTCTTTTCCGTACCGCTCCTCCGCCAACTCCGCCCCATGCTCACCGAGCCGCGCTTCGGCATCGAACCCCAAATCGTCGCCGCACTCGCCCGCTTGCAAGCCAAAGTCGTCGAAGTGCCGATCAAATACAACCCCCGCAGCCACGCCGCAGGAAAAAAAATCGGTTGGAAAGACGCCATCCGCGCACTCATCGTCATCGCCCGTGAACGCTTTCGCCCCACCAAACTCTGAACCACTACCAGGCCGACGCGCCAGCGAGGCACTCACGCAAAAAATTCGAAATCCCTCTCCGCGTTTTCCTCGCTCTCCGCGGTGAATTCCAATCTCAAATTTCAAATCTCAAATTTCTAATCTGAAACCTCTACCTCCAAATCCCGAACCCGCGCCCTCCCTCCTCTCCCCGCGCAAAATCCTCCTCCAGGCGATCGGCTTCGTCCTGGGTCTGGCCCTGCTTGTCTGGTGCATTCACAACGCCATCAAGAGCGGCAGCGCCAGCGGCGAAAATCCAAATGACATCGGCGGCTGGGAACGCCTGCGCCACGCCGATCCCCTCCTCATCGCCGGCCTCATCGGTTGCACACTCATCAGCCTGTTCGTCAACGGCACGATCTTCTGGCTCGTCATCCGCCCGATGAAACCCCTGCGGCTTCAGCACATGCTCTTGCTCAATCTCGTCACAGCCGTGCTCAATTACGCCCCCTTCCGTGCCGGCCTCGTCGCACGCGCCGCCTACAACCTGCGCGTTGATCGTCTCTCCCTTCTCACCATCGGCGGTTGGTTTGCCGCCATCGGGTACACCCTGGTGCTGACGCTTGGCTCCATCGTCCTGGCAACAATCATTCGTCCGAACTTCGATTGGATCTGGCTCGCGCTGGCCGTCGGGCAGATAACCATCGGCGCTCTCCTCACAAGTTCCATCATGGGTCTGCCCTTCGTCCAGCGCATCGGCAAAGGCATGGACCGCATGCTGCGCGAGCGCACCGCGCTCTGGGGTGCGATCGGCCTCCGCATCATCGATGTCGCCGCGTTCGCCGGCCGCATGGCGTGCGCCGCCGCCATCCTGCAACTTCCTCTCGCCTTCAGCGATGTGCTTCTGCTGGCCATCGTGGCGATCGGCGTGAGCCTCAACCCGCTTGGACGATTCGGCTGGCGCGAAGCCGGCGTCGCGTTCTTTGCCGCTTACCTTGGCATGAGCGGCGACCAATTCAACGCCGCTCGCAGCCAACTCGCGCTCATCGAATCCGCCGGCGAAGCCATCGTCGCCATCCCCCTCGGCAGCCTCGCGTTGCTCTGGTACCGCTCACGATGGGTCAACAGTAAACTGTCCACATGAACACCCTCGATCGCCGATCGTTTCTCGCCTCATTGGGCGGAACCGCCGCATCGCTTCCCTTCGTCAGCACCATCGCGGCAGCACAAAATCCGGTCAACGCAATTCCGCAAACCGCCGGCAAACGTCTCGCCATCATCTCCTCCGCCAACGGCTTGCGCGCCATCGAAAAATCAATGGAACTCCTCCGCAACGGCTCCGATCCCCTCGATGCCATCGTCGCAGGCATCAACATCGTGGAGGACGATCCCAACGACAACTCCGTCGGCTACGGCGGCCTGCCCAACGAAGATGGCGTCGTGGAACTTGATTCCTCCTGCCTCCACGGCCCGTCCCACAAAGCCGGCGCCGTTGCCGGTCTGCAAAATATAAAGAACCCATCCTCCGTCGCGCTGCAGGTCCTTCGCAAAACCGATCATGCGCTTCTCATCGGCCAGGGCGCTCTCCAATTCGCCAGGGAAATGGGCTTCAAGGAGCAAGACCTCCTCACCGATGCCTCACGTCAGGCCTGGCAAAAATGGAAAGCCAACCTCAACCCCGGCGACAAGTGGCTCGATGACGATCAGCAAATTCCCAAAAACAACATCAACCAAAAACAATCCCGCGCCAAGCAACTCGGCATCCCGTTCACCACCGGCACAATCCACTGCTCCGCTGTCGATTCCAATGGCGATCTCTCCGCCTGCACTTCCACCAGCGGCTTGAGTTGGAAAATCCCCGGCCGCGTCGGCGATTCACCCATCGTCGGCGCCGGCATGTTCTGCGACAACAACGTCGGCTCCGCCGGCGCCACCGGTCGCGGCGAAGCGCTCATCCATTCCTGCGGTTCCTTCCAGATTGTTCAGCACATGGCCAACGGCCTCTCACCCGCCGATGCCTGCCTCAAAGTTCTCCAGTGGATCGCCGATCACACCAAACAAAAATATCTCCTTGATGCCAAAGGCCGCCCCAACTTCGGCGTCACCCTCTACGCCCTCCGCAAAGACGGAGCTTACGCCGGCGCCAACTTCCACAAAGGTGCTAAATTCGCAATCCACGACGGCGGCCCTAACGCCCGCCTCGAAAACTGCGTCGCCCTCTATGAAGATTAATCGACGCTTGCCCGCATTCCCCCTCCCTTGAGGGAGGGGGCTAGGGGGTGGGTGGGGCGAACGACTT
>CAZWJR010000215.1:0-2551 GCA_964634655.1 uncultured Isosphaeraceae bacterium | reverse complement strand
TCGGGTTGTCCTTCCGACGGTGCAGGTCGCCCGGGGCGCGGGGGGGGCCCGGGGCCGAACGACTTTTCAACACGCGCCCGAACATCAAATCTCCTTTCCATTACCCCTTTGCGCTTCTTTGCGTCTTCGCGTCTTTGCGCCCAAACGAATTCAAAAACCCGCAAGAACTCATCCCAAAAATCCCCCTCCGTGCTCTCTGTGTCCTCTGTGGTTAATTTCCCTATAAAATAATCCCATGCAGCTGCTCGCCATAGTTCTCGCCTCCGCGATCATCCTCTTCATCGCCTACAAGACCTACGGCAGCCTCCTCTCCCGTCTCCTCAAACTCGATAAGAACGCTGTCACTCCCGCCGTGTCCATGCGCGATGGTCTGGATTACGAACCCATCGAACCCAAATTCCTCCTCTCCCAGCACTTCTCCGCCATTGCCGCCGCCGGTCCCATCGTCGGCCCGATCCTCGCGGGCGTCATGTTCGGCTGGCTTCCCGCTCTGATTTGGATTCTCGTCGGCTCCATCTTCATCGGCGGCGTCCACGATTTCACTTCCCTCGTCGCCAGCGTCCGCCACAAGGCCCGCTCCATTGCGGAAGTCGTGCGTGAGCACATGTCTCGCCGCTCCTTCATTCTTTTCCTTCTCTTTGTCTACATCGCACTCGTCTACATCATCGTTGCGTTCACCGATATCGTCGCCGGTTCCTTCGTCGGCGCGCAAACACTCGAAAACGGCCAGACCGTCACCGGCGGAGCCATCGCCACCTCCTCCATGCTCTACCTTGCTCTGCCCGTCGTCATGGGCCTGCTCCTCAAGTTCACAAAACTCTCACTCAACATGGCGACGCTTATTTTTCTGCCGCTCGTCGGCGTCGCCATCTGGATCGGTCAGTACATTCCGCTCGATGTCGCATCCATGCTCGGCATCAGCGATTTCCAGGCCGGCCGCGTCTGGGGTGTTACGCTCCTTGTCTACTGCTGCATCGCATCGATCGTTCCCATGTGGCTGCTGCTTCAGCCGCGCGGTCATCTTGGCGGCTACTTCCTCTACGCTGCGCTCCTCGGCGGCGCACTCGGCATCATCTTCGGCGGCAAATCCATCGAATATCCCGCCTTCATCGGCTGGACTGATCCCGACAGTGGCTCACCGCTTTTGCCCATCCTCTTCATTACCATCGCCTGCGGCGCATGCTCCGGTTTCCACTGCCTCATCGCCTCCGGCACAACCTCCAAACAACTCCGCAACGAAACCGACGCCAAACCCATCGGATACGGCGCGATGCTGCTGGAGGCAATGGTCGCCATCATCGCGCTCTGTTGCGTCATGATGCTCACCAAATCCGCAGCGAAGGGCAAGCAGCCCAACTTCGTCTTCGCACAAGGAATCGGCAGTTTTCTGGAAGTCGTCAAAATCCCCGCAGCCATCGGCATTTCCTTCGGCCTGCTCGCCTTCACCACGTTCGTGTACGACACACTCGATGTCTGCACGCGGCTCGGTCGATACATCGTGCAGGAACTCACCGGCCTGCACAATTGGACCGGCCGATGGATCGGCACCATTCTCACCGCATCTCTCCCCGTCATTTTCCTTTTCACAAGTCCGCTCGGCCCCGATGGCAAGCCCGTCCCCGCATGGAAAACTTTCTGGGCTCTCTTCGGCGCAAGCAACCAACTCCTCGCAGCCCTCGCACTCATCGGCATCACAACATGGCTCTGGCGAACGTACCGCGCCAAATGGGTCTGGTTTGTCACAGGCATCCCGACGCTGTTCATGTACACCATGAGCGCGTGGGCACTATTGCGATTTGTCCGTGATGGTTTCATTGATAAGAACTCCGGTGCGTTTCAGGTGGCATCCAATCCGGTTCCGTGGGTAGCGATTGTTCTGCTTGCGTTGGCGGTTTTGCTGCTGATTGAGGCGATGCTTGTGTTTGGGGGCAGGACGAACCCACCCGGCGCGAAGGTTGTTGTTGCGGCGGCTTGAGGACAGAGGTCAGAAGTCAGAAGTCAGAGGTCAGAGGTCAGAAGTCAGAAGTCAGAGGTCAGAAGTCAGAAGTCAGAGGTCAGAAGTCAGGGGGAAGTTCAAAAACAATTTTTGGGGGATATATGAGAATCAATTCTGCAAAGGAATTAGTCGTTTACAAGAAAGCGTACAGCCTGGCTATGGAGATCTTCGATGTATCGAAAGAGTTCCCAGTGGAAGAACGGTTTGCGTTGACAGGCCAGATCAGGCGTTCTTCACGATCAGTCTGTCTAAACCTGCGGGAGGCTTGGTCAAAACGCCGCTATCGAGCGCATTTCATCAGCAAGTTAACAGACTGTGACGGGGAGAATAGCGAAACTGAATCGTCCCTGGATTTTGCACACGATTGCGGTTATGTTGACAAATTGAAGCACGAACATCTCATGAACTCGTGTCTCGAGGTAGGAAGAATGTTGGGCGGAATGATCAGGAACCCTAGAGGCTTCCTGATCTCTGACCTCTGATCTCCAATATCCGACCTCTGACCACATCCCCAAAAATGGTCCAATGAAACGCCACTTCTCACCTTGGCGCTCT
>CAZWJR010000214.1:0-5303 GCA_964634655.1 uncultured Isosphaeraceae bacterium | reverse complement strand
GATGAAGGCACCGCACAGTGTGGCGGCGGTGAACGTGCGGGAGATTCGGCATGAGTACGATCGCAAGACCAAACTGCCGACGGAACTTGTGGAGGAGGAGGCGACGCTGGCGAGCCTGGGTCAGCATGTGTGGCGAGAGGCGCGGAAGGAATCGAACTTCAAGAAGTTTCAGCCGAATCTGGAGAAGATCGTGGCGCTGTTGCGGCGCAAGGCGGAGTGTTACGGGTGGTCCAAGGGCGGCGAGCCGTGGGATGCGCTGGCAGAGGATTACGAGCCGGGTTGCAAGGCGAAGGATGTTGCGGCGGTGTTTGGTCCGCTGCGGCAGCGATTGCAGGTGTTGTTGACGGACTTGATGTCCAGCCGCAAGAAACCTTCCAATGCGTTCAACGAGCGGAAACTGCCGATCGAGCAGCAGCAGAAGTTTGTGCGATTTGTGGCGGAGAAGATCGGGTTTGATTTTGAGCGAGGGCGATTGGATATCTCGACGCATCCGTTCTGCGGCGGATCGCATTGCAATGATGTGCGCATCACCACCCGATACCGTGATACGGACATGAATGATGCGCTGGGATCTGTGATGCACGAGTGCGGCCACGGCATTTATGAGCAGGGTTTGCTGGAGGAACACATTGGCACGCCGATGGGTTCGGCGATCTCGCTGGGGATTCATGAGAGCCAGAGCCGGATGTGGGAGAATCAGGTGGGGCGATCGCGGCCGTTCTGGAAGTGGCTGCATCCGAAGTTGAAGGATTTCTTCGGGCCGGCGGTGAAGGGTTTGTCGATGGAGGATGTGTACGGCGGCGCGAATATCGTGAAGCCGGATTTCATTCGCGTGGAGGCGGATGAAGCCACGTACAACATGCACATCATGATTCGATTTGAGATTGAGCGGGCGCTGATAGCCGGCGATTTGAATGTAAAGGACATTCCTGGTGTGTGGAACAAGAAGTACAAGGAGTATCTTGGATTGACGGTGCCGGATGATCGGCGCGGGTGTCTGCAGGATGTGCATTGGTCGATGACTTCGATGGGGTATTTCCCGACGTACACGCTTGGCAATTTGTATTGCGCGCAGTTGTTTGAGAAAGCGTTGAGCGACAATCCGGGTTTGCACAAGCAGTTTGAGAAGGGTCAGTTTGGGGAATTGAAGGCGTGGCTGAACAAGAACGTGCACGCGCATGGGAAGCGGTATCGAGCGGCGGAGTTGTGCGAGAAGGTGACTGGCAAGCCATTGAGCGCCGATCCGCTGCTGCGGCATCTGGAGGGCAAGTTGCGGCCGCTGTACGGGCGGTAATCAAGGGCGGCGCGATGCGGCTGATGTATTGGATTGAACGGTGCGCGGAGTTTGCGCCGAGATTGATCGACCTGACGATAAACTATTGTCGTTGATTGATTTGGTCATGGCGGATTTCGTTGAAGGAGAACACCATGCGCGTCGCCCGCTCCACTTCTGGTTTGCTTGCGGTTGTTTTTGTGGCTGTCACGGCGCTGGGGTGCGTGGAGCGGCGGGAGAAGTTGAGCATAGCGCCCAACGGAAGCGTTCATTATTTTGTGGAACACAAGAGCGATTCGGCGGATGATCTTTACGGCGGTGACATCGTGCCCAAGCCGAATGCGGGGTGGTTGGTTTCACAGGAGGTGGAGAAGCATGATGATGGGAAGCAGTCGTATCGATTTACGGCTGAAACGATGATTGCGCGGGGTGGGCGGCTGCCATCGAATTTTGCGGCGCCGACGGATGGGGACGCTGATTTGTACGTGCAGTTTCCGACGACTTTGAAGATTGAGAAGCGGCGGGAGGGAACGTATTACCATTTTGCGCGGGTGTATTCGCCACGGCCGTGGGCGGCGATTGAAACGCTGGAGGAGCGGATTATTCGAGCGCCGATGGCGGAATTGAAGAGTCTGGATGTGGCGGAGTGGACGCCGGCGCAGCGGCAAATGGTGGCGAGAGCGCTGGCGACGTTTGAAACGGAAAAGATGCTGCTGTTTGCGCGGAATGCGTTTCGCCAGGCCACGCCGGATGTGGCACAGGATGGCTGGCTGGCGGTGCAGGGATTCATGCGCGATTGTTTGAATCATCTTGATTACAAGGCGATCGCACAGTTGCTGGAGCCGCGCGAACCCGGGGCGGATGAGAAGGCGCGGGACCAGGAAGTGACGGCCGAGTTGAAGGGCTATGCGGAGTTGCTGGAGGACCAGTTGAAGCAGGCACTCTTCACGCTTGCGGGCTACAACGGTTCGCAGCACACCAAGTTCATGGTTGAATTTGATCGGCAGAAAAAAGCGTTTGAGGTGACGCAGGATTTGGGAGATGACAAGTTTGAGATCACGGTTGAAATGCCGGGGCGGATAATCGCAAGCAATGCGGAATCCACAGAAGGGGCGAGCGTGAAGTGGAGTTTTGACGGCGGAGTGGTGCGGGACCGCGAAAAGGAACTGCTGGTGACTTCGTTTGTGTCGAAATGAGTGGGCGGTCAGGATGGGACGGCGGATGCGGCGGAGGCGGAATTGATGGTGCTCATGCTCATTCGCAATTTGTTGACCACGCTGGCAATGATTTCAACGGCCTGATCAACTTCGGCATCCGTGGTGTAGCGGGAGAAACTGAAGCGGACTGTGCCATGGAGTTTCTCCGGGGGAAGGCGCATGGCTTGCAATACGGGTGAGGCTTCCAGTGAACCGGATGCGCAGGCAGAGCCGCCGGATGCACACACGCCACGTTCGGAGAGCATGAGGAGAATGGATTCAGTCTCCAGGCCACAGAAGGCGATGCTGGAGGTGTTCCATTGTCGCAAAGCGGCGGAGCAATTGACGGCGGCGCAATCGCAACGCTTGAGAATCTCGCGTTCAAAGCGGTCTCGCAGGGCGGCGACCTGCTTGCGGCCATCGGTCTGCAGCCACTGATTGGCGAGATCGGCGGCGACGCCAAGCCCGATGATGCCGGGCACGTTCTCTGTTCCGCCGCGGCGTTGACGCTCCTGCGGGCCGCCGACGGTTTGAGCAACGACCTTGACGCGCGGTTTGACGTAGAGCGCGCCGATGCCTTTGGGACCGTGAAACTTGTGTGATGCGAAACTCAAGAGATCGATGGGCAGTTTGGAAACATCCGTCGGCATCTTGCCCACCCATTGCGTGGCATCGGTGTAGAACCGCACGCCGTGCTGCTGGCAGAGTGAGCCTATTTTCTCGATCGGTTGAATGACGCCGGTCTCGTTATTACACCACATGATGCAGACGAGTGCGATTTCCGCGCTGCGTTTGGTGAGCATGTCGGTGAGGGCGTTGAGATCAACGACGCCATCACAATCATTGGGGAGCCAAAGGACTTCGACACCATCGCTGCCGACTCGCTTGCCTGCTTCACGATTGGCGCTGTGTTCGATCTGGGTGCAGATGAGGACTTTGCGATCGGGTTGGGCGCGAAGTGAGCCGAAGACGGCAAGATTGGCGGCCTCGGTCCCGCCGGAGGTGAAGATGAGTTCGCGATCCGCACAGCCAATGAGTTTGGCAACGGACTGGCGAGCGAGTTCCATTTTGCGACGCACGGCCTGGCCAGCGCGGTGGAGGCTGGAGGGGTTGGCCCAGTGCTCTCGCAGGGCTTCATCCATTGCAGCGATGACTTGCGGAGCGGGAGGAGTGGTGGCGTTGTTGTCGAGGTAAATCATGGATGAGCGAGCGTCTTGTGCCACCGTAAATAGTAGCGAATGTTGGGCAAATGAGAGATGAATTTTGTGGCGAGATCAGGTCGAATTGCCGACAGGCTCCGCAGCGGGGGCACGGAGCAGGCCACGCATTTGCACCAGCATTGTGCCGGTGCCGATGATCGTGATGACGGCGACGACGATGAAGACACGATTGGGAGCGAGGTTGGCAATGGTGGTGGCGACCCACATGACGCCAGCGCCGATGGTGAAGGCGACAAACGACATGGCGTTGGCGGTGCCTAGGAAGCGGCCGCGCTCGCTGTCCGGTGAAAGTTTCTGCAACAGCGATTGGAGCGGCACGATGTAGAGGCCTGAAAAGAGTCCGGCCGTGACGAGCAGCGCGCCGACACTCCAGTATTGAGGTGTGATCAAACCCAGCAGGATGAATGCGACGGCCATGCCAATGGCGCCAATGGGAACGAGGCGAGGTTCGATTCGGTTGCCGCTGATGAAACCGGCGAGGACACAACCCACTCCAATGGCCAATCCCAGCGCGCCGAGCAGATAACTGTTCATCGTGTAATTGATGTTGAGGATGGTTCTGTAATGGGTGACGATCAGAAGGGCGGTGCTGGCGATCATGTAGAAGAACGACCATGCGAGGGCGACCATGAGCAAGGGGCTGCGGGCCATTTCGGTGATGGATTTGAGATATGTTGCCATGGGGTTGGCGGCGAATCGCAGTTTGGGATCTCTTGCGGGCAAGCGCGAAATGCCGAGGCATGAAATCAAACCAAGTGTGGCGACGATGACGAGCGCGGTGCCGGGCAGCCATGGCAGTGAGGCGGGCAACTGGCCGGACGGATTGGGTTGCGTTGGGAAGTATCGATCGCTGATCGGACCTGCCAGAAGGGTCCCCATGATCACGGCAATGTTCGTCATCATGTTGATGGAGCCGTTGGCGCGGCTCAAGTCGCCGGGGGCGACGAGTTCCGGAATCATGCCATATTTCACCGGGCCAAAGAAAGTGCTGTGGATCGCAAGCAGGACGAGTGCGGCAATGGTGAGGGGGAGGGAGTGCATCCACAGGCCTGCCATAGCGACGGCGGCGATGGGGATTTCAAGGATCTTGAGAATGACGGCCGCGCGTTGTTTGCTGTAACGATCCGCAAACTGGCCGCCGTAGCCTGAGAAGAAGATGAAGGGCAGGGTGAAGAAAACGGTGATCCATGCCTCACCGGCATGGCCCAGACTGTTTTGCCAAAGACCGGTGCTGACCATGAAGATGAGGACCTGTTTGAGGATGTTGTCGTTAGTCGCGCCGAAAAACTGCGTGACAATGAGCGAGACAAAACCTCTGTTGAACAGGTGATTTTTCAATGGGTTGGCTGCTGGTGCGGGCGGAGGCGAACCGGATTGATGGGGATGGTAACCCGTGGGCGCGGATGGTGCGGAGGCGGACCGTCACGGAGGCCGGTCCCACTGATTGAGAATTCAGGATTGCGAGGACGCAGGCGGCGACTTTCGTTTGGAGATTCAAAGAAAAAACCCACGGCGTGTGTGCCGTGGGCTCTGGGGTGAGCCAAATTGATTTGGTTCTGCAATGCGGATGACAGGAGTTGAACCTGCAAGGGATTTTACTCCCACCAGGACCTG
>CAZWJR010000213.1:0-5324 GCA_964634655.1 uncultured Isosphaeraceae bacterium | reverse complement strand
TCCCCGCCACCGATATCCCCGCAATCAAACGCTTCTACACCGATGTATTCGGTTGGAAATTCACTGATTATGGTCCCGACTACACGAGTTTTGAGGATGGCCGATTGGCAGGTGGGTTTACTACCGAAATGCCACCTGCAAGCGGCGGGCCGTTGGTGGTGCTCTTCTCGTCCAAACTCGAAGCGATCCAGAAGAGAATCGCTGCAGCAGGCGGAAGAATCGCAAAGCCGATCTTTGAATTCCCCGGCGGCAGGCGTTTTCACTTCACAGACCCCAGCGGCAACGAATTGGCGGTTTGGTCGGATCAATAACGCTTGCCGTCGCATTCTGGAGGCCTGGACTCACGGTGATTGCTCGTGCCCCCGCTAGCCGATAGAATACGGACTTCCCGCCAGCAGGAGCCCTCATGGATCGCGAACGCCTCAAAGAAGTTCATCAAAGCGACCTGACCGAAGGCCGCATTAACGAGGATTTTGTCGATTGGTTGAAGACCAAGGGCACCTCTTGGTTGCTCATGGTGGTGATTGCTCTGTTCATCTACGCCGCCGTGATTCGCTGGCAGAACTACCGCACGAATTATCAGGCCGAGGCATGGATCGAACTTTCCAAAGCCGTGTTGCCTTCCAACTACGAAGACGTGGCGGAAAAATACCCGGATGTGGGTGCGGTGGCACAAATGGCGCGCCTGCGTGCGGCTGGCAGATTGCTCGCTGCAGTTCAAACCGGCAAGACACTCGCTGCGGAAACCGAGACCGCGTCGCCGCTCACAGATGAGATTCGCAAAGACTATCTTGAAAAGGCGGATCGCCTGTACGCCAAAATAGTGGAAAGCGATGATCACTCGGCAAACATGATGCTGTTGGTCACCAGCGGTCTTACTGGCCGTGCTGCCATTGCAGAATCTCGCGGCGATCTGGAAGCCGCCAAGAGGTTCTATGCCGCCGTGGAAAAACGCAGCGAAGGCCGCTTTCCAGAACAGGCCGAACGCGCTCGGAGAGCGGCGGCAACTGCGGACGACAACACCGCCACTGTAACGTTTCCCACCAAAGAGCAGATGTCGATCATGCAGGCCAAGGAATTGAAGACACCTTCGCTCGAACCGGTCTGGACCGATACATGGATTGACGAACTGCTGGCTCCCAAGCCTGCGGAAACGCCCAAGTAATTCTCGGCCGGATGCAAGTCCGCATGCCGGACTCCGATGGCTGAAACCGACCACAATCCAGACCTGATCGCCACCGGCGGGAAGATCGATCAATCCGCGCTGTTTTCTATTTATGAAAAATCCGAGGAAGCAAGCGGCGACGATGAAGCCCCGGTCACCGTTCGGTTTGAACTTCAGCGAGATCTCAACAAGCGGCTGGACCGCTACATGGTTGATCGGATTCCCTTTCTTAGCCGCACTTCGCTCCAAAACCTGATCCACGAGAAGGCAGTAACGGTCAACGGCCGGATTCCCAAGCCCTCAACCAAACTGCGATTGGGAGATGTGGTGGTCGTGGTGCTTCCACCGCCGCCATCGACAGACATTCCCGCTGAAGACATTCCGCTGGATGTGCTCTACGAAGACGATGATCTGATCGTCATCAACAAGGCCGATGACATCATCGTTCATCCGGCCCGTGGCAATCGCTCCGGCACAATCATCAATGCCTTGGCGTGGCACTTTCAACATCGAACCAGCGGCTCGCTTTCTTCGGTCGGAACAGAATTTGCCCGACCCGGCGTGGTGCATCGGCTGGACCGCCACACCACCGGCGTCATGGTCGCTGCAAAAACCGAAACCGCCCACTGGCGCATCGGCAAGCAATTTGAGAACCGCACCACCGAAAAACGCTACCTGGCGGTTGTGCATGGCGTTATGGAACCACACGCCGATGTCATCGATCTGCCTCTTGGCAAGCATCCCACACTCAAGGAGAAATACGCGGTGCGGTGGGATCAAACCGGCAAACCCTCGGTCACCATCTATCGTGTGCGGGAAATCTACAAAGACTTCACGCTCGTTGAATTGGAATTGAAGAGCGGTCGCACCCACCAGATACGAATCCATCTCTCGCACATCGGTTTCCCCATTGTCGGCGATGATCTGTACGGCGGAAGGTTCACAACCGTCGGTGAAATCACCGGCCCCGCCGGAACCAAAGACCTTTCACCCCGTGCTCCGGTCATTGGCCGCTCGGCTCTGCACGCCGCGTTGCTGGGGTTCACTCATCCCATTTCAGATCACCCGTTGAAGTTTCACGCCCCGCTGCCACCCGATATGGCACAACTGGTGCGGTTGCTGCGAGAACATCGATTTGTCTCCGCGCCCAACGTATCCGGAACCGGCGTCGATCTGAACATCGCCATCCCCGGCTGATTCAAATTACACATCCACAAACCGCGCGCGATCTAGCGGCCGCTTCACTCGACGGGCAGGCACCTGCGAAACTGCCACCGGCTCAAACCGATCGCCCACCAATTCATTCTTCACAAAGAACAAATTGAGATTCTCCGTGTACGCCACCAGGGTATAGCCCTTGGACTTTCCCAATTTGTCCAGCGCCGCAACACTCGCCCCGTAATATCCCGATTCCCCATCCCACATACGGTCATCGTCAAACGGCATTGATTTCGCCTCGCTTGCCGCAAACCAGGGGTTGTACTCAATCACCACCACTTTCGGCCGATAGTCGCGCAGCGACTCCCAAATCCAGTAGTCGTTGCCGTCAATGTCAATGCACAAAAGATCAAAATCCTTCGGAATCGGCGTTTGAGCGAGGATGGCGTCCAATCGATTCTCACCATCGCGAGAGACTCGCCGACACACGGAAATATAGCCGGGATACTGCTTCATGTTTTCCTTCAACTCCCGGACCTTGGCTTCGTCGCATTCAATTCCCACACCATTCCAGCCCTTCTGGGCGAGCGCGTACGTATTGCTGTAAAGCACGCCGTCCCACGCGCCGAACTCGACAAACCAGCCCTTTTCCACGCCCAATCGTCTGCAGATTTCCTCAATGATGCCGTCCTCACCGCTTTGGCTGCAACCGAGTTTCGGATTGAACCTTGCCGCGTACCGAATGGATAACTCATCCGATGTCCGCCGTTTCACCGCGCCGACGATCTTGCGCACCAGAATCATGGGTGAAAGGCTTGGCATCGCCGCATCATAACGTCGACAGGTAACCAGCGGGCAATCGTCACCGCAACTTGATCGAGACCAACGCCACCATTGCCAGCACCACTCCCAGAATCCAGAATCGCGTTACCACCTGCTGCTCGCTCCAGCCGCTCAACTGAAAATGATGATGGACCGGCGAACACTTAAATATCCGCTTCCCACCCGTGCTTTTGAAGTACCCTACCTGCATCATCACGCTCATCATTTCCATGAAGAACACGCCGCCAATGATCAGGAGCAGAACTTCCTGCCGAATCGCCATCGCGATGTAGGCCAGCAATCCACCCAACGGGAGCGAACCGGTGTCCCCCATGAAAACATGCGCCGGCGCGCAATTGAACCAAAGGAATCCCAGACACGCCCCTGCCATTGCTCCGCTGACCACCATCATTTCCTGTGTGCCGGGCACATGGGGAAACAACAGGAACTTGGCGATCCGGATATCGCCGGAGATGAATGAAAGTGCCATCATCGTGAACGCCGCAATGCACATCGTTCCTGCCGCAAGTCCGTCCATGCCATCCGTCAGATTTACCGCATTCGATGTGCCCGCGATCAAGAGCATGGTGATCAAGATGAACAATGCCGGCGTGAGAATCAACACACCGCTCTCCAATTGCAGCGGCTCTGCCCCCGGGACGTACGTCCGCTGGAAAGGCAATGAGAGGCAATGGGCCGCATCGCTCCCAATACCCGCGCGATACAAAAACACGCCCGCCACCGCCCCAATCCCCAGTTGGAAGAGCAGTTTCTCCCATGCCAGCAATCCCTCGCGGGATCGTTCTTTGCGACGCTGCGAAGTCAGTTTTAGCCAATCATCAAAACCGCCGACCCCAGCCAGCCAGATGAGCACGATGAGCGATTGATGAACGTATGAATTCTTCAGATCCGCCAGGAGCAGAATGGTGAATGTGATGGAAGCGCAAATCAGAATGCCGCCCATCGTTGGCGTGGCGGCCTTCCCCGCCATCAACCGATTCACTTCAGCGTTGTAGAACTCCGGTGCATCTCCGATTTTCTGTTTCAGCAGCCACCGAATCGTCCTCTTCCCAAGCAACAGCACAATGAGAAAACTGCACACCACCGCGAAAAACGCCCGGAATTCCAACTGGTTCAGCACCATCACGACCTGGTACAGGCCGTGCTCATCGAGCCATTTTTGAGTTTGTTGCAGGTAAAGCATCGAAAATCGGCGGGAGTGTTCCGGTTATCCCTTCACGACGGCTGGTTTTGATGTCTTGGAACGTTGGGAGGGCGACTCAACGGCAAGTGTAATCTTGGGCGAAACTTGTTCCTCGATCGCTGCAACGACCCGTTCCAAACCCATTCCACGGGACGCCTTGATCAGCGCCGCATCTCCCGGTTTGAGCATGCCTGCAATGTACGCCGCCGATGCAGCATCCAGATTCGGCACCGCCGTCACACGATCTGCTTTCCATTGGCGGGACACTTCCGCCGCCGCGCACGCTGCTAGCTTGCCAACAAACACCGCATGGTCAATCGGCGCACGACCATCAATACCCAGCATATGCCGACCAACTTCTCTGTGCAGGTCGGGACCGGTTTCTCCCAACTCCAACATGTCGCCAAGAATGAGAATGCGACGCTTGGCGTTCGGCGTGAGTTCCGCAAATGTTTCCAGCGCAGCGATCATGGAATCCGGATTGGCGTTGTACGCATCGTTGTAGATCGTCATTTCACCGATTCGCTGCGGCGCCAGACGCATCGCAGCCGGTTCAACCGCGCAAAGACCCTTTGCGATCGCATCATCATCCAATCCCATTCGCCGGCCAACCGCAACCGCAGCCAGCGCGTTCAAGGCGTTGTGCTTGCCCGGCAGTGCCAGATCGAATCGAACTCGATTGTTGATTTCCAGCCACCACATCGCGGGTGTTTCGGCTGCTTCATGTGTCCCACGCGCTGTCAGCCGAAGTTCCGCATCTTTCGATTCCCCGAATAACACACGGACTGATGCCAATTTCAAATGCGATCGCAGCAGCGGAGCATCCGCGTTCACTATCGCCACACCGCCCGGTCGCAAGTGCGTTAGCAGCGACGCCTTCTCCTTGGCGATCCCCTCCACAGATCCCAACCCCTCAAGATTCGATCGGCCAATGAACGTAATAACCGCCAGATCTGGCTCAGCAATGGCCGCCAA
>CAZWJR010000212.1:0-5345 GCA_964634655.1 uncultured Isosphaeraceae bacterium | reverse complement strand
TCGTAACAAGGTAGCCGTAGGGGAACCTGCGGCTGGATCACCTCCTTTCTAAGGGATTTCCTTAGACTCGTCCTTCAGAGCGATCTGAAGGCGGGAAATCAAATCAGCACAACCTCGTGCCAATCTCGACCTCGGTCGAAATCGGCAAACGTCACGGCAACGTGACGCCAATGGCATACCCAACTTTTCATCTTCCACGGAGCAACTCCGTTCGGATTCAAAAAACTCTCAACCCTGCGTCAACACGCGGGGTTGTTTGTTTTTGGCGTCCTTCCGCCGAATCCGATACGATGTCCTCCATGGTTGTGGCTCCGACATCGTTTCATTCCACAACGCAGCTTCACGAATCGGAAGGAATTTTGCCATGAAAAATCGTCGTTGGATCACTTTGTCCGCAATCGCTGGATTGACCTTTGCTTTGGCCGCTTGCGACAAGAGTGAATCCGGAGGAGGCAGTGGTGGCGCAAAGTTACCTGGTGCTGATCAAATGAAGGCCGCGGCAGGCAATGCCCAGAAAATGGCCTCCGATGCCGCTTCTTCAATGCAGTCAGCCTTCACGCAAACCGTTTCCGGTCTGCAGACGCAATACGAAAAAATCAAGGCTGAAGCCGCCAAATTTACCGATCCAAAACTCAATGAGATGACTGCATCAATTCAATCAAAATTGTCAAACGTGCAGGCCAGCATCGCGAAGATGAAGGACGCCAATCAGGACGCCCTCAAGTCGATCCAAACTGAAGTGGCAGCAGCTCTTGACCAGATCAAATCGCTCTGCGATCAGGCCATGTCGCGGCTCGCAGAACTAAAGGCCAAGCCCCCGATGTGAGTCGTGGTGACATCCTTCAAAACCACGCTGATCCGGGGCGGCGTGATACCATGAGTT
Source organism: uncultured Isosphaeraceae bacterium (assembly GCA_964634655.1). Lineage (GTDB taxonomy): Bacteria > Planctomycetota > Phycisphaerae > Phycisphaerales > SM1A02 > CAZWJR01. The sequence continues at coordinate 4,462 of CAZWJR010000212.1, read as the reverse complement.
TGCGGTATCATTCCCCTGATCCTTGTTCGCACCCGCCAGGAGGCGGCACAGAAAATGTTCAAGATTTTCGTCGGTAACCTCAACTTCACAACGACAGAGGATGCCGTCCGCCTGCTGTTTGCGCGCCACGCCGAAGTCAACGATGTAGCTATGCCGGTCGACCCGGAAACTGGCAAGCACCGTGGGTTTGCGATCATCATGATAAAAGACGAGATCCGGGCCAAAGGGGCGATGATTGCCTTGCGAGGCTCCCGATTGGACGGACGCGCATTGGTCATCAACGCCGCCCGAAAGAAGGGTGACCCGGTTCCACCCAAGCGTGAGCGAAGCAGCAGCCGTGTACGGGCTCGTGGGGGCAGCCGGCCGAGCCGCGGCAGTTACGGTGGCGGAGGTGGTGGTGGAGGCTATGGCGGGAGCCGTGATCGCGGAGCGTCCGGCAGCAGTGGGGGAAGCAGCGGATATAGCAGTCGGCCCCAGCGAAGTTACGGCAGCGGGCCAAATTGGAAACCGGAACCGCCTCGTGATGACCGTGGTAACTCTGGACCGCCCCGGCCGCGCGAAGATTAATTCACGTCGCTTGCTCCCTGCAGAATTCTCAAATGCCCACGATCATTCTGTTGGTGATTTCCAACGTCTTCATGACGTTTGCATGGTACGGCCACCTGAAATTCAAGAGTTCACCCCTGTGGATCGTTATCCTGGCGAGTTGGGGAATTGCGTTCTTCGAATACTGCTTTCAGGTTCCAGCCAACCGCATCGGGCATGGTTCGCTGGATCATCCCGGCCCGTTCAACGCAGCCCAACTCAAAACAATCCAGGAAGTCATCACGCTGGTGGTCTTCGCAGCGTTTTCTGTGCTGTATCTGAAAGAAGAATTGAAGTGGAACCACGCCGTGGGGTTTGGGCTGATCGCCGCAGGCGCTTTTTTCGTATTTCGCAAATGGTGATGGTGGTTTGCGATTCGATCAGTTCTTGATTTCGTACAGATAGAGATTGTTCCCATCCGGATCGTTGAAAAACGCGAGTTTCACGGCTTCATCATCAACGACCGGGCCGTTGAAAATTACGCCGCGTGTTTTCAATTCCGCAACGACTTCATCAATCGGGCGCGAAACGTTGAGGCCGATCTGAATTGATCCGCTGGTTCCGGGTGCCGCAGCACGTTGTCCCGGTGGGTGCAAACCGATCATCAGACCGTCGCCGGCATCAATCATGCAAAAGTGATCCCCGGCTCGATAGGCCACATTTAGCCCAAGAGTCTGGCTGTAGAACCGAACCGCCCGATCCATATTGGTGATGAAAACAGTGGGGGAGCCGCCGCTGATCAAGGGCGCTGTACCGGTGACGGAAGTCATGAAAGAGTCTCCTCTGAATGAACGCTCCAACGGCTGCTATTCTACCCCGCTCTGCATCTAAACGCAGTGCAATTTGTCACGTATGTGGCGCCGATTCAATGACTCGATCCCTCGATACTGGAAACACCGCTGAACCGACGCCATTGTGGGCTGTGAACGCGCTCACATTTCTCGCTTCCATAGGCACCGGCGTTGTGTGGAATGGCGTTTCATTTATCGCAGAGCATGATTACGTATTTCCCAAACGCCTGACACTTGCCCTTTACCTTGTGATGGGTGGAACGTACGTGATCGGCGCTATCTCAACCGGGCGCGTGCTGCGGTTTGTAAACACATGGCTCTCGCCCCGTTCCGCCTTGGGATTGATTCTGGTCTTTGAAGCAGCGGTATGTACGGGGCCCTACTTCGTTCATGAGGATTGGATGTTGTGGGTGGTATCGTGCCTCATTAGTGTTCTGTCATCCTGGCTCTGGCCCATCGTTGAAAGTTACCTGACGGCTGGACGCCACGGAGCGGAAATGCGCCGCGCCATTGGTTGGTGGAACCTTTGCTGGACCGGTGCAGTGGCAACAGCGATGATTCTTATGTCGCCGCTCGTGGAACAACATGCCCGCCTCGCCATTGTGCTGCTTGGCGGACTGCACCTGGTCGCGTTGGCGCCCTTGGTCTGTTTTGGTCGCTTTCCCGGCACCCACGACCGCGAAACATCGCACGCATCAATATCTCCGGAATATCCCTTCCTGTTGCGAGCCGCCCGGCTGCTTCTGCCATTGAGTTACGTGCTCAATTCCGCGATGACTCCGCTTCTGCCGTACCTGATGAACAATCTCAACATAGAGAAGAAGTATCAGACAATTGCCACTTCAACGTGGATGATCCTTCGCATCGTGGCCATGGCGATCATGTCGCAAATGGGGTTCTGGCAGGGACGCTGGGGCACTCTCCTTCTGGGTGGCGTTGCGATGACAGCGGGATTTGGCCTGGCGGTGCTGGGGCTTTCGCTGCCGCTGCTGCTGATTGGTTTGGCGGTTTTCGGTATCGGAATGGGAATCGTTTACTACGCCGCGCTTTACTACGCCATGGCAGTTGGGCACGCGGAAGTTGATGCTGGCGGTACTCACGAGGCGTTGATCGGTGTTGGCTATACCATCGGCCCGATTACAGGATTAGTCGGCGTAACAACCACAGGCTTTCTGCACGAAAACGGCTGGCCACAATTGTGGGATGGCGCATCTGTTGTCGTTATTGTCTGGATACTGATCGCTCTCGGCGCCATAGGCGCTTGGAAACCGTATATGCAAGCACGTCGTCGGCGCACGAATCCAAAGGCCGTGGCCAAACACTAGCCAGTCCATTCATCGCCTCGGTGTTCATGGCCGCCCAATCGCCCAGCCTCCTAATCTTACTTTGCATTGCTGCACGCGAATGAATTATCCAATCGATTGACGGAATGCATGTTGAGTGATCAACATCGGCTCGGGCAACGGCTGCGCGAAATCCTTTCCCAAAAAGGGAAGGTCGAATTAGGATCAGCACTCACCTCGCTGGCAGCGTAAATCGATCACAGTGTTCAGCGTCGCCAAAAGCGAAAAGAATCCCTGCCGAAACCGCAGTTCCCACCAGATTTGCCGATCTCGCAGAGACGAGCCGATATCGCGGATGCCATTGCAAACAATCAAGTGGTAATCGTGTGTGGCGAAACTGGATCGGGCAAGACCACTCAAATCCCCAAGGTCTGTCTGGAACTCGGCCGAGGCGTCGCCGGCATGATCGGCCACACCCAGCCGCGTCGCATCGCAGCGCGAACAGTTGCTGCCCGCGTCGCCGCAGAACTTCACACACCACTTGGTCAAGCCGTCGGCTTCAAAGTTCGCTTCAGCGATCGGGTTTCTCGAGATGCCTACATCAAGATCATGACCGATGGCATCTTGTTGGCCGAGACGCAACATGATCGCTACTTGAACAACTACGACACGATCATCATCGATGAAGCCCACGAGCGAAGTCTGAACATCGATTTCCTTCTGGGTTACCTCAAGCAGTTGCTGCCGAAGCGCCCAGATCTCAAGGTCATCGTGACCTCCGCGACGATTGATACCCAGAGGTTCAGCCGTCATTTTGATGGAGCGCCGATCGTCGAGGTAAGTGGCAGAACCTACCCCGTCGAGGTGCGTTACCACCCAGTGCATTCGGAGGAACCCGATGAAGAAGACCCAACCATCACGCAGGCGATTCTCAACGCCGTTGATGAACTGACAGGAGGGACCAGTGACAACGATGGCGACATTCTCATCTTCCTAAGCGGCGAGCGGGAGATTCGCGAAACCGCCGAAGCCCTGCGAAAACATCATCCCGCTCAAGCAGAGATTCTCCCCTTGTTCGCCCGACTGTCCGCAGAAGAACAGGATCGCGTCTTTCAACCCCACAGCGCCCGGCGAATCGTTCTTGCCACAAACGTGGCGGAAACATCGTTAACGGTTCCGGGAATTCGCTGGGTGATCGACCCCGGTCTGGCAAGGGTCAGCCGGTACAGCGCCAACGCGCGCGTGCAACGTTTGCCGATCGAACCAATTTCTAGAGCCTCCGCAGATCAGCGAAAGGGCCGCTGTGGCCGAACATGTCCCGGCATCTGCATTCGACTCTATTCGGAAGGCGACTTCTCAACCCGGCCGGAGTTCACCGATCCGGAGATTCTCCGCGCCAATCTCGCCAGCGTCATACTTCAAATGAAGGCATTGAAATTGGGTGATGTAGAACGATTTCCTTTCGTTGAACCGCCGCGGCAGGCGATGATTCGTGAGGGTTACCAGACTCTCCTGGAACTTGGTGCCGTTGATGACCGTGGCCGAACCGTCAAAGGTCAACTGCGTAATCGATCCGGTTGCAACGTCTTCCGAGTATAAGTTGTTTTCGCGAACGTATGCAACCTTTTTACCGTCGGGAGAGAATTTGGCGAACATGAGTGTCGAAGGTTTTGCATCGCCGCCGAGCTGGCGCAGTTTGCCGCTCGCAAGATCGAGCGTCCAATAATCGCCGCGCGTATGAAGCCGCCAAACTTTTTGCGTATTCGTAAATATCAGGAGACGCTTATCGTCCGGCGACCATGA
>CAZWJR010000211.1:0-5371 GCA_964634655.1 uncultured Isosphaeraceae bacterium | reverse complement strand
ACACCGGCGCCAAGATCGTTCAAATGATCGGCGTGCTGGGCGGTTCCACAGCCACGGGACGGTTCTCACGCCGCACCATGGGCGTGGGCGACAAGTTCGTTGGCACGGTCAAGAAGGCCATTGCCAACGCCGACGTGAAGCCTGGCGACAAGGTGAAGGCTGTTATCGTGCGAACCAAGTATCCCACTCGCCGGGCTGATGGTTCTTACGTTCGCTTTGATTCCAATGCGTGCGTCTTGATTGCTGATGATGGCAACCCTCGCGGCACCCGGATCTTCGGAGCGGTGGCCCGTGAACTGCGTGAAAAGAACTACATGAAGATTGTTTCGCTGGCTACGGAGGTGGTCTGACATGCCACGCCATATTCGAAAAGATGATCAGGTGATGGTGTTGTCCGGCAATGAACGCGGCGCGACCGGCAAGGTGCTCCGCATCATTACCAAGACGGATCGCGTGATTGTGCAAGGCGTCAATATCCGCGCCAAGCATTTGAAGCCAAGCCAGGCCAATCCACAGGGTGGCATCGTCCGTCGAGAGATGTCTATCCATTTCAGCAAGGTCAGCCCCATGGTGGACGGCAAGCCAACGCGAGTGCGATTTGCCACGGGCAAGGATGGCACCAAATCTCGGGTCGCCGTCAAAGGCGGCAAGGTTCTGCACGAACTGCACGGCGGAAAGAAGAAATGAATTTTGAGCGCACGCCGCAAGGCGAGCGATTTGCACGATTGAACGATTAGGACAGGAAGCAACGAACATGGTCGCACCGACAGCCAAAACCAGAGTAACGCCGCGGCTCCAACAGATGTACCGCGAGGCGATCGTGCCAAAGGTCATGAAAGAATTTGGCCTGAGCAATCCTCACCAGGTTCCCACGCTGGTCAAGGTTGTGGTGAACACGGGCGTCGGCAAGCAACTGGAGAACCAGAAACTCAAGCCGGAAATCCGCGACACGGTCATTGGAACGCTTGCGACGATCACCGGACAGAAGCCCATCATGATTCTGGCCCGCAAATCCGTCGCGAACTTCAAGGTTCGTGAAGGCGCTCCTTCGTCATTCATGGTGACGCTGCGAAGCGATCGCATGTGGCACTTTCTGGATCGCCTCATGAATCTCGCAATTCCTCGTATCAAGGACTTTCGCGGGGTGAAGGACACGGCTTTTGATCGCCAGGGCAATTATTCGTTGGGTCTGACCGAACAGGCCGTGTGGCCGGAAATCAACATGGCGGCCGTCAATTTCCTTCACGGCATGCACATCAACATTACGTTTGAAAACTCCAACCCTGACATGAGCCGTTTCATTCTTCGTGAAATGGGCATGCCATTCGTCCGGCCGGAAGAATAAGTAATTCCACCATTCAGCACCCAGTACCCGCACTCAAGAGACCCACATGGCAAGCAAACGTGTATTTGAAAAGATGAAGGCCAAGCCGAAGTTCTCGACGCGCAAGCAGAATCGCTGCCAGATCACCGGCCGCAAGCGCGGCGTGTATCGGAAGTTTGGCATCAGTCGCATTGTGTTGCGCGAACTGGCGCTTCAGGGAATGATTCCAGGAATGCGAAAGGCAAGTTGGTAAGAACGAAGCAGCCAGATGCAGGTGTTTGAAAAAACACAGGTAACTGACCACTGATCACAGATCACTTAGGACAAACAATGGCTCAGCAAGATCTCACAGCAGACATGCTCACCCGGATCCGCAACGCGGCCCGCATCAACGCCAAGACCGTTAAGGTGTTGAACAACAAGCTCAACCGCGGCGTGGCCCAGGTTCTCAAGGATGAAGGCTACATCGGCGGCTTTGACATCGTTGACGACGGCCACCAGGGCGCCATCAACGTCACGCTGAAGTACGGCGATCGCGGCGAACGATTGATCAACACGATCGATCGTGTTTCCCGTCCCGGACGTCGCGTGTACGGCGGCGTGGAAGAATTGCCGCGACCGATTCAGGGCCTTGGCATCGCCATCGTTTCCACCAGCAGCGGCGTGTTGAGCGATCGTCAGGCTCGTGAGAAGAAAGTCGGCGGCGAAGTTGTCGCCATCATTACGTAAGCAAAGCACCAGCACTCGGAATTCAAAAATGTCCCGCATCGGAAAACAACCCATCAAAGTCCCAGCCGGAGTCAAGATCAATCTTGATGCCAAGGCGCGGACCATCAACATCGACGGTCCCAAGGGCAAGTTGTCCTTCCACTATCGTCCAGAAGTCACCGTGGTTTGGAACCAGGGCGAGAACGCCGTCGTCTGCTCCATCAAGCCTGAAGATTTGGAGAACAAGGTGGCTGGCGCGATGTGGGGAACGACCCGCGCCCAGATTCAATCCATGGTGATTGGTGTGACGCAGGGATATTCCAAGAAATTGGAAGTGGTCGGCGTCGGTTGGAATGCAAAGCAGGCCGGTAAGAATCTTCAATTGAACGTCGGCTACGCCGATCCGGTAGTGATGACGCCGCCACTGGGTGTGGCGTTTGTGATTGAAAACAACGCCATCACGATTTCCGGTCCGGACAAGGCCGCGGTGGGTGAATTTGCCGCCGAAGTTCGATTGTCGCGACCGCCGGAACCATACAACGGCAAGGGCATCAAGTACGCCGAGGAAGTCATTCAGCGCAAGCAGGGCAAGGTCTTCGGCGCCTAACACAAAAGTTCAGTGGCGGATTCGCTCCGCGATAGGAAAGTCAGTCATGAATCGCAACGAACGCAAGACTCAAACACGCACCCGCCGCAAGCGCGGTCTGCGCAAGCGCATCTTTGGCGTGCCGGATCGTCCGCGACTTGCGGTATTCCGCAGCGCTAAGCACATCTACGCCCAGGTCATTGATGATCTGGCCGGCAAGACGCTGGCATCGGCCTCCACCACAGAGAAGGCGGAGAAAGTTGACAAGGGCGGCAACTGCGGCGCGGCTCAACTCGTCGGCAAGAAGATTGCCCAGCGAGCCATCGGTGCTGGCGTTAAGAAAGTCGTGTTCGATCGTGCAGGTTTCCGCTATCACGGTCGCATCAAGGCACTTGCAGACGCTGCTCGCGAGGGCGGCTTGAAGTTCTAAACCACTGTTCAGAATCGCTTATCACTGCTCACCAAACTTAGCTCCCTGATTGAGAACATCCATGGCCGAAATGCTCGACGAATCATCTCATTTGGAATCGACCACGGTCGGCGTGTATCGCACATCCGCCACCGTCAAGGGCGGTCGCCGCTTCAGTTTTTCCTCGCTCGTGGTGGTCGGCGATCGTTCCGGCCGCGTGGGCGTCGGTTACGCCAAATCCAACCAGGTTCCACAGGCCATTGAAAAGGCCCAGAAGGTAGCCAAGCGGAAGATGGTTAGTTTTCCGCTGATCGGCCGCACGATTCCGCATGCGGTGCTGGGTGAGTTTGGCGCGTGCAAGGTTCGCATGTTGCCTGCATCTCCGGGTACGGGTGTTATTGCGGGTGCTGCGGTTCGCGCTCCATTGGAAATGCTCGGTGTGCAGGATTGCCTTACCAAGGCCTTTGGTTCCACGAACCCAAAGAATCTCGTCAAGGCTGTGTTTGATGGCCTTTCACAGTTGCGTTCCAAGGAACTGATTGCGGAACTTCGCGGCGTTGATCTGGGAACCACAAGCGTCGAAGACTCCATTGAGAAAAGTAAGGCATTTGCCACGACATTCTCTGGTGAGAAAGCCGTTGCTCCTGTCAACACAGTTGGTGAGCAGAACAAGGGCGGCCGTGGCCGGGGTGGTCGCGGCGGCGGTCGAGGCGGTAGTGGGGGCGGCGGCGGTGGTCGTGGCGGCCGTGGTGGCCGTCGCGATGATGCTGCTCCGGCAGAAGAGGGAACCGGTGACGCGGCCGCAACGTGATTGGCTGCAGCAACGCGTTTAATTGGATAGACATTTTCGTGGCCGACTGGCCATTGGCAGGCACATAAGTGGACCCGCAAGGGCCGGAAAGTTCGTCATCATGATGATTCATGAGATTACTGAAAAGGTTGGCAAGCATCGCCGCCGAGCGCGCGTTGGGCGCGGTGAGTCCAGCGGCATGGGCAAGACTTCAGGCCGCGGCCACAAGGGCGCCAAGTCTCGTTCCGGTTGGAGTCTGCGTCCTGCGTTCCAGGGTGGGCAGATCAACTTCATCCAGAAGATGCCCAAGCGTGGCTTTACGAACGCACCGTTCAAGAAAATCTACAACGTCGTCAATGTCAAGGCGTTGGAATTGGTTGCGCAGTCTGGTGATGAAGTGAACTCCGCCACGTTGCATGCCGCAGGGATTATTCGTCGTCCGGAACTTCCGCTGAAGATTCTTGGCGAAGGCGAGATTACGAAGAAACTCACCGTGACGGCACATCGGTTCTCCGCATCGGCCCGCAGCAAGATCGAGGCAGCAGGCGGCACCGTCAAGGAACTGGATCCGGCCCCACCGAAGCCCGTCAGGCAAGATCCTGCTGCGGTGGCAGAGAAACCGGCACCGGCGGCGGATGATTCCGGCAAGAGCAAGACAAAAACTCCCAAGAAGGAAAAAGCCCCCAAGGCGGATTCGTAATCGCTACCGGGTAATTGAGCCAATTTCATTATGCTTCAGGCCTTCATCAACATTTTCAGAATTCCGGAACTGCGCAACCGCGTGCTTTTTTCGCTTGGCATGCTGGCGATCTATCGCATCGGGTTCTGGATTCCCCTTCCTGCGGTTGACCAGACTGAAATGGTCAAGGCCGCCGAGCAAGCCGCCGAGAATGCATCCGGGTTTGGCAAACTGATCGGCTACGCCTCCATCTTTTCCGGCGGGTCGTTCAGCCAGTCGACGATTTTCGGATTGGGCATCATGCCCTACATCACCGCTTCCATTATTTTCCAGCTTTTGCAGACCGCCATTCCGCGGCTGCAAGATTTGAAAAAAGAAGGCGCGTCCGGCCAGCAGAAGATCACGGAGTGGACCCGTTACGCCACAATTGCGATGTGTGTGATCCAGGCTGCTATGTGGTTGAAGTTCCTCGCCAGCCCGGGCCAGCAACTCATCAAGCCGGAGTTTCTTGCTCCCGGCACGATTGTGATTTTCTACATCATGGGTATCGTCGCTCTCACCGCGGGCAGCGTGTTCCTCATGTGGCTGGGTGAGCAGATCGACAAATATGGCATTGGGAACGGAGTCTCGTTGATCCTGACGGCAGGCATCATTTCGCGCATCCCGCATGCTATTCAATGGGTGGTTGACAATTTTGATGCCAGCCAGCAGGCGGCTCCTGGGAAAATCGGACTAGTGGGAGTGCTTTTCCTGACCGCAGGTTTCATATTTGTTGTGGCGGGCGCGATCATCATTACGGTGGCCCAGCGCCGCATACCAATTCAGCAGGCCAAGCATACGCGCGGGCGCAAGGTGTACGGCGGGCAACGGCACTA
>CAZWJR010000210.1:0-5403 GCA_964634655.1 uncultured Isosphaeraceae bacterium | reverse complement strand
CTTTCTCACGATGAGTTTGAGGAATAAATGTGTAAGTACTGAGTACTGAGTTTCGATAAACGGAGAATCTTGACATGGCTGCGATTGAACGCTTCGAGGACATCATCGCATGGCAGAAAGCACGCGAGCTGACAAAAATGATCTATCGCACCAGCAAGGGTGGCAGTTTTGCCAAGGATTATGATCTGGCCCGGCAAATCCAGCGTGCAGCCGTTTCTATCATGTCCAATATCGCGGAGGGATTTGAACGGGGAGGGAATCGAGAATTCCATCGGTTCCTCTGCATTGCGAAAGCCTCGTGCGCCGAAGTCCGCAGTCTGCTTTACGTGGCGCTGGATGAAGCGTACCTGAATCAGGAATCATTCATGTCAATTATGGAACGCGCCGCCGAAACAGGCCGAGTTATCGGCGGCCTTCGAGCATCCGTGCAGCAACGCGATGGCGACCTCGGCTGAAGTTTTCCGTCGATCCCGCAGTACGAAGCACTCAGCACTCAGTACTCAGTACCCAGTACTCAGTACCCAGTACTCAGTACTTCCTCTCAACTTGCCGATACAACAACTCTGCCTATCATCACATCGGCAGACAAGGAAGAGACACGAAATGGATATGTTCGGCCGCTCCAACAACAGCATTGACCCATCCCCCGCCGACGCTTTGGGGCTGCTGACGCCCTCCTGGCCCCCGGCCGGTCCGTGGATGGGCCCATCCGCCGGCGTCCAATTGCCGAATGTGGCGTCAATGCCCGGTCTTGCGCCGGATTTCCGCAACGCCGCCCAGTATCAGCGCACCCGCGAAATGACTATGGAGGAACTCCTCCTGGACAATCGCGTGATCTTCCTCATTGGTGAGATCAATCACGCTTCCGCTGCTCGCATCATGATGCAGATGCTCTATCTGGAAGATCAAAAACGCGGCCAGGAAATCAATCTCTACATCAACAGCCCCGGCGGCTCCGTGGATGACACGCTCGCCATCTACGACACCATGCAATTTGTCAGTTCCGATGTCGCCACCTACTGCATCGGCCGTGCCTACTCCGGCGGCGCGGTGCTCCTCTGTGCCGGCACCGCTGGTCGTCGCCACATTCTGCCCCACGCCAAGGTCATGGTTCACCAGCCCTACGGTGGCGTCACCGGCCAGACCACCGATATCCAAATCCAGGCCGAGCAGATCATCAAGGCCAAGCAGACGCTCAACGAAATCATCGCCAAACACTCCGGCAAGCCTGTGGAACAGGTCGCCAAGGACGGCGAGCGAGACAAGTTCTTCACCGCACAGGAAGCCAAGGACTACGGCCTGGTCGATGAAGTTTTCAGCCCCGAGAAGAAGAACAAAGAAAAGAAATAATTGCGCTCTGAGCCCCGCATGACAATGCGGGGCCTCGAATCGATACACGCCCCATGTCCACACTCGTTCCCATCGTCATCGAAAAAACCGGCCGCGGCGAACGCGCCTACGACATCTACTCGCGCCTGCTGAACGATCGCATCGTGTTCATCACCGGCCCGATCATGGATGAAGTCGCCAACCTCATCGTCGCTCAACTCCTCTTCCTGGCCAACGATGACCCCAAGAGCGATATCAGCCTTTACGTCAATTCGCCCGGCGGCAGCGTCACAGCCGGCCTGGGCATCATCGACACCATGAACTTCGTCCCCTGCGATGTCGCCACCTACATCATTGGCCAGGCTGCTTCCATGGGCTCGCTCATCGCCTGCTCCGGCGCCAAGGGCAAACGCTTCTGTCTGCCCAATTCCAAAAACCTGCTCCACCAGCCCCTGCTTGGCGGCGTGCTGGAAGGCCAGGCCACCGATCTGGAAATTGAAGCCCGCGAAATGCTCCGTCTGCGCGAAGTCCTCTTCCGCATCTACGCCGATCGCACCGGCCAGCCGTATGAGAAAGTCGCTCTGGATTGCGAGCGCAACAAGTGGCTCAACGCAGAGGAAATGGTTGCCTACGGCTTGTCAGACAAGATTCTGACCCGCCTGCCGGACAATCCCCGCCCTCGCCCCGCCGCCATTGTTGAGTAATCCTGCGCCGGTTCGATATGGATGGACATGGCTAGAACCATTTTCTGTCTCGCAATCGTCCTCACCGCCATCACACTTGGCGGATGTCAGGCCAACGCCAAGGTCTCGCCAGAAAACGCCCGCCTGCGCCTCGAAGCCGTCGAGCTTCGCAACAAGATCAACGATCTGGAGCGGCGAAACCGCGAACTGGAAGTTCAGTTGAAGCAGGCCTCCGCCTCCACAGGCGTATCCGATGAAGTCCTCGCCAATACGCCGCAACTGACGGAAATCGTCATCAGTTCCCTAAGTTTTGCCAACGACAAGGCCAAAACCGGGCGACCCAACGGCATCACCATTTACCTTGATCCCCAAGACGGTCTCGGCCGCTTCATGCAACTTGCAGGTTCCGTCGCTGCCACCGTCGTGCTCCTGCCCGGCGGGGCCGAGCCCATCACCATCGGCCGCTTGGAAATGTCTCCCTCACAGGTCCGCGATGCTTACCGCTCCGGCATCACCGGCACGCACTACACGATCGAGATTCCCATCCAACTCCCCGAGCCCGGCACACCCGGCGCGGAAGAAAAACAAGCCCTCGTCACCCTCGCCGTCACCGATGGCCACACCGGTCAGCGCTTCTCCGCGCAGCGCACCATCCCCTTCAAACCCTGAAATAATGGTGTCACGGTTGCCAGTGCATCGCCCCAGTGATACGGTGATGTCGTGAGTCCTTCCCCATCACAACCCCGTATTATCCCTGCTCCGCATAGCCACAGTCGCCGGTGCCTCGCAATGCTCGCGCGAACCGCATTCGTTGCCATCACCGTCATCAGCTCCGGCTGCGCCAAACCGCTCTTCCCCGAAGACACCCCACGCAATCAATACTCCGCCTACGACCGCATGCGCAACAAGAACGCACCATTGAGCGAACCTGATGTCTTCGGCACCCCGCACCCCGCGCTGCGGGCTCGACTCTCTCAAAACCAATGACCTCATAACCGTTCCAAACCGCGCGTCCGATAGTCTTTTTCCGAAACATAACCAAGTTTGTTTTTTGTCAAATGTTTTTTTGTCGTTCAATCCGATAGTTTGTGTGCCTCGTCGCCTCATCTGTGCTCCCAGTCATCTGAATTCATCTCCCGTGTCCGTCAAGCGATCGAAATCTTCACGCCGCTCATTCCGGCGACCCAGCCGCACCCAACTGGTCTGGATCACCTTCCTCGCCTCCATGGCTCTGGTCATCGCCGTGCTGGCGTCTCAGCCTCAGCAATCCCAGGGCGGCGGGTTCCTCCTTACAAGTCTTGATTCCCTTAGCAGCGGCTCTTCACCCGCCGTTGACCCAATCCTCAAAATCGCCAAACCGTTGGATCGCCAGCGATGGACCGGCATCGTCATTCATCACCTTGGCGAACCCGCCGGCGATGCGGAATCCGTCAATCGCAAACACATCGATATGGGCCTCCAGGGCCTTGGTTATCACTTCCTCATCGGCAACGGCAACGGCCTTGGCGATGGCGTCGTCCATGTCGGCTTCCGCTGGGATCAGCAACTTCCCGGCGCCCACGCCGCTGGCCCGCAGAGTGAAACCCACAACCAGCATTCCATCAGTATTTGCCTCATCGGCAATGGCGAACGCAGGGCCTTCACCGATCGCCAAATGGAACAACTCACCAGCCTCGTCCGTCGCCTGCAGGCGGAATTCCACATTCCCGCCCGCAACGTCTGGCTGCACCGCGATCTGACCTCGCAAACCACCAGTCCCGGCAAATTCTTTGCCGCCGCGCGATTTCAGGAACAACTTCGGGATTGATCCTTCCAAGCCGCCCCGGCGTTGATCCTACGTCCAAAACCCATTACCCTCTCGCTCAAACTGCCTCCCACCTATCATGGAGCGGCGGTCATCGTTCGCCTCCCGCCTCCTCCGGCGGTTCGGCATTTCTGTCCCGGCGGGGTGGCTCACCGCCACGCCTTCGCTCCTCTCACCTGGTCCTTCGCTCGTCCGATCCATGCCAGACAAAAAGGTCATTGCAGGTTATCGGGTACTGGCCAAGATCGGCACCGGCGCCGCATCGGAACTTTTCGCCGTCCAGGACACCAAAACCAAGCAGGTCTGGGCTCTCAAGCGAGTCATCAAACGCTCGGAAAAAGATGAGCGATTTCTCGAGCAAGTCATCCAGGAATACGCCGTCGGCTCCAAACTCGATCACCCCAACGTGCGCGGCATGCACCGCCTCATCAAGCACCGCAAGTTCTTCAAGGTCAATTCAATCTCCTTGCTCATGGAACTTGTCGACGCCACCCCGCTTGATCAACGCCTGCCCCGCACCGATCTGCAGGCCGTCAACATCTTTCGGCAGGTCGCCGCCGGCCTTGCCCACATGCACGGCCGCGGATTTGTCCATGCCGATCTCAAGCCCAGCAACATCATGGTCAACGAAGACGATGAAGTGAAAATCATCGATCTCGGCCAGGGTTGTCCCATTGGCACGGTGAAAAAACGCATCCAGGGCACGCCCGGTTACATGGCTCCGGAACAAGCCCACCGCCAGACCATCAACGAAAAAACCGATATCTACAATTTCGGCGCCACCATGTACTGGGTGCTCGTGCGGGAAGTCATTCCCACCGCGCTGCCGCCCAAGGATGACAGCAGCAGCCTCTACACCGGCGCGCTGGATGCAGAAATGGTCACCGCCGCCATTCCGCCCCACGTCAAAAATCCCCGCATCCATCCGCTGCTCTCCAAGCAGATCATGGATTGCGTGCAACTGGATCCCAACGATCGGCCGGAATCCATGCAGTTCGTTTCCAACCGCCTCGATCTCATCGCCGAACTCCTGGAACACCCCAACGCCAACAGTCCGCCGCCCGACGATACGACGATGTTCTAAGCGCTGATCTGGCCCCAGTGAGGCCGGCGTCTCTGCCGGCCGCGGGCACAGAGGCCCGCTCCACTGCAATCACCACCGCCTGCCTACTCCTTCCCGCCCTCCATCGGAAATCCCACCTGCTCCGTCTCCTGACGATCGCGGTTCTTTCCCTTGCGCTTCATTTCATCCAGCCCCACCCGTTCCCGCTCGCGGAAGAACAACCGGATCGGCACCTCACTGAACGGCAACACCTCGCGCAATTCATTGAGAAAAAATCGCTCGTACTGCCCATGGAACAAATCCGGATCGTTCACCACCGTCACAATTGTTGGCGGATTCGTCGCCACCTGGCTCACGTAATACACCTTGGCCCGCTTGCCGCCCTTGGGTGATGGCCCGCGCTTCTTCAGCACATCCCGTATCGCGGAATTCAACTTGCCCGTCGTCTCACGGTGGCTGGCCTGCTCGTACAGATTGAAAATCATCCCCGCCAGATCGCTCAATCCCTGCCCCGCCTTGGCGCT
>CAZWJR010000209.1:0-5481 GCA_964634655.1 uncultured Isosphaeraceae bacterium | reverse complement strand
CTCGCCGCCGGTGGCGGTTAGCATCCGTGAGCGAAGACCGATGAGCCCTTGGGCGGGAATGTCGCATTCCATGTGCATCCGGTCGCCGCGCATGTGCATGGATTTTACTTCCGCACCGCGCGTACCAAGCAGTTCCATCGCAGGCCCCATCTCGTTAGCGGCAATATCCAGCGTCAATCGCTCGATCGGTTCGCAAACTTCGCCGTTGACAACCTTTTCAATCACTTCCGGCTTGCCGACGGAAAGTTCATAACCCTCGCGCCGCATGTTTTCCAGGAGCACACCCAGATGCAGCAATCCACGGCCGGAGACATGAAATTCTTCCGCCGTATCGCCCGGCGTCACTCGCAGCGCAACGTTGGATTGCAGTTCCCGTTCCAATCGCTCTGCTATCTGCCGCGATGTAACGTATTTGCCTTCCTTGCCGACGAAAGGCGAATCGTTGATGCGGAAGATCATGTGAAGCGTGGGTTCATCGACGTGGACACGCTCCATGGGGACCGGGTTCTCAAAGTCCGCCACCGTGTCGCCGATGTCGAATTCCTTCAAGCCTTCAATCGCGCACAAGTCCCCCACTTGAATCTCATCCGTCTGGACCCGCCCAAGACCTTCGAACCGCAACAGTTTCTGAATGCGGCTGGGTGTGGTGGACCCATCATGGCGACACACCTCGACCGGCTGGTTGTTCTTGAGCGTTCCATTGAACACGCGTCCGATGGCGATACGACCGACGTAATCTGAATAGTCCAAAGTGGTAATGAGCATCTGCAGCGGCGCGTTTGGATCGCCTTGCGGTGCCGGTACACGATCAAGAATCGTTTCAAACAACTCGATCATGTCCGTTTCCGGATGATCCAGATTGTGGGTCGCCCACCCGGCCCGGCCGGAGGCGTACACGATTGGAAAATCGAGCGCGTGATCGTTGGCGTTGAGATCAACCAGCAAATCAAAGACTTCGGACACAACTTCATTCGGCCGCGCTTCCGCACGATCGCACTTGTTGATTACGACGATGGGATTCAAACCGAGTTCCAGCGCTTTGGTCAAGACAAACCGCGTCTGCGGCATGGGGCCTTCGAAGGCATCCACAACCAGCAGGCAGCCATCCGCCATGCGGAGCACCCGCTCCACCTCGCCACCGAAATCGGCGTGGCCGGGGGTGTCAATGATGTTGATGCGATAGACCTTGCCGGCGTGACGACCGCGCCGTGCGACGTAATTGACGGCACAGTTCTTGGAAAAGATCGTGATGCCACGCTCTTTTTCCAGAGGGTTGGAATCGAGGATGCAATCGCCAAGGTGGCCAGCGGCGCTGGCAATGCCGGAACCGGCCAGCAAACCATCGACAAGCGTGGTTTTGCCGTGGTCGACGTGGGCGATGATGGCGACGTTGCGCAGGAATGGATTTGGGCTTGGCTTCATGGGGCGAGGATCATAGGCAACGGAAGTTTTGTTTGGCGAACCGAGTGCCGGTTAATTCTAGTTCGAGAGCGGAAGGCCAAACGGCTCTTGAGGATCGCCTTTGGCACATCTCCGGACTCCGGCTGATGCGGTATGATTTGCGGCATGGCAAGAACCGTTCGCAGTCGGTGGCTGCTGGTGTCGTTGATCGCGGCTGGGCAATTGCTGGTACTGCTCGCCGCTTCGGTCTGGCTGGTGAACTGGCTGGACCTTTCCATGAAGCATGTGGCGGAGCAGCGGCTGGCGGGAACGGCATCGGCAGAGACCATCGACGCCACATTGAGGGATTTCACCACCACTGTCCGGAGTGTGGCGATCACGCTGACGATTGTCCTCGTCGTCTTCTCCACGCTGCTATCCGCAGCGATCGTGCGGCGGTACGAAAGCAGGCTCGGCAATATCAACAAGGATTTAGAGAAAGTCGTTGCAGTCCGCACCCATGAACTGCTCAAATCGCGAGGGGCGGTGATCTTTGGTTTGGCGAAACTGGCGGAATCCCGTGATGACCAGACCGGTCAGCATCTGGAGCGCATCCGCAGATACGTCCAGATTCTCGCGATGGAACTTGGTCGCGACCGGCCCGAGATGACGGTGGAGTTCATTGAGACTCTGGCAGATACTTCCTCGCTGCACGACATCGGCAAGGTCGGCATTCCCGATGCGGTGCTGCTGCATCCCGGGCCGCTGAATGCGGAGCAGCGAGACATCATCCGCAAACATCCGCTGATCGGTGGCGACACGTTGCTGGCTCTCAAGCAACGTTGGGGGGACGATCCGTTCCTTGTGACGGCGTGCGAAGTTGCATTTGCGCACCATGAACGATGGGACGGTGCGGGATATCCGTTTGGGTTGGCTGGTGAGGACATTCCACTGGCAGCGCGCGTGGTGGCGCTGGCGGATGTGTACGATGCGCTGACTTCCGAGAGGGTGTACAAGGCGGCGCTGCCACATGAGGATGCCAAGGCGGTGATCGTGGCAGGGCGGGCGACGCATTTTGATCCGCAGATCGTGGATGCGTTCATGGCGCGCGAAGCGGATTTTCGAGCGGTGCGGCGATCCATTGATGCGGTGGCGGCGACGGCAACGGGTCCGCTGACCCGCGTTTGAATGTGCTAATCCTCGACGAAGAATTCAGCGTGCAGATTCTGGCGGGGCGAGTTTGATTTGGACTTCCAGCCGCATTTCGTTTGTGGATGGCCGGGCGAGTTGCCAGCGGCAGGTTTGCATTCCGGCGGCGAGGTCGGACATCATGCGGATGGTGGAACGGAATTCCTCCTGCCGGGCCGGGCCGACGAATTGTGCGGCTTCATCGCTCCAACTTCGCAGGTGGCGGCCGATGCGCACGCCGTTGCCGGTGCCGCAGTTTTCAAACTTACCGAACATCGGGGTTGGAGCCTTGCCTGCGGCGAACGAGGAATTTGCGGCGGACTGACCCTTGAGAACTTCCACCACTTCATCGAGAGATTGGCGTTGGCTGCCAATGACGAACCACGCGCCTTGAGGACCTTCTGCAACGGACCATGAGAGCGAGAGGTTCCGCATGATGGGAAATCCGCCGGTGAACCATTGGGATGCAGCGGAGAGATCAACTTCTCGCGGTTCGCCGGGGGCGCGGTGCAGGATGTTGGGTGTTGGAACGAGAAATGAGCCCTTGCCCAGATCATCGATCCGGTTGGTGATCTTGAGCATCTGGGAATCAAGTTGATCGGCGGCGGTTTCTGCATCCTTGGCCTGAATACAGAAAACGACGGTGGTGTTCAAAAGATCGACCGGTTTTTCCAAACGGCGGCCCTCGGTTTCGCTGACGACGATAAGGCGGCGATCGCCGAGGTTGGCGCGCATTGGCTGGCTCAAAAGATTCTGACCAAGCGAGGCAGCGAAGAATGTTTCCAGCGGTCCATCGCCACCATCGGTTGGCTGAATAAGAGCCAGAAGGGAACGATCCTCAAACATGAACGCCGGGGAAAAGTCGCAGGTCAATCTAGTGATGTCGTGGGAGAAGGGAGCGTTCTCAAATCTGGCGGCGTGGTGGATTGTGAGTTGATCGCCATCGAGGTCCCCCACTGCTTTGGAAATGCCGCCGAGCGGTTGCTGATGGCGGATGAAGGCAGCGATGCGACCTCCGCCGAGGGCTTGCGTGTCTTGCATCGCCGGATCGCGGAAAAGCGACTTGGTGTTGCTGTGAGCCTCCATCAATCGAGGCAGGATTTCGTAGAAGAGCGAGGACTGTTTGGATGGACCGATGACGAGTCGGGTGCCATCGCGTGCCAGGAGAATTTCTTGTTCGGGTAGCTCGGCAAGGGACATGCCGGAGTGTGGTTCACGAACGCGGACCTTGAGTTTCTGGAGGAGGGCCAAGGAGGCGTGTTCATCCATTTCAGTGATGACGGCCCACTGATTTGGTTGTCGAACGGTGAGAGTAACATCGCGGCCGAAGCAGGCATCGAAGAGCGGACCTTCATCCATGCGGGCGGCGGTTGCGAGGCTGGACCACGCTTTGTGGATTTGGCCAGCGCTGACGATGGAGTCGATCCAGCGGGCGATCGGGCGATCGAACAATTCACGGCGGATATCCGAAGCGCCGCGGACGTGGATGTAGATGGCGACATCGGCGGGCAGGTTTTCGGCCGAGGCAAACGGGTCGTTTTGCTTTGATGCGGCGTCGGCTGGCGGCGCGGCAACGCTTAGCAGGACGATGAGAGCCGAGAGGTACATGGCTTGCGTTACACCCATCCCCACGGGGCGTACATCGATTGATCGATGTTGCCATCCGCTGGTTCTTCCTGTGGCGAATCCGTGGATTGATCGTGCTGGGGTTGCGACACCGGAACGAGGTTGCGGATTGTGTGGATCACGTTGCCGATGCGGTCCTGATGATTCTGAAAATCCGTGCCGATGGCACGTGGGATTGTGAGATCGTTGGCGCGACGGACATCGGAGCCGTGTTCGTAAACTTCAAAGGCGACACCAAAGGCGAGTGCGGCGGCGGCGAGGAGGCCGAGCCGGTTTGCCCATCGTCGATTGCGGTGACGTTTGGCGATTTTGGCGGAGACGGGCATGTAGCCGAGGCGGCCCATGATGCGGCGTGTCAGGTCTGGTGAGTGGGAAGGTCCAAAGTCCAAACGTGCAAAGTCAAAATCGACGGAAGGATTGGTCCGTTGTTCTTTGGGCTGATCGGAATTGGCCGGGTTGGAATCTGGGATTTGGATCATGTCCAGACCTCCTCAGCGTGTCGGCTCATTTGCTTGGAGGCTTCGATAGCGGTCTTCATGCGCTTGCGGGCGCGGTGCAGATGGCTTTTGACGGTTCCCTCGGGCATTTCCAGGTAGGCGGAAATTTCTGTGATGGGCCAATTCTGCTGATGGAACAAGAGAATGATTTCGCGCTGTTGGGGGCCAAGTTCATCCAAGGCAAAGTCGATGACGGTGCGGGCGTTCTGCATCGTTTCGTTTTGGATGGCAGATCCGCCGGGCCAGGTTGTGTTGGTGCGCTGCTCGCCGACGACATCGGTGTCGTAGGTCGGGCGGTGCTTCTGGATGGCGTTGACGTAGAGGCGTTTGGCGATTGTGAAGAGCCAAGTGCTGAAGCGGAAGCGGATATCGAAGCGGTCGAGGTTCTTGAGGACGCGGACGAAGGCTTCCTGGACGATGTCTTCGGCGACATCGGGGCGGCCGGACATTCGGAGCATGAAGGCGTAGAGGGCATCCTGGTGGGCCCGGATGAGTGCTTCCATGGCCCGCCCATCGCCGGCTTTCGCCTTGCGGATGAGGGCGTGTTCAGATGACCGGAGCATCATGGGCACATTGTAGTCTACCGAGGGGGTGGGTCGTGGATGCATTTTGGTTTGGGGTTTTCGTTTGAGCGCAAAGACGCTAAGACGCAAAGAAGCGCAAAGATGGCGAGGGAGAGTGAAGTTACGGAAGGACACGAGTGGAACCGGATTTTGGATTGGGGAAATTAGGGTGATCTTTTTTGGTGGGTGGTGTAGTTTGCGCGCGCCGTTGGGGCTTCAATTGGATG
>CAZWJR010000208.1:446-5486 GCA_964634655.1 uncultured Isosphaeraceae bacterium | reverse complement strand
TTTGCGTCTCTGCGCCCAATCGATTCACCCAAGCCTCACTACAAATATGCAACCTAATCTCCCTCTCCCCCGGGAGAGGGCCGGGGTGAGGGCCGCTCGACTCACGAATCCCCCCTCCCTTGAGGGAAGGGGCTAGGGGGTGGGTGGGGCGCACAACAACCTATACCCAACTCCCCTCCATTGAATCCAAAAAAAACTTCGCGCGTCTTTGCGTCTCTGCGCCCAATCGATTCACCCAAGCCTCACTACAAATATGCAACCTCATCTAACTCTCCCCGGGAACGGCCAAAGCAACGCACGCTCCGCCATGAAAAGCGGCCGATGGCATCGGCCGGTTGAGCGCAACCCGCCCCCAACGCCACTTTTGGCGGAATCTTCGCACGCGATACCATGATCCCATGACTTCACGTCGCCTCCGCATCCGAGCGATCCTCATAATTCTTTTCCTTCTGATCGGCGGCACAGTTACCAACATCGCAGTGGCATGGGGATTCTCGAGATATACAAATTCAATGGATGGAAAAGTCCGTCACGAATGGGTCAAGCACTCTTCAAATGAAATTTCAGCCATCCTTCTATTTCACAATTCAGGCGTTGACGCTGTCGAATTCGATGCTGTTCCCAGTGCACCCAATTTCGTTTCAGCCTCTGAATCGAAAGTCATTCCCAAATGGGTTGACTTAACACATTCGCCAGTCTCTAACGAGAACAACCTCCACATCTTCAGGGCATCCGGATGGCCAACACTGGCCCTGCAATGTGAGTTGGTTGATTTGCCTCGCAAACGGGATCGCAGCGAGGAAAAAGAGGAGTCGTCACCATTTCAAATTCTTGGTGGAATTGAGACGGAGAAACAACCGTATCAAGGTCAGCCGCCGCTTTTACTTTTTCAGCAAATTCTCCCGATTCATCCAATCTGGCCCAACTTCGCCCTCAACACCATCTTCTACGCCGCCATCCTATGGCTGCTCTTTTTCGCCCCCGGCGTCCTACGCCGCCGCCTCCGCATCAAGCGCCACCAATGCCCCGCCTGCGCCTACCCCATCGGCACAAACAAACTCTGCACCGAATGCGGCAAGCCGGTGACAGCAAGGAGCGTTGATTCAATATGAAAGGCCCCCGCCTTCCTTTTAGAGTCGCCCTGCTCCTGCTGCTGGGCGGGATCGTTAACATCGCCGTGGCGTGGGGATGCAAACTTGTGTTCGTGCCTGAATACAAGCCCTACACGAGAACCTATGAGGGTGAGCGACCACTTACGCGTGGAGAAGCGAATGAAATATTGCGCCGCTTGTTTCCTAAATCACCGATTGTGGCGGAAGAGGCGTATGGCACAACCAACTTGCAAATCGGCTGGTCATCCGTGAGCGCGGCTTGGGTGAAGGACACTCCAGAATCCGAAGACAGTGGCTGGCACATCTACTTGGAGACGAGCGTCATCGAGGCTGGATGGCCGATGCGCAGCCTTTTCGGGTGCTATTTGATCGATGACTGGGATTCAGGCGATGGTTGGGAGCGCGGTTTCATTGACAGTCCTCTTTGGGCAGACCGAAATGCACAGCGGAGCCTCCCGATTGAACCCATTTGGCCCGGCTTCGCGCTCAACACCCTCTTCTACGCCACAATCCTCTACCTCCTCTTCGCCGCCCCCGGCGTTGTGCGCCGCCGCATCCGCACCAAGCGCGGCCAGTGCCCGGCCTGCGCCTATCCGATCGGCACGAGTGAGGTCTGTACCGAATGCGGCGCTCTACTCCCTCTCCCTCCGGGGGCGGGAGAGGGCCGGGGTGAGGGCACGCCGTCATGAAGCGCCGCCTCTTCAAACGAGTGATCGTGTTCCTGCTGCTGGGCGCGATCGTGAACGTCGCGGTGGCGTGGGCGTGTGCGGCTTTCTCCGATCCTGATCTTGGCAACCCACAACACCTAATCGACGATTCCGAACTTGAAAGAACTCGGCGTCAATTCGGGTCGCAACAATCTGACTTGTTTCAGACATCATTCCGTACACAATATTGCGGTCGTGGAATCGTGATGCAAATGATTATCGCTGATTCGCCCAAGCAATTGCCTGGTTTTCAATCGGTTGCCAGTATTTTTTCAGGACTTCCTTGTCAATGCATGCGCGGGAGTTTGTTTCAAGATGCACGCCAGACTTGCTTTCAAAGTGCAATCGACATTCGTGTACCGCCTTCCAAACCTTTTCGTGTATTACCACTCCGCCCAGCCTTTCCCGGCTTCGCCCTCAACACAATCTTCTACGCCGCGACTCTCTGGCTGCTCTTCGCCGCGCCCGGCGTTGTGCGCCGCCGCATCCGCGCCAAGCGCGGCCAGTGCCCGGCCTGCGCCTATCCCATCGGCACAAGCGAAGTCTGCACCGAATGCGGCAAGCCGCTTCCGGGGGTACCGCCCCGAAGGGGCGACGGAATGTAGCCACGGGTGAAGCGAATTCCGCCGCAAGGCGGATGACCGCAACCCGTGGGAAAGATGAACAAAACAACCCCGCCCCGGCAGGGGCGGCGGAATTCCCTCTCCCGCATCCGCGCCAAACTCATCCAAAACTCCCCTCCATCAACTCCAAAAAAACTTCGCGCCTCTTCGCGCCTTAGCGTCTCCGCGCCCAATCGATCCACCTCAACCGCACCACCATTCCATCCCCATCAATCTGTGTCATCTGCGAAATCTGCGGATAATCCCGCTCCAATTCCACCCAAATCACTCCTCCCCGAAATCATCCCTTGCCCCTTCCCAATCGATTATCATGTTCCAATCTGTTTCGGGTGATCTCCACCCCGGCTTGGACCTGCTCTTTTCGCCCGCTCTCGGGAGTCCTCAATGCCCACCGCCGTTGCTCCAACCAACACCTCCTCCAAATCCCGCCCCGCCATCCTCGGCGGTTCGCCCGCCATCACCCTCGATCAAACCGCCGCCATGCGCTGGCCACTCCTCACTGATGAGGACGAACAGGCCGTCACCCGCGTCATCCGCACCGGCAACATCTCCATCAGCGATGAAACCGCCGCTCTCGAGGAAGACTACAAAAAATGGCTCGGCGTAAAACACGCCATCGCCCATTGCAACGGCACCTCCGCCATTCACGCCGCTCTCCACGCCTTCGATATCGGCCCCGGCGATGAAGTCATCGTCCCTTCCGCAACATGGTGGGCCAGCGTCATGCCCGTCCTCCACCTCGGCGGAATCCCCGTCTTCGCAGAAACAGAATCACAGTGCATCGGCCTCGACCCCGCCGATGTCGAAAAGAAAATCACCTCCCGCACCAAGGCCATCGTCGTCGTTCATCTCTTCGGCATGCCGTCAAAGATGAACGAACTCATCGCACTCGCCAAAAAGCACAAAATCAAAATCCTCGAGGACGCCTCCCACGCCCACGGCGCAACCTATCACGGCAAACCCATCGGCACGCTCGCGCCCGAAGTGGGGGGGGCCGCCGTCTTCTCCATGCAGGCCAACAAACTCGTCCCCTCCGCAGAAGGTGGCATGTTCCTCACCAACGATCCGGAAATGTGGGAAAAAGTCATCCGCTTCGGCCACTACGAGCGCATGCTCACACTCCAATCGCCCAACAAGCGATTCGCCGCCACAGGCTTCGGCTACAAGTTCCGCATGTCCCCGCTCAGCGCCGCCGTCGCCCGCGTCCAACTCAAACACCTCAACGAACGCAATCGCATCCGCAACGAAAACTGTATTTACCTCTCACAGAAATTGGAAAAACTTTCCAACGGCGGCATCTACACCTTTCTCGCTCCGCCGGACATCAGCCGCGTCTACTTTGAATTCCTCGTCCGTGTCGATGATGCCAAAACCGGCGTCCCGCTCCGCGATCTCGCCAAAGCCCTCCAGGCCGAAGGCGCACTCGTCGGCGCACCTCGCTATCCACTGCTCCATCAGCAGCCGATGTTCACAGATCCCGCACAAGTTTGGGCAAAACTGGCCAGAATTCAACCCAATCAAATTGGCTCTGGCGACGCTTCAGCCCTGCCGATATATGATCCTGCATCCCTCCCACGCACCGCCGCCGGCAACGCCTCACTCCTCAAACTGCCATCCTTCCCTCACGCCGATCGCACTTTGCTGGACCAATACGTCCTCGCGTTTGAAAAAGTCCTAAGTCACGCCGCAGATCTCCCTCGAAGCGCAAACTAAGCCGCCACATGAGCGAAGAAACACGCGACAAGGCACCTTCCGCTGAAGAAATCGAACGCAAGTTCCACTCCATCCGCGTCCTCACCGCACGCCCAATGGTCTGGGCCGGCATTGAAACCCTCAAGTTCATCCGCAACTTCAGTTGGATTGGCCACTTTGAGCACGACCTCTCCAAGGTCAAAGGCCCGCTCATCTTCGCCGCCAATCATTCCAGCCACGCCGATACCGCCGCCATCCTCGGCACGCTCCCGCCCCGCATCTGCCGCCGCACCGTCGTCGCCGCCGCTCTCGATGTCTTCGGCCCTAGTTCTTGCAACATCGCAAACACCAGCATTTCCGTCCGGTCCATCCGCCGCAAACTCTCCAGAGACTGCCTCCAGTTCATCGTCGCCGCAGGCTTCCACGCCTTCGCCTTCGACCGCCTCGGCCCGCCGCTCCGCTCCGTCCGCACCAGCGTCCAACTCATCCGCAACAATTGGAACCTCCTGCTCTACCCGGAAGGCACACGCAGCCGCACCGGCGAAATCGGCTCCTTCAAACCCGGCGTCGCCCTCCTCGCAAAATTCACCGGCCAGCCCGTCATCCCCATCCACGTCGAAGGCGGCGATGCCATCCTTCCCTACGGCGTCCTCATGCCCCAACCCGCACGCGCCCTCGTCCGTTACGGCGAACCGCTCTGGTATCAAGCCGATGACACGCCGCTAAGTTTTACCGCACGCCTCGAACAAGCCGTCCGCGCTCTCGCCGCCCGCCAACCCGCCACCGTCCGCCCGTCTCTCACCGCACGCTACCTCCGCCGCCGCTTCGCAAGACCAAAACCCCAAACCGCCGGCGCCGAACATCCTTATTAGATTGCCCGCTCCCTCTCCCATCGGGAGAGGGCCG
>CAZWJR010000208.1:0-436 GCA_964634655.1 uncultured Isosphaeraceae bacterium | reverse complement strand
CACCACCAATACCCCCCCCGCGCGTCGGGGTGGGGGGGGGGGGGGGGGCGGCCCGGGACGTTCGAATCCACTTCAACCTCCAACCTCACCCCGCCCCCCAAAAAAAACAACCGCCGCGATGTCTCCATCGCGGCGGCTTCATTTCCAATTGCAATTGCTTCCCGAAAATTACGCAGGCGTCACATTGCTCGCCTTCGGACCCTTCGCTTCCTGCGCCACATCAAACTTCACGCGCTGCCCGGGACGAAGAGACTTGAATCCCTCCATCTTGATATCAACGTGATGGACAAAAATGTCCTTCCCGCCGCCATCGGGAGTAATAAATCCGTAACCCTTGTCATCGAAAAACTTGGCGACCGTTCCACTAGCCATGAGACAGACCCTTTCAGACAAAAACCGTCAAGAAAAACCGATTGGGCCTGACACAACCAACGGG
>CAZWJR010000207.1:0-5536 GCA_964634655.1 uncultured Isosphaeraceae bacterium | reverse complement strand
GCCCCACTGCGTAATCATCAAGTTGATCCCAGATGTATCTCGCTGGCGAGTGGCAGTAGCACAAGTGCGGCACACGTTTGGGTGGCCGAATGGACTTCATCACCGCAGAACTTGTTGAGATCAGCAGATCGCACGGTTTCACTTTGATCCGACCCACCGCCCACGGCATCAACGGCAAATAAGCACGGCGTAATTTTCCTGCCGCTCCCGGAAATCCTTGCAACGGCGAAGTCATGACTTTGCACTTATCGATTGCATCGGTCAGGTGTTTCCCGTTGGCAACAAGGGTGTACAAATCCGTTGGCCCAAAAAGCCGAGCCAATCGATCCAGCACCCACTCGCCGCCACGCAATCCCACCAGCCAGTCGTGGGCCAGCGCCACACGAGGCCCGGGCTTTGATGGAGACGGCAGAGGCATCGGGACTATCATCCTCGCTATGAACGGCGTTGCAACTGCAGCATCACCCAACAGCGAGCGCATCAATCCTTCCAACCGCTTTGGTGTGGACTATGAATCGGAAGCGGCCAAGTTCCCACCGCCCCCCGCGCCGATCATCGATGTTCATTCTCACATCAACGGTGCAAAGGCCGCCCGCTTGTATCAGCGTGCCGCCAATCTCTATGGCATCGGCCTGACCTATTCCATGACGCAATTGGAAGAAGTGCCCGCCATGAAGGAGATTTTTGGCTCTCGCATGCGCTTCATCGCTGTGCCTCGCTGGAACGGCCCGCCGCAGGAAAAACTGCATGACATGGGCAAGGGGTACATCGAGCGGATTCGGCAATACCACCGGCTTGGCTGCCGCATCGTCAAGTTCTGGGCCGCCCCGCGATCGGTTGATTTTGCAAAGGCCGCAGGCGACGCTTCGTTCATGAAACTCAATTCGCCTTCTCGGATTGAAATCATGAAAGCGGCCGCTGATCTTGGCATGATCTTCATGACCCATGTGGCCGATCCCGATACCTGGTTCGCCACAAAGTACGCCGATGCCTCAATCTATGGCACCAAGCGCCAGCAATACGAACCGCTGGAAGAATTGCTCGATCAGTTCAAACAGCCGTGGATCGCGGCCCACATGGGCGGATCGCCGGAAAATCTGGAGTTCCTTACCGGCTTGCTGGATCGTCATCCAAATCTGTATCTGGACACGAGCGCTGCCAAATGGATTATCCGCGAAGTGAGCAGGCAGCCGCGCGCGGAGTTAATCGCCTTCCTGCGCAAGTTTTCCGGCCGCATCATGTTCGGCTCGGACATCGTCACGATGGATGAACATCTCGTCACAGCCGAACAGAAGATGGAAATGGCCGCCAAGGCCAGCAACCGCGAGCAGGCGTTTGATCTGTACGCCAGCCGCTATTGGGCCTTGCGAAAATTGTGGGAAAGCGCGGACGCTGGCGAATCTCCCATCGCAGATCCCGATTTGAAAATGGTCGCGCCGGATCGTTTCAGCGAGATGGATGCGCCGCAGTTAAGCGGCAAGTCACTGCCCCGAGAACTGCTGGCCAGCCTGTATCACGATGCGGCTGCCGCATTGCTGGACCCGATTCACAATGAAAAGTGAGCCCGGCGCGGGAAGTCTGTCACACCAACGCCGCTTCAGTGAACATTGACAAGTGCTCGCGCGATCCTTCCAGCGTGTGCACGGCACGATTGGCCAGCAGCAGGTCATACGCATGCTGAATTCGCACGCAATACGCATCAATGTTGAAGGTATCGCCCGCTAATTGCTTGCCGTTCTCACCAATTCTGGCTGCCAGCGATCGGTCATCGATCAGACGGGTGATTCGCTCCGCAGCGGCGTTGGTATCACCGGGATTCACGAGCCATCCGCTCACACCGTCTTCGATCATGTCGCACCATGCATCGGATGATTCTGCCACGACCGGAACGCCCGCTGCATACGCCCACAACAAAGGCAGCACCGAAGATGCCGGCCGCTCGCGAGTTCCGCTTCCCAACATAAGCGCCGCATCCAAGCCATTCACGACCTGCCACGGCTCAACGAGTTTCTCATCCACCACGATGACGTTTTCAACTGTCAATCGCGCTGCATCGCCCATGGCTTCCAAGCGAGCGCGGGGCGAACCGGAATCCGGAGCCACCACCACTTTCACAGATCTTCCACTTAGCGCCACCCGGCACGCAACAAGCGCCGCGGCTCGAACATTGGTCCAGTTCACTGGTTCACCGAGCAAACCAATGACAAACGTCTTCTCATCGATTGGTTGCTCAAGAATGCTAGCCCACCGCTGCCGGACGGCCGCTCGATCAATCATCGATCTGGACGCAGGGTCCACCGCCGGGGGAAGGAGCGTCAAGCGATTCTTCGGCAGTCCGCGTTCACGGTACTCGCGCCAAACCGCCATGGAAGCAGCCTGCAGAGGCTGCTTCTTTGGAGCGGAAAGCACACGCATTTCAAACGATGTGGAAAACCCGGGCTTGGGACCAACGTGCAGCGTTGCAAGACTGGGGATCGTTTTCGTCAACGCCGCTGCCAGGGCAGCCGTCCGCGCCGTCCATGCATGAATCAAATCGTATCGATTTCCCGATTGCGCTTTGGCTGACAGGAAACTTCGCAGCGCAGATCGACCCGCCCACGGCAAAGCGCGTGGCGGGCAGATTGCACCGGCGGGCGTTACGCCGCAGCGGCGAGCACGTTTTACGCAATGTCGCGTACCGATAATTACAACGTCATGGGTCGCGGGCTGAAGCCTTCGAGCAAGGTCTCCCAGCAGTTGCAGCGTACACGGCCCGCCGTCAGGAGATTGGGGATCAACCAGATGCAGTACGCGCATGTTGGAGGAATGATAAGCACGGTTTGCCGAAACGCAATACGTCGCACCGGCGGTTCAACATCACCGCGGGTTCAAATTGCCGCCGAGCGGTCGTCGCTCATGCTTGTAGAACAACCGCCCCACTTCGGATCCGGCTTCGATCGCCAGCGCCTCGTAAATCTTCAAGAGACCGGACCTCGTAGCATACAAACCGGGGTCGATTTCCCGTGTCATCGCCTGCACTTCCCGCGATGGCTGCAACGCATCCTCCGGTGGGAACACCCGCTTCCGATGCTCAATATTAATCACCTTCACCCGGCTCATGGCCATCGGTCGCGGTGTAAAGCCGTCCGGCGTGCCTTGAAACTGCAGCATCTCCACATAGATCACCTGCTTGGCGCCGACGGATTTGCCAATCTCTTCGATCGACAAGATGCTGCTGTTGCGCTCTCGCTGCATCGCCACGGCCGTTGCATCCTGCGAACTCAACGCGTTGTTTTCGCTCAAGACCTTTTGCACCATCAAATCCTGGCTCACCCGGTCCGCAATAACTTTTCTTAACGATATTGGGCTCACCACGTTGTGACGATCATCGATGAACACGATCGTCGGCACATCGGCCAGTTCATGCACCGCATCCACGGTCGGCGGGCCTTCGATGATGTACGCCGCCGGACCCACGATGTTGCATCCTGCCAGCGGAATCAGCGTCAAAGATGCCAACCAAAGGCTTCTCACCCAGACCGTGCCATGACATTTCGCAACGTTCCAAATAGGCATCATTTCTTCTTCTTATCACTGGGATTGTCCAGTTCAGGGCGATACTTGTCAGGATACTTCGGCTCAAGGTGCTGATGGAACAACCACGTCGTCTTCATGATGAAATCCTGAAGCAACCCAAACTGAATTATGTCTTCACGGGCGCTTTCGCGGCTCATGCCGCTCTTGGTCGGGTACTTGCCCTGAATGTCAAACGTCTCAACGAACGAATCCGGATCAATTGAATTCCGTTCCATCACACCCACTCGTCCCACGCAAACCCCTTCCCACAGATAGCGATTTCCCGGCGGATTCAGCCGAAACTCCAGCACATCAATAAACACCACCCGCTCAACGTTCAACTGCTCCATCAACTCGCCATGCGGCAGTACGCTCCATTGCGGCGTGCGATACTGCCAGTCGATGATGTGCTGCGGATTAAGAACTTTTGCTCCGGGAACATCACGACCGATGCGCGCGCTTACGCCGCCGGTAATGCTCGCCACCAGTTCCGGATGCTCATACAGCGTCGCCATATCCGTCTGCACCAACACCGCGATGGTCTTGTCTTTCAATCCTGCATAGCGCGGCGGCGTGTCCACCAACTTCTGATATTCCTCGGACTGTGCCACGGCGCCCACCAACTGACCAAGTTGACACCCGCAAAGGCTCAAACAAATCAGGGGAAGAGCAAGAACAAACTGAAACTTCATCACAGCCATCCTTTGTACGAAGCTACCTTGTATCCCCACGCCAGCACCACAAACGCACACAACGTCCACGCTACACGACGGCCCCACAAACGAGCTAGTGCATTGGGCAGCCGCGATCCCGTCAACACCGTATGCACGCTCACCAACAACGCCATCGCCGTCGCCAGTGCCAGCAGGCATCCCAGCGGTTGTGCCAGGAATGATGCCACCAGATGTCCGCGAACCGCATGAGAAAACGCCGTGGTCATGCCGCAGGTCGGACACGGCATATCCGCCATGAGAATCCACCCGCAGGGCGGCAGATTCAACGCCTGATGCGTCCCCATACCTGTCGGTGAAGGCGTCAGCCACATCGCCACCCCCATCACCGCCGAGGCTGCGATAGCCACCACCAAAGCGATGATTCGCCGGGCCGTTGCGGAAGTCTCCTGCTTCAAAACAGCCCCATCGCCCTTATACGCTGGTGTGGAGATGGAATCAGAGACTGTCATCGGCATTGCGTAAGGTAGCCTCTGGCACGACCGTGGGCAATCACAATACGACCACCAACCCCATCCAAGATGCGGTTTTTTTCAGCGTTTTGTTGAATTGACTCCCCCCCAACTCCCGGAAAGTGCTCACTCCACAGCGCGCCTGCCCAATCCCCCACTCACCTGTTCATTCGCTCATTGCCCATCCGGATCGCTCGTATGCAGCATCAAGGGCGAAGAATCAATCTGCCCCGCTTCAAACTGCATCGTCTTCAACTGCAATTCCGGAAACGCCCGGTGAACCTGCTCCGCCGTCAGCAACGCTCCCATTTCCCGGCCGGTGCTCTTCTCGTACACCGAATACCGCGGCCCGCCCTCTGTAGCATAAATACGAACGGTCCAAACCCGGTCATCAATCGAGCCCAGCGAAGCCAATCCTTCATGCGGATTAGTGGAGGCATATTCCACCGACTTTGGCGGAATGCCAGGATACTGATCGTGACCTGCACGAGTTTGCGCTGGCGAAAACACGCTGGCCATCACCGCAAACGCAAGGACGCAGCCAACGGCCGCCAGTACTCGACGCCACTCAACTGTTCCGCGATTCAATCCATTCGTGTCGCTGTTCATACCCCAGTTATCGGCTCAAAACAGGGCGCGGTTAAACACGATTATTGAAGTCCCATCTGGCCATTTCCGGCCCGGTTGGCTGACATCAAAAAATCGCCTACGATGCACGTTCGCCGGGTCCGTCGGCGTGCTGTCCCCATCGTCTAGCCCGGTCTAGGACACCTCCCTTTCACGGAGGTAACAGGGGTT
>CAZWJR010000206.1:0-5543 GCA_964634655.1 uncultured Isosphaeraceae bacterium | reverse complement strand
TCTGCATTGTTGAACTCCTGTGTTGAAGCACTGTGCTGCACGCAGGATGATATGGCATTCCCGATCTTTTGCTACGTTTTCGGCAGTCATCCCCGTGTTTGTGATCCCAGTATCATGTTTGCTATGCCGTTTTTCCTGGATGAACTCAAATGGCGAGGCCTGCTGCATCAAACTACCGCAGCCGAAGAACTCACCAAGCACCTTGCCGCTCCCGGTCGCGTTGCCTATTGCGGATTTGATCCGACATCCGACAGCCTGACCATTGGCAATTTCATTCAGATCAAATTGCTCATGCACTGGCAGCAGGCGGGTCATCGGCCGATTGCCGTGGTGGGCGGTGGGACGGGACTGATTGGCGATCCGTCGGGCAAAGATGCCGAGCGCCAACTGCTTACGGCGGATCAAGTTCAAGCCAATGTCGATGGTCAGCGCCGCATTTTTGAGCGCCTTCTGGATTTCTCCGCGAAGGACGGGACAGCCGCAACTCTTGTCAACAACGCTGACTGGCTTTGCAAACTGAATTTCATTGATGTGCTGCGTGATGTTGGGAAGCACTTTTCGGTTAACACGATGATTCAGAAGGAATCCGTGAAGGAGCGACTGCACAACCGCGAGCAGGGGATCAGTTACACCGAATTCAGTTACATGATCCTGCAGGCGTTTGACTTTCTGCATCTTCGCCGCACGATGAACTGCACTGTGCAGACGGCTGGTAGCGATCAATATGGAAACATCGTCGCAGGAATCGATCTAATCCGGCGTGAATTTGGCTCTGATGAGGCGTTCGGTATCACCTCGCCACTGGTCAAGTCCGCCAGTGGGAAGAAAATTGGCAAGACTGAAAAGGGTGCGGTCTGGCTCACGGCTGATCGCACCAGTCCGTATGCGTTCTATCAGTACTGGATCAACGTTGATGACCAGGATGTCGAGTCGTTTCTGAAGTGGTTCACGATGATGAATCAGGATCAGGTTGCGGACATTGTTTCCAAACACGTTCCCGAGCCGCATCTGCGGAATGCGCAACGTGATCTTGCACGGCACATGACGCGCATGATCCATGGTGAAACGGAACTCGGCCGTGTGGAAGCCGCCAGTCAGGCGTTGTTTTCTGGCGACGTACGCGGTCTGGACGAATCCATGCTCACAGAAGTCTTTGCTGATGTCCCCAATTCAGCCCATTCCAAGGGCACGCTTGCTGGTGAAGGCGTTTCGCTGCTGGATCTCCTGCCCCAAACATCGCTTGCTACATCAAAGCGTGATGCGCGAGAGCATTTATCGTCGGGTGCGGTTGCGGTGAATGGCGTGAAGGTTGATGTCGAACGCCGTTTGAATCCTGCCGATCTTCTTCATGGCCGCACCATTCTGCTCAAGCGAGGAAAGAAGCACTGGCACGCGACCAGGTGGGAGTAGCGAGTCGCAGGTTTCAGTTTACGCCACGAACTGTGATTTTCAGTTTGACCAGAGGCATTTCTGCAGAATCATTTATCTTGCCGGTGACGAGGACACCGCGGCTGCCGCCGGGTTCGGGGACCAGGGCGAGAAAGGCGGTGATTCGCTTTGATTCGATGCGACCTTCCTTTTCGCGAGAACCAACTTGCAGCAGCGCGATTACGGGGACTTCGTTGGCCTCAATCCGTCGAATCAACTCGGCATCTGCCGTGATCGTCACATTGAGCAGTTGCTTGGGGTCTATGTCCACGATATAGGCGTCGCGGTCTTCCGGCGGCCCGGCCAGTTGCACTCGCACCGTGTCCAGCCGCGTTTCCCTAGTGCGGGATTTGATCGTGAACATCAGCCTGGCGCGCGGTGGTGAGATCAGCACGTTCTCCGAGGAACCAAATCCCTCCGGCAATCGCAGCGCTACTTCCTGGGTTTGTGCTACACCCGGCGGAATGCGATCTAGTTCTGTTCGATCAATAATCGCCTCTATGGCAAAATCTCGCCCCACTCGCTGCTTCATCTGTCCCGGCATCGCGACCAGCACTTCTGCGGGTTCAATGGTCACTTCGCCCTCCGTCTTGATGCCTGGGAGAATGGCTTTGATTTTCGCGGTGAAGCGTTCGATCGGGTCTAATTCCAGTTCGATGTAGGCTGGCTCAGCGGATTTCACTGTTACACCCGTTGCTCTGATCTCATCGATCTGCTTCAGATGTTCCACGAGGTCCACGGTTTGTCTTGCGGTTGCAGGGACTTCAATCTGCGTCGGCGTGCGCAGGACATTTTGAGCGTTGTGCAGCGCCAACTGCGAGCCTTCAAACACCACACGGGTGGAAGTCTCGGCCGGTTTCACCAGCCAATTGGCGGGATCCGGGGGCGCGAACTGCAACCGCACATCCAGCGGCTTTTCTTTGCGAGTTTCGCCGGCGGCCCATGCCCAGATCAGCACGGTCACGACTGTAACCAGCAGGTAGGTCCAGATATTTTTTGGTTCAATCAAAAGGCCGACTCCAGCAACAAGAATTCAACTTTCCGATGTTTCGTCGTGAGGCACCTCGACAGGCTCCTTCTTGGCGACCGGCGGGGCTGCCATTCGTTTGGCAAGCAACTCCTCCAACCCATCCCTAGGCAGATCAAAGTCAATTTTTCCGCCTTCGGCCAGGCTCACGGTCCCCGTTTCCTCGCTCACGATGACCACGATGCAATCCGATTCCAACGTTAATCCGAGAGCGGCTCGGTGCCTTGAGCCTGTTCGCGCCGGGAGCACGCCTTCTTCGGCAAGCGGAAACTGGACGCCCGCCGCCACGATTCGATCACCCCGTACGACCACGCCCAGATCATGCAGCGGACTGTTTGGCCAGAAGATTGACTCCAGCAAGCGAGAACTGATCTTCGCATCCAGCATTTGCCCGCCTTCAATCAGCCCGCCAAGTTTGACGCTTCTTTCGATTGCGATTAATGCTCCGAATTGATTCTTGCTAAGAAACTCCACAGCCTCGCTTACGGATTCGATCACCTCCCGCACGCGGCTGCTGCCACTCCGGAAATGCCGAGCGTGGCTTAGACGAATCATGGCTTGGCGCAACTCCGGTTGAAAGATCACGATAATCATGATCGCCAGCAATTGCAGAAACTGGTCATAGATGAAATTCAGGCGGGCAAAGGCATCGGTACCCTGCCCCAGCACGCGGATCAACAGCGTGAGCAGCACGGAAATGATCGCCACGCCTTTGATGATGCCGGCACCGCGAGTGCCCCGCAGAAATCGAAAAACTGCATAGACGGCAATCCAGATCACCGCCATCTCAATGATGACCTGGGTCTGTTCGTAACTGCGTATGAGTTGGAGGAAATTGCCGAGCATAGGCGGCGATCAATCAAGAGTTCGAAGTGCTCGTGCAGTATAACGGGTGCCGGAAACAAGCCCACCCGATCGTTGTGTAGCCTGCTACCATCACGGTATGTCCCGCTTTGGAATTGATTACCACGTTGCTCGATCCAACGGCCTGTGCACCGCCACTGGACAACCGCTTGAGCCCGGTAGTGAGTGCGTAGCTGCCTTGTGTGAACGCCCAGGTGATGAGGGCTTCGACCGCCGCGACTTCTCGCTCAACGCGTGGGAAGCCGGCGCTCGACCGGACGGCCTGTACAGTTACTGGAAAACCATTGTCCCGCCACCGGACGCCAAGCCAAAACTGCTGGTCGATGACACGGTGCTAATGGACCTGTTTGAGAGACTTGCCGCTGATGAGCGTCCGCAGCGAATTGCGTTTCGCTTTGTACTTGGCTTGATCCTCATGCGGAAGAAACTGCTGAAATTCACTGGACGCCAGACCGAGGGGACGACGGAGTTCTGGCTGCTCCAGGGACGAGGCAGTGGAGACGTTACGCCAGCATCCTACGAGGTTATCAACCCCCAACTCTCGGATGATGACGTCCGCGAACTGATCGATCAACTTAGCGAAGTCCTGCAGAGCGAGTTATGAGCGGCCACAGCATGAAGCGTATTGGAATTGGGTTTGTTGGACTCTGGACGCTGTTGGTTATCTCCGGCTGCAAGTCGCCGCCAAAAGGGCCACCGCCGCCATCGGAGTATCCCAAGTACAGCGAACTGGCAGCGGCCCACAATGCCCGGTTGCAGATGCTTCAGACTGTATACGCCAGTGGGGTGGTGGAACTCCGTTGGGGCGACAAGAAGGGGCATCACACCGAGCAGGGAAATGTGGAACTTTGGCTGAAGGCGCCTCGGCGCACGGCATTGCGGATCGAGAAACTTGGCGAGAATCTTGCCTGGCTGGGGTGTGATGGCACGCAGTCATGGCTTTTTGATCTGACCAACGACGATCGCATCCTTCGTGTTGGTCCCAATAATCTGCTGGTGACGGATGAGGATCGCGGCGCTGTGAGTGTGACGCCTTCTGCCCTGTTGGACCTTATTGCGTTCACGCCGTTACCGATGGAAGAACCGCAGCCCGCTGTTCAATTCGACGCTGGACTCGATGCATGGATGATTTCCAGCCGTGGTCTTGATGCGCCGATACGAGTTTATTTTGACCGCACCTCTCATCTTCCCAAGAAGGTGGAATCCCTCTCAACCGATGGGTCGGGCGTTGTTTTTTTCAGCGATCTCCGCAATTTCCAATCCGTAAAGGTTCCGGGTGTCTCCGTTGCGGCGCTGCCCAAGATGCCTTGCGTCATGGAACTTGGCAGTCCGACGACTGGTGATGCAAATTCCGATATCCGGGAAGGTCAAGTCAAGATTGTCATCAATGACGCCACCACCGAAGTTGATCCAGAGCAAATGAAGCGTGTTTTCAATCTTGAAATGCTCATCAACGCGCTGCGTCCGAACAGGATCGAGCGAACCACGCCCTGATTGGTGCTTAGCAGAGCCCATTCCACCTGTTGTTCTACCAACCCGTTATGATCGCATCATGCCCCGGCATTTTTTCGTCATCGCGCTCGTCACGGCCTTTCATGCGGCAGCGCTGGCCAGTTCTGCATCTGCGGCTGATCATGACATCCTCGCTACCAGTGGGGGAGACAGCGGGGGCGGGCATTTGTTCTTTGTTACTCCGGCGGCTTCAGCATCCAACGGCTACAACCTCTGCCACTTCGCACTTGATATGCCTGGCCCGTTCTTTCGGCCTCAGGGTTCCCTGACCCAAATGCCAGCCGCAGTGGCGGCGTGGAACGATCGGGCTTGGGTGGTTTTTGAAAGCACTCCGTCGTCGAATCCGCGCCGCGAAGTTTTCACGGTCAAAGTTCAGCCAGACCCAGCTCTTGGTGGCTACGTCGCTATTCCCAGCGACCGACTCGATGTTGCCCCAAGCTTGCCGGGCGATGGATTGCTCACTTCGTTTGTCGGTGCGATTGGCGGACCGATCGCATTGCTCGTTCCCGAGCGACCCGGCGGGCAGCCGCACCTTTTGCAACTCAACGAGAATCAGATCGCCTGGGTTGAACTCGAATTGCCTCCGGACTTGGCGACCGATTCTCTCACACGGGCTGCTGTATGCGGAGACAGGGGTGAACGCATCGCAATTCTTACACCGTCACCTTCGTTGCCGCTTCAAACCCAGCGGTTCGACCGGGGCGAATCCGGC
>CAZWJR010000205.1:0-5653 GCA_964634655.1 uncultured Isosphaeraceae bacterium | reverse complement strand
GTCCGGGCGTTTCCTTCAATTCCAATTGCTTGCGGACGAGGGTGCGAAGTTCGTCCGCATCAACCTTGTTGTTGGAAACGATCACCTCGCCGGCAGCGTTGATGTTCACAACCAATCCGGCCTCGTCGGGTTTGGCTTTCTCCTCGCCTTTTTCACGGGGCAGGTCCAGGAGCGCGTGCGTCTCCTGCTGAAAATGCGCGGTCATCAGAAAGAACATGATGAGCAGGAAGTTGACATCCAGCAGGGATGTCACCACCACGCCAAAATCGCCGGCTGGTTTTTTCTTGCGGGTAAATCGCATGGTTCAGGCGTTTTTGGGGGCGCTGACGGCCGGAGCAGCGCCGCCGGGACGCGGCGCAAATGACGGACGCGGCTCAACTGGCGGGCGCATCGTCGTTGGCGATTCCAAATGCAACAGCAGCCGCTCAATCTCCACGCCTGCCTCGGAAGCCAATGCGTCAATTCGATTGCGAAAGTAAGTAAACAGCGCCATGCACGGAATGGCGACGATCAGCCCCAACAACGTCGTTACCAGCGCGAGACTGATGTTGCCCGCCAAGGCCTTGTGGTCCGGCGTGGAACCGGCCGAAAGCGTATCGAACGCGCCCACAATTCCCAGAACCGTTCCCAGCAGACCCAGCAACGGCGCAATGGAACCGATCACACTCAATACATCCGTGGATCGATACAACTTTGCTACTTGCTCTTCGCCTGCTTCTTCCACCGCAGACTTGATCTCAAACGCGCCAAACGCTGACCGCTGAAAACGAGTGAGCCCCGCAGCAAGAATTCGCGTTGTGAATGAATCGTTCTCCGGACGCAGGCAGAACTCCAGTGAACCAACCGTGTCACCGCGCGACAGCAGGCCATCCAGCGCTTCCACCTGTTGAGGCGGAACCAGCACCTTGCGGCGAATCTGCACCATGTACATGATGATCATCGTCAGCGCCACCACGCTCAATCCGATGATGATTCCTCCCACAATGCCGCCGGATTGAATGATTTTCCAAATTGAGCCCGAAGCCCCCTGGGTGGCGTTTCCACTTCCGGCTGTATCTGCTCCGGTTTGAGCGAGCATGATGAGAAATGAGTTCATGATGAATCCTTGCTGGTGTTTGCCTGATGACTGTTGGACGTAGCGACTGGCTGTACTGCGGCGGGCCTGTTTTTCATGGTGGCCAGAACAGGATGATGCGGAAAACGAGCCGCCAATTCTGATCGAAGCGACGCCGCCGATGCCGCCTCACCTGCAGTTTCGCAGGCAATGGCAAGTTTTGCCAGCGCCAACCCAGCCAGATACGGCTGCATGGCGGCGAATTGGGCAGGTACATGCGCCAGGTTCAACTGCCCTTCATCACTGGAGAATCCGCTTCGCGATTCCGATGGCTCATTCAATTGCGACAGCCCTAGAAAATAATAGGACCACGCCTGCTCCCATCCAGATTTGGCGGCGGCATTCGCGGCCATCGCCTTGCGTGCGGCATCGCGCTTCGTCGGATCACGGTCTTGAATTTCCACAATCGCCCGCAGGATCAGAATTCCGGGATGATCCGCCGCAAGAACGGGATGGCTGCCATCACTGCGAATCCCCAATTCCTTCGCTGCCGCCTCTCGATACAACAACGCCAGTCCGGCCACAACCGTATCCGCACCGGCGTTGTAACCACCAAGATCGCGTTCCAACTTAATAAGGTTGGATGTCACCACCCACGTCGGCGGCAGGCTGGGGCAAAGCGAAGTGCGGTCATCAATCGCCGGCGGCAGAAGGTTGTAGATATTGGACGCCGTGGAAATTGCTCTTCGCAGCCGTGCCGTTTCCAGCGCGGGAATCACGGCCGCATCGTTGGCTCCCCGTGCCAGTCTGCATCGCAGCAGCCCCTCGCAAACCAGCAGGGCGGTTTCGTTGGTTTGCCCACGATACTTCTCAAACAGCCGTTCAAAAAGCGGTTCGGCCAATGTGGTGTCGTTGCGTTCCAGCCGCGTTCGGGCTCGCCAAAGACTGTCCGCATCTTTGAGTCGTTGATCCAACGAAGGATCGGGGTGATCTGTGATCACCTCGCGCACCATGTCCCAGCGAACAAAATCCGGCGCGCCGGTTGATCGCTGAATGGTGATTCCCGCATCATCCAATTTTGTTATGTGCCCTTCGATCGCTGCCATGCCGCTGCGCTGAATGACCACATCGGCCCCGGCCGCGTTGACCATGCACCCGCCGATGACGCAGCACAGCAAGGCAACCGCTCTCATCCGCCTCCCGTCGGTGCGAAGCGATAGATGCCGCCGTTTGCCTTGGCGATTTGCCTCAACAATTCCTCGTTGCTGCGATCACCAAATTGAATCGTGTTAATCGAAGCGCGTTTGCCGCGCCGGTTCAATTCTGTAATTTCCTCAACGGTAATGTCATTGAATCCGCCATCGGTGAGAAAATAAATTACATCAGGGCGCAATTCCAGAGCAAAAATCTGAAGGAACGAGGATCGCGGCGCGGTGCCGCCGCCGGGGCCAACGTCCGCCAACCACGCCGCAAACTGGCTCACAATCGCCTTGCGGGCTTTCATCCAATCCTTCTGCATGGGCGGCAGCGTGTGGTTGTACGAAAACAGCACCACATAGAACGATGCATAATCCGGCAGCGCTTCAAGCGAGCGAATCATCTCCGCCTTGGCGATCTCCAGCTTGTTGTTCTCCGCCATGGATGCGGAGATATCGATGATGTAGGCGATCCGTGTGCCTTTGGAACTGATGCCGAAGAACGAAGTCCCCCCGCCGCCGCCGCTTCCGCCGCCCATTCCAAAACCATCACCGCCGCTGCCCCCGCCGCTTCCGCCGCCATCGCCTCCCAACGTTGGCGCTGTAGCCGCCGAAGTGCCCAACGACGCCGGCGAAGGATTTGCCGCCGTCAGTGCCTGCGTTTCAATCGATGGTTGCTCCGACGTTACCGCACCGGTTTCCACCGAATCAAAAGAAACCGATTCAAGTTCGCTTAACTCTTCCTGATTGAGGATCGCCAGTTCATACGTCGTACCGGCGGCCGCATTACCCCCACCGGTCCCGCCGCGAAACATCAATGCCAGATACGTCAGCAGCGCGATGTGAAACAACATGGAAAGCGAACCGCCGATAATCGCCAACCGGCGACGACGTTGCTCAATCGCCTGCTGCCGCCGCTCCTCCATCAACCGCACCGTCTGCTGCAGTTGCGCCAACTCCTGCTTCAGTTGCGTGATGGCGGGCGAGGGGTTGGCCGGTGGTGAAGTCACAATAATTCCATACGGCGAAACATTGGTGAGGTTGCCGCGAAGCCCGGCAATGCGGCTCCATGATACTAGGATGTGATGGTTTCCCCATCGACGGGATGCTGGCGAAGACTGGTGGCACAGGCGTCTCGCCTGTGCGGGTTGGAACAGGCCAGACGCCTGTTCCACCGTCAGTGCGTGCCCGCCGCCGCTTGACCTTCCGCCTTCCTCGCGGTCCAATTGCATCTGTTCGCTGTGACGGCCTCACCTATGCCGGTGCTTTCAGCCAAATCCTCGAAGTCCACCATGCCCAAGCCGCCCGCTCCCCATTACCATCGCCTGGTGCTGAAGATCAGTGGCGAAAGTTTCGCCAAACCCGGGCAATTTGGCATTGATCCGGAGGAACTTGGCATCATCGCCGGTGAGATCATCGACGCTGCCAAATGCGGCACACAAATCGCCGTTGTGGTCGGCGGCGGCAACATGATCCGCGGAGCGGTCCTCGCCAAGAAGGGCAACATTGACCAATCCACCGCCGACTACATGGGAATGCTCGGAACGGTCATCAACGGCCTGGCCTTGAAGACCACGCTGGAATCCATGGGCCAGCCTGCACGATTGATGTCTGCCATTGATATTCCCGCCGTGGCGGAACGCTTCATCCGCGCCCGCGCGTTGCGTCACTTTGAAAAAGGCCGCGTCCTCATTCTCGCCGCTGGCACCGGCAACCCGTTCTTCACCACCGATACCTGTGCCGCTCTGCGCGGTGCGGAGCTCAATGCCGAAATTCTCCTCAAGGCCACCAAGGTTGATGGCGTCTACACGGGCGATCCCAAGACCGATCCCAAAGCCACACGCTATGAGAAACTCACCTTCGCGCAAGCGATTGAGAAGCAGTTGAAGGTGATGGACATGACCGCCCTGGCGATGTGCATGGAGCATCATCTGCCGGTCATCGTGTTTGATTTCAAAGTGCATGGCAACATCCGCCGCGTTGTGGAAGGTGAAAGTCTCGGCACGCTGGTGAGCAACGACAATTCCAAGCGATGATCGCAGATTCTGCCTCTGCGCGATTTCCCGGCGCGGACCCTGCCATACCGCAAGCAACCGGATTTTGAAGTATGATGGCTGTTTTCAGCACTTTCCGAGCCAGGAGCCACACATGAACCTCGACCAGATTCTGCGTGACTGCAAAGCCAAGATGGCAAAGTCAATTGAGCACTACGAAAAAGAGTTGCGGGGCTTGCGCACCGGCCGCGCTACCACTGCACTCATTGATTACGTCAAGGTGGATTACTACGGAAACCCCACAGACCTCAAATCGATCGCCTCCGTCAGCATTCCGGAACCCAATCAACTGCTCGTCAAACCCTTTGATCCTTCCTCTAAGAACGACATCATCAAGGCGATCGAAAAAGCGGACCTGGGTTTGAACCCAATGTCCGAAGGCACATCCATCCGCATCAGCGTGCCCGCACCATCCGCAGAGCGTCGTCAGCAACTTGTGGGGCAGGTCAAGAAGATGGGCGAGGAAGCCAAGATCGCCATCCGTAACGAGCGTCGTGATGCGCTCAAGCACGTTGATGGCCTAGTCAAGGACAAGAACGCACATCTGTCAGAAGACCAGGGCAAGACCGCCAAGACGCAGATCGAGGACATGACCAAGAAGCACATCGATCAGATCGAACAGATGAGCAACAAGAAGTCCGCGGAAGTCGTGCAGGTGTAAGCGATTTGGGATTTTGGATTGACGATCTAGCCGCTTGCGGCTTTGCACGCGCAAGGCTTTTGGAAGGCCCGCCATGTTTTGGATGCTTCCTATTGTGTTCGTCGTCGCTGATCCGCCGGTTATCACGATCGACCGCGACAACGTTGAAATAACGCAATCCTGCACGATCAGAATTGATGAGACCGCCGGGCCGATTATTGATGCCGACAACAACGGCGTCATTCACATCACCGGCGCCAACATCACGGTCGACTTCAACAACCAGCGATTGCACGGCGCAGAACCTGCACAACTGCCCGATTCCTTTGCCGGTATCGGCGTGAAGATCACCGCAAAAGACGTTACGCTCAAAAATCTCAACGTCTCGGGCTACAAAGTCGGCATACTCGCCGTCAATGCTGATGCTTTGACCATCGCCAACTGCGATGTCTCCAACAATTTCCACCAGCATTTGAAATCCACACCTGCTGCCGAGGATGCCTCTGATTGGCTTTGGCCCCATGCCAATGACAATCATGAGTGGAGAACCAACTACGGCGCGGGAATCTGTATTGAGAACTCCGCAAACGTGACGCTTCACGACATCAGGGCACGCAAAACACAGAACGGCATCATCCTCGACCGCGTGAATGATTCAAAAGTCTACGACTGCGATTGCTCGTTCCTCTCCGGTTGGGGTCTTGCGTTG
>CAZWJR010000204.1:0-5656 GCA_964634655.1 uncultured Isosphaeraceae bacterium | reverse complement strand
ATGACAGGCGGCAAGATAAGAATTCGGATGGAAGCGTACGACCACCAGGCCTTGGATGCCTCGGCGAAGGAGATCGTTGACCACGCCAAGCGCACCGGAGCACGAGTGGCTGGTCCGGTTCCGCTGCCGACAAGGCGCGAAATCTACACGGTTAATCGCTCCCCATTCATCGACAAGAAGTCGCGTGAACAATTTGAGATTCGCACACACAAGCGAATCATCGACATTACTGAACCAAACGCCCGCACTGTGGAAGCCCTGAACCGGCTTGTCGTTCCTGCGGGCGTTTTCGTCAAGATCAAGGCCTGATTTCCTGGAAAGTGTTCACTATGCCCGCCGCAATTCTTGGTCGCAAAATCGGCATGACTCGATTCTTCATGGAAGACGGGACCAATGTCCCTGTCACCGTGATTGAAGCCGGCCCGTGCGCGGTCACGCAGGTGAAGACCACCGAGACGGATGGCTATGCCTCCGTGCAGATCGCATTTGAAGATGTCAAGCCCCGCCGCAGCACGATGGCTGTCATTGGCCATGACGCCAAGGCAGGCTCTGCACCGAAGCGAATGCACCGTGAATTGCGATTGAAGGACGACAAGGCTGCTGGGGAATTTCAGTTGGGACAGACGTTCAACGTGACATCGCTGGAGAATGTGAAGTACGTTGATGTGGTGGGTGTGAGCAAGGGGAAGGGGACACAGGGGGTAATGAAGCGGCATAATTTCAAAGGCATGTTCGCCAGTCACGGTACGGAGCGTATGCACCGGCACGGTGGATCCATCGGCGGACATGCGACGAACCGCGGTCTTGGGCCCAAGCCCAAGAAGGGCAAGCGGATGGGCGGTCGCATGGGTAATGAGCGCGTCACGATGCGCAACCTGGATGTGATTGCCGTTGATCCGGAAAAGAATCTATTGATGGTGAAGGGTCCAGTGCCCGGCGCCAATCACGGTTTGTTGTTTATCCGCGAAGCAATTCGTTTGAATCGATCGAAAGCGAGGAAAGTGGCTGAAGCCGGGAAATAAATCCCCGGTGAATCGTGAAGGCCTGAACCCCGGAACTCCGGAACAGGAACCACTCGATCAAAACAGCATGATGAACCGAGTCAAGACCCCTGCCCCGTTCCCCGGAATTGTGATTCCGGTGTGTTGAAGGAAGACACAAACAGGCACGCGGAGGGTGAGGCACCAAGAAAGCACGCGGCAGACGGATTTCAGTCCGGATGACGCAAGGTATGAAACAATGATCGAACTCCCTATCTACAACAAGACGGGCAAGAAGGTTGACACCCTTGCCATTGACGAAGCGCAACTTGGCAGCGAGGTGCGTCATGCCCTGCTGAAGCAGGCGTATGTCATGTTCCATGCGAACAGGCGTCAAGGCTCTGCACGCACCAAGAACCGCAGCCGTGTGGAAGGTTCCACCCGAAAGATTTACAAGCAGAAGGGCACCGGCGGCGCTCGTGCAGGTACGGTCCGTACCAATTTGCGTAAAGGCGGCGGCGTGGCGTTTGCGAAGTTGCGGACGCATGATGATTTCCGCCGCGACATGCCAAAGCAGATGCGGCGTCTGGCAAATCGGAATGCTCTGCTGGCGAAGCTGGTGGATAACGAAGTGAAGTGCTTTGTCGATCTGGATTTCTCGCAGCCCAAGACGAGCGAGTTCGTGACATTGCTGGAAGCCGTTGGTGTCGATCGTTCGTGTCTGGTAGCAGTGGATTCGGCCAATCGCAATGCGGCCCTTTCGGCCCGCAACATTCCCGATGTGGACACGATTCGGGTTGATCAACTCAACGCTTTTGATCTTCTGAATCACCGCTTTCTTGTGGTTGATCGCACATCATTGGAATCATTTGTGAACGGAACATTGTGGACGGCGGAAAACGGTGAGGCGGATGC
Source organism: uncultured Isosphaeraceae bacterium (assembly GCA_964634655.1). Lineage (GTDB taxonomy): Bacteria > Planctomycetota > Phycisphaerae > Phycisphaerales > SM1A02 > CAZWJR01. The sequence goes on along the minus strand of CAZWJR010000204.1, from coordinate 3,761 downwards.
ACCGGTCGCTAAACCAAAGAGCGAGAAGACGGCGAAGAAGCCGAAGCCTGCCGCCAAGAGCGCCCCAAAGAAGACGAGCAAAAAGAAGGAGGCCGTTGAGTCATGATGCCAACCCGCGTGATCCATCGCCCTTTGATTACGGAAAAGAACACGTTTCTGGCTGACGCGTTCAATCGATACGGTTTTGAAGTTGATTCCAAGGCGACGAAGTCGCAGATCAAGAACGCGGTGCAGACGATGTACAGCGTTCGCGTGCTGGAAGTCGCTACGCAAAACCGGCGCGGCCGCACGAAGCGCAACAAGTTTGGCCCGTATGTTCACGGGGCGCACAAGCGCGCTCTTGTGAAGGTACACCCCGATGACAAGATCGATTTGTTCTAATTGACCACTGAATTCTGACTTCTGCCCCCTGACACCCATGGCCATTCGAATCTACAAACCAACCACCAACGGCCGGCGAAATGCCTCGGTCAACCTGCACGAAGAGGTGACGAAGTTTGCGCCGGAGAAGTCGCTTCTCGGCGTGATCAATCGCAGCGGCGGTCGCAACGTCCAGGGCGTTTGCACCGTTCAGGGCCGGGCTGGCGGACACAAGCGCCGTTATCGCATCGTTGATTTCCGTCGTATCAAGGACGACGTGCCCGCGACGGTTGTGGGGATTGAATACGATCCCAACCGCACATGTCACATCGCGCTGTTGAAGTATGAAGATGGCACGCTGCGATACATGCTGACGCCGCGCGGCCTCAAAGCCGGCAGTACTGTGCTTAGTTCTGCCAAACCGATTGAACCTGAAGTCGGCAACACGATGCCACTGCGGCATATTCCGACGGGTCTTACGGTTCATAACATTGAATTTGAGCCAGGCAAGGCTGGCGGCCTCTGTCGGTCTGCTGGGTCTGGTGCACGGCTGTCAAACAAGGAAGGCCAGTGGGCCACGTTGGTGCTGCCTTCTGGTGAAATTCGGCAGGTCTCGCTTGATTGCCGAGCCACGATCGGGCAGGTCGGCAACATTGATCATCAGAACGTGAAACTTGGAAAGGCTGGCCGCAATCGCTGGAAGGGTCGCAAGGGGAAAACCCGCGGCATGGCGATGAGTCACCATGCTCACCCGATGGGCGGCGGCGAAGGGCGATCCAAGGGTGGCCGCGAACCTTGCGGTCCATCCGGCACAAAGGCCAAGGGCGGACACACGCGCAAGCCCGGCAAGTGGACCGATTACCGCATTATCCGTCGACGCAAGAGCCGTCGTTATGGTCAGTTGAAGATCAAGACTTGATTTTTAGTCACCTAGAGCAAACACGAAACACCATGTCACGATCAACCAAAAAAGGTCCCTACGTCGTTGAAAGCGTCTACCGCAAGGTGGAACGATTGAACACGAGCAATCGGCGTCAGCCAATCAAGACATGGGCGCGCTCATGCACCATCGTGCCGGAGTTTGTCGGCCACACGTTTCAAGTTCACAACGGACGTGCGTTTCCGGATGTCTTTGTGACCGAGGACATGGTGGGACACAAACTTGGCGAGTTCAGCCACACCCGCACGTTTCGCGGGCACACGAACAAGAAGGAAGGCGTCGTTTCCGACGCAGCGCCAGCAGCGCCAGCGAAGGGCGGCGGCGGCAAGGGCAAGGATAAGGATTGAGTTCGCCGCACAGGTAGCATCACATGGCTTACAAAGCATCACATCGATTCGCACGCATCTCCCCGCGCAAGGTGCGGCTGGACGCGGAACTGATCCGCGGCAAGCAGGTGGACGACGCCCTGACGCAATTGGATATTTCCAAGCGTCGCGGCGCCTGGTTCTTGAAGTACGTACTCAAGAGCGCCATCGCCAACGCAGAGGAGAACGACGCCGATCGTCGTTATCTCTTCGTTACGGAATCTCGCGTGGACGAAGGCCCCACCATCAAGCGCTTTCAACCCAAGGACCGTGGGCGCGCTCATCAAATTCTCAAGCGGACCAGTCATCTGGTTGTCGCCGTGGATGAAAAGGAATCATAATGGGACAGAAAACCCATCCATTTGGATTGAGAGTCGGCATCACCGAAGCCCACAAGTCCCGCTGGTACGCCCCCAAGGCGCTCTTTGCGGAGTTGTTGGTTGAGGACTACAAGATTCGCAAATACGTGGACAAGCGGCTGAACCGTACGCCGCCGTTCGCTGCGGTCAGCGATATTCACATTGAGCGCACCCGTGAAGAACTCACGGTGATCGTCAAGACCGCACGGCCGGGTCTCGTCATTGGTCCCAAGGGCGCGGAAATTGAGAAGTTGACGAACGATCTTCAGGCTCTCACCGGTCGCAAGGTTATTGTCAAGATTCTTGAGATCAAGAATCCGGACACCGATGCCAAACTCATTGGCGAAGCCATTGGCGAGCAGATGAAGAAGCGCGCCAATTTCCGTCGCCTGCTCAAGCAGCGTACGGAGGGTGCGATGCAGGCTGGTGCAAAGGGGATTCGCATTCAGATTTCAGGGCGATTGGGCGGCGCGGAAATGTCCCGTACGTTTGATACCCGTCTTGGCTCCATTCCGCTGTCGACTTTGCAGGCGAACGTCGATTACGCCCTGGTGCACGCGTTCACCACGTACGGAACCATCGGTGTGAAAGTGTGGGTCTTCAAGGGATTGTTTACGGATGCTGAGGATCAGCAGATTGATTCCAAGGCTGCGGGCGCAAGGGCCCGAGCCCGAGGTCGCAGGTAAGTGTGTTTGAATTTGGATTTTGAATTTTCGATCTTGGTTTGAATTGACAGGATTTTTCCATGGCCAACATGCCCAAACGAGTGAAGTTCCGCAAGCAACAGCGAGGTGTGCTGAAAGGCAACGCCACGCGCGGCAATTACGTTGCCTACGGAGATTACGGCTTGCAGGCGTTGGAGTCGCACTGGATTTCGGCTCGCCAGTTGGAGGCTGGCCGTGTTGCGGCCATGCACTTCCTTCGTCGTGCGGGCAAGGTTTACATCCGTGTGTTCCCGGACAAGCCGATTTCCAAGAAGCCGTTGGAAACACGCATGGGTAAGGGAAAGGCCGAGACTGAATACTGGGCTGCTCGGTGCAAGCCCGGCACGATTCTTTTTGAAATCACCGGCGTCCCGGAAGACGTCGCCAAGCAGGCGTTTGCCCGCGTTGCTCACAAAATGCCCGTCCGCTGCCGCTTCGTCGGCCGCCGCATCTCCGTCTAAACACGAATTACTCCCATGAACGCCAAAGAAGTTCACAAATTGAAGGACGAAGAAGTCAAGGTTGAGACCAATCGTTTGCGCCAGCGGCTGTTTGAACTGCGCACGCAGGCTGTAACCGAGAAGATCGAAGACACTTCGCAGTTCAACAAGGTCAAGAAGGATATCGCCCGGCTGCTTACGGAAGCGGGCTCTCGTCGTCGAAAGGCCGTTGCCAAGTAATCGGTACCCCGCACACAGCACTTAGAACTTTTTCATATGAGCCACACTCACGAAATCAACGTCCCGGAGAATTCGCCCCGCAAGATCGGCATCGTCTCCTCCGACAAGCGCAGCAAGACTCGCACGGTTGCGATCAGTTTCTCGGTCAAGCATCCCAAGTACGGCAAGTACCTGAAGAAGAAGACCGTTCTGCATGTGCATGATGAGAAGAACGCATCCAAGACGGGCGATCGCGTGGAGATAGCGGAGTGCCGGCCGATTTCCAAGACCAAGTCGTGGACGCTTCTTCGAGTGATTGATTCGGCTCCAGCAGCCCTCTAAGCCAGTGACAGGAATGCAACGAACGGAACTCA
>CAZWJR010000203.1:3058-5677 GCA_964634655.1 uncultured Isosphaeraceae bacterium | reverse complement strand
GAGGAATGGGATCTCATGCTGCATTTCTTTGATCTCAATCCTCAATCCCTCGCCGCCTTCTGCAAAACCAACGGCTTGCCCGCCTTCCTTGGCTCGCAACTCATGGATTGGGTCTACGCCAAGGGAATCATCGATCCGCTCCTCATGACCAACATCGCGCAGCCGCACCGCCGTCTGCTCGCCGATCAACTCATCTTCCACTCCGGCACAGAACTCCGCCGACAAACCGCCACCGATGGCACGGAAAAACTCCTCATCGATTGGCCTCGCAATTCCTCTTCCGATTCCACCGCAAACATTTCCGAAGAACCCACCCATTCCCTCCCGCAACTCGGCTCCGATCCAAATCGACAAACCGAATGCGTCATGATCCCCACAGAGTTCCGCCGCACCGCCTGCATCTCCAGCCAGATCGGCTGTCCCGTCGGCTGCAAATTCTGTGCCTCCGGTCTCGGTGGACTTGATGGCAACTTGAGCATCGGCCAGATCGTTGAGCAGGTCCATCGCCTTTCCGCTGGCAAAGCGCGCGAACAATCCCGCATCACCAACGTCGTCTTCATGGGCATGGGTGAACCCCTCGCCAACTTCGCCAACGTCACCGGCGCCATTCGCACACTCAACGCTCCTTGGGGCATGGGCATCAGCGCACGCAAAATCACCGTCTCAACCGTCGGCCTGCCCGCCGCCATCCGCAAACTCGTCAATTTCGATATCCCCGTCACTCTCGCGCTAAGCCTCCACGCTCCAAACGATGAGCTCCGCCGCCAACTCATTCCCTGGGCCAACTACGCCACCATCGAAGAACTCCTCGATGCCTGCGATGAATACTTCCAAAAGTCCGGCCGCGAAATCACACTCGAATATCTCCTCCTGCGTGGCGTCAACGATCGCCTCGACCACGCCCGCCAACTCGCCGCCCTCGCCACGCGCCTCCGCGCCAACGTCAACCTCATCCGTTACAACGAAGTCAAAGGCCTCCCCTTCGACCGCCCAACCACACAGGACGTACTCGCATTTCAGGAAGCCCTCCGAACCAAGCACGTCAACGCCCACCTCCGCGCCAGCCGCGGCCGTGATATCGCCGCTGCCTGCGGCCAACTACGTCACGAACATCGCCAATCCCATTCCCCCTCCCTTGAGGGAGGGGGCTAGGGGGTGGGTAGGCCGCAACAACTTTCAAACCCCGCAACCCCTCATCATTCCGCCCGATCCCACGCTTGTGACTTCGCACATTCCATATCCAGTAACACCGCTTATCCCCCTCCCTCGAGGGAGGGGGCTAGGGGGTGGGTGAAAAGCCGCAAGTCCACAGATCGTTGCACGCAAATAATCAAACACCAACAATTGACTCTGTCGCCAGCACGTTCTGACGCACCCCAACCTCCTGCTGCACCAACATTTTCACCTCCGCAATCGCCATGCCCCGCAGTCGGTTCTCCGCCGCTTGCAAATGCAATCGATGCATCGCGCCCGCCCATTGCTCATATTCCTGCCCAGCCCCCGCCGCCGCTTTCTTCACAAACTCCATCACAAAATCGCGCAACTCTCGATCGCGCCGTGTCCCGCGCCATCGCCCTGGCACAAACCGCCGCATGAACGAAACCGCCCGCGCCGGCCAGTCGCTCGTCCGCAAATCACCACGCATTCGCCGATTGAATCCAATCAATTCCAGTCGCGTCAGATACTTTCGCTCAATGCGGTCCCCGCGCGCCAGTTTCACGTTCATCCGCTGACGCATGTGCCGCCTCTGTTCCGAACTCGTCGCCATACCCGCAATAAACAACGGATCGCGAATCAATATCGCATCCGCCAGTGGCAGCACCGCATTGCACGTCAACGATCGCCCCATCTCGGCCCGATCAACCGCATACAAGGCAACAATCATCTGCGCGTATCGCTCCGCCAACTCCAATCCTCCCCAGATCCTGCACCGATGGCACGCCAGCACAAAATCCCGTCGCGCCTCACGCCCCGCCGCACTCTCCGCCAGCCCCGCCATCGCCCGCAGATTCCTTTTCAACAACTCCGAAAAATTCCTAGCCCTCTTCCCCGCGCCCCACGTACCTCGACTCAACGATAAAACAATTCGTCGCGCCAATCGTTCCACCTGTTCCCCCACTTCATCCTCATGTTTCTCCAACAAGTCCGAATCCACCGCCAGCCGTCTCCCAAATTCAAACGCCTCCCGCGATCGCCCGTAACCCCGCGCCTCCGCCAGTTGCACCGCACTCTCCATCGCTTCCAGTGAAACCGGCACAAACCCGAACTGAAACGCCGCCCCAAGCATCGCCACATCCGCCACCCGATCCGTGTGAAACCACGTCCTGCACGCCGATGCGAAATCCTCCATCATCCGTCCATCCGTTCTCGTTGCCCCTCGCAGCGCATCGCGCGTCGCCTCCCGCAACGCTACCGCCCGATCATCATCCGCTTCCTCATCAGCCTTGCTGATATTGGCAATCACACACGTCCGATCCCCCTGCGTAACACGCAGCATCGGATCGCTCGCCACCGCTCGGAGCGTCTCCATTTCATCCAACCCCAACAGAAAGTCCGCTTCTCCATACGGAATCGCAATGCTCAACGGCGAAGCAACCTCGCCCGCGCTCGGCTGCGCAA
>CAZWJR010000203.1:0-3048 GCA_964634655.1 uncultured Isosphaeraceae bacterium | reverse complement strand
CCTGCGCCCACGCCCTCCTCCCCCCTCCCAACGCCGTCGGATCTGCAATGCAACGCACCCGGTATCCCATGTGCCGCCCCGCCTCGCACAGCACCATCGCACCAACTCCCGGCGCATCACCCCGAAATCCTGCCACATGCGCACGCCATTGCGATTGCTGCCCATGTATCGGACGCGGCAAGGCCAACTTCGCCGCACTCTTGTCCTCCCACTCACGCGCCGGCGGCCGTGTTCGCACAACTTCCACTTCCTCCAGCAGTGGCCGCACTCGCAAACTGAACTTCGTCTTCTCCGTCCGTTGCAGCGGCTCCACAACCAATCGATTCTCCAGCGATGAGGCCTCACCCGCACCGCTCGCCAATCGCTCCACTGCATCCACAGGCGCTTGTCGTATCGCGCAAATCTCATCCGCCACCCGCACCAATCGCTGCCGCGGCTCAAACCCCAGTCGATCAATCTCATTCATCGATTGCTCTACCGCCGTCACGTCATACTGCGCCGGCGGACCGTCCCGCACAATAATCACCGTCAACCGATCCGCCTGCGCCGCCTCACGAAACAAATCCCGCAGTTTCGTTCGATCCGCCAGATTCCCCACCTCAACTGTAACCCGCTCCGCCGCATCCCCAGGCGCCGCACCCCGCGCCAATCGCTCCAGATCGTTCACCGCCTCCGTCGCCGATTCGCAAGCCACAAAAATCCACGGTCGTTTTTCGCGGCTCGCTTGCGCCAGCGCCGTAATCCCCTCATGCTGAAATCGCTGATGCGTCCACGTTTCCACCGGCACCACTCGCCCCGTAAACGTCGCCGGTGCACCTCCGTCAATCGCCAGCATCGTCGCCGGCAATTCATTCTCCTCCAGCGGCGCTCGCTCTCGCAGCCATTGATCCACATCCGTCAGTATCCGCTTCACCTCCAGAATCGCCGCGCTCACTCCCGCACCAGATTCCCTCCCCGGAACCGCAATCCCAACCTTCGCCGCCTCCGGCGCCAACTGCGCCGCCACCTGCGCCATCGGCCGAATCGCATGCAGCAAATGCGTCACCTTCCTCACCAGAATCGATGGATGCAGATCGCGATCCGTCTCCATCCTGATCTCAACCCCATCACCATCCGGCGGCAGCGTGCGCCCCCACACCGTCGCCGGCTGCTCACCCATACGCCGCATCGTCTCCGCCACCTCCAACACACTCGCTTCAATCACCCCGGGCCGCGGCTCCAGCACAATCACTTTCTGACATCGCGTCAGCAATCGCCCAACCGCAGATTCATCTATCGGATGAATCAATCCCAACTGCAAAACCGGCACCCGTCCGTTCAATCCCAGTGCATTGGTAATGTGCAGAATCGATCCATCCGCCGGCCCCACCGTGACAAATCCCACCGACACCCGTTCCCCCGGGCTAGTTACCGCGCGAAACCTGTTCAACGCCAGCCGCCGCGCCACCCGCATCAAGCCCCCCGCCGCCGTCCATCGAATATTCCGCGCCCGCTTCTTCGCCGCAAGAATCGCATCCACAGATCCCAGCACACGGTTTGGCTCCATCTCCAGCGTGTCCGCCGATCGCAGCAGCGATGCATGCACTACCATCGCCGCTGGCCCACGAAACGCCTTGCTCAATCGCAACGCTTCCTCCATCCCATCACGCAACTGCTGAATATTGCTCGGCTCGATGCATGGCAGATTCAACCGCTGCACCGCCCGCCTCGGACAGGAAGAGTTCCTCGCCGGATCGTCCTCAAGCACCACGCACATCGTGCCGCTGAATCCATCGCTCCCCGCCTGTCCCATCGCCGCGATCGATCCCATCGTCAAATCCAATTCCTCATTCGGAATCATCGCAAACGCCGCCCGACCAGTTCGCGCCGCTTGCGCCGCCAACACAACCGCGCGATTCGCATCCGGAGCCGCAACCACTCTCGTGTTGTGCCGCCGCAACAATTCCGCCAACGCCGAATCTCCTCCGCCATCCCACGCTCGCGCCGCGCTGCCAATCAAACTCGCAAACCCGCCCCGCGCCGGCCCCACAATCAGCGAAACCTCAACCTCCGCCTCCAGCGCGCCCTTCAGCATCGCTTCCGAAGCAGAAAGCAACGCCCAACCCTCATGCTGGGTCAAACCGGCCGGCCGGGAATTGCTCGCATCTCGATTCAATCACAAAAGCGTAAGGACCCACACCAGAAAGGCAACCGCCAACCCGCGCATTTCAATCACTGCTTCTCAAAAAACCAAAACTCCCCCTCCTTCGAGGGAGGGGGTTGGGGGGTGGGTGAGAAGCCACGCACACACAACCAATCCATCTGCGCTATCTGCGACATCTGTGGATTCTCTCATCTCGCCTCACCAGACCCCATTCAAAATGTTGTCAATCGCCACCGCCACTCCATCTTTCTCATGACCCACCGTCACCCGATCCGCCACTGCCGCCACCTCCTTGCAGGAGTTCCCCATCGCCACGCCCAGTCCCGCATTCTCAATCAACTCCACATCATTCAGTCCATCGCCAATTGCCGCCACCCGCCCCTTCTCAACCCCGCGCCGCTCGCAGTATCCCTGGATCATGGTCCACTTGCTTACATTCGCCATGAAAATCTCCAGAAGATGCGTTGCCGATCCCGTCGCATGCGATTCCGTCACCGCCGACCAATGCTGCAAAAAACACCGATCCCCCAGATCCTCTCGCATCCTCCTCGCTAACGGCCCCAACTTTGATTCACACGCCACCGCACCCGCCCGCACAGAATCCTCCGGATGCGGATCATCCCGCACATCCTCCACATACCGCACTTCAATCCCCAATCGATCAAACCACCACTCCGATGCCGGGTCCAGCGCACCCTCACCCACCGCCACGTAATCGTAACCCGTCACATGCGCGTCCTTCAGAATCAACACCTTGTGACCATCCGCCGTCAATCGCCCCGTCGCCTCCACCACCACATCCAAAGGCAGAACCCTCCGATCCAGCGTCTTTCCCGTCACCGCATCACACAAAAGCGATCCACCCGCCGCAACCACCAACCCCTCATGCGCCACCGCCCGAATTG